>JAUNDE010000090.1:1113-2423 GCA_030526265.1 Eubacteriales bacterium | reverse complement strand
CCCAAACTAGCGTCCTGACACACCCATTTTTGTGACTGGGAGTAATTCATTAAACGTATATAAACAAAGTTATTTGATTTAATCCTGCTATTTTCCTACGCAGAAATTTGCGAAGATGCTGCCGAGGACGTCGTCTGGAGTTACGTCACCGGTGACAACGCCAAGGGCATCGAGGCAGTCCTCAAGATCCTGAACTACGGCGTCAAGAGTATAATTGTCGGCTGCAGAAAGAAGTGCGTGCTCAACACATTCCAATGCTTCTGCAACGGCTTCTTTCTGGCGTTCAGAACCAAGTCCTGCCTGAGTACGTTCAGTAGAAAGCCCTGATGTAAGAATTGATTTTACCGCTTTATAAAGTGCGTCAAAACCGCTTCCTTTTTTTGAACTGATGGAAACCTGTCCGCGGAAATTCGGAATTCTTTTTTCAACAGATTCATCAAGCTTATGTTCTGCTTTTTCACCTGTCACATCACTTTTTGTCCAGACCAGTAAAACAGGCTCCTGGCATTTTTCCAGGAACATCACATCTTCTTCGGAAATACCTGTATTTGAATCAACAAGATAAAGAACTACATCAGCATCAGTAGAAAGATTTTTTGTAATCTCAACGCCCTGAGCTTCAATAACATCTTCAGTTTCGCGAAGGCCTGCTGTATCAAAAAGGCGGACAGGAATTCCGTCAAAGCTTGCCCAGCTTTCAAGAAAGTCTCGGGTTGTTCCTTCAATATCCGAAACGATTGCACGCTCTTCTTTAAGGATTGCATTAAACAAAGAAGATTTACCGGCGTTTGTACGGCCGCAGAGAACTACCCGGGCACCATCCTGATAAAGCTTTTCACCTTTCCACGAATCTACAAGTTCTGAAAGACGGTCTCTGGCTGCCTTAATATCAGAAGAGTCAAAAGCATCGGCAATTGTTTCTTCGTCTTCCGGGTATTCGATTTCAACTTCAATGGCGGCCAAAGTATCAACAATCAGTTTTTTGATGGAATCAATTTCTTCGTAAAGCGAGCCTGCCAGACGGCCTGTGGCACGGCCACGAGAAGCGTCTGTGTGGGAATCGATAATCTCTTTTACCGCTTCCGGCATTATAATCTTCATCTCATCATCCCTTCTTAACGAAGAAAGAGCCACTTTGTGACTCTTCCTTTCTTCTCTATCTCATCCAAAAATATGCCAGCACTGCAATACCAAGAATAATTCGGTACCAGCCAAATACTACAAAGCTATGCTTGCGGATATATCCCAGCAGCATCTTGATCACGATGATAGATACCACAAATGCTACCAGCATACCAACTCCCAGCAGA
>JAUNDE010000090.1:0-1101 GCA_030526265.1 Eubacteriales bacterium | reverse complement strand
TAAACTCTGCTGCTACAGTTCTGGAGATACCGATCATGATCGCGCCCAGGATCGTTGCTCCAGAACGGGAGGTTCCCGGAAATACTGCTGCAATCAACTGGAATGCTCCGATCCAGATTGCCATTGGATACGTAAGTTCCGCAATGGAATTTACTCTGATCTTCATATCCTTATTCTGGTGTTCGATCAGGATAAACAGAATACCAAATACGATCAGTGCCAGAGAAACGGTCTGATAATTATAGAATAATTCGTCCAGTTTCTCATCAAACAGGATTCCCACCACTGCAGCCGGCACACATGCCACCAGAATCTTAAACCACATGGAAAATGTTTCTTTCTTAATGAAATACTGTTCTTTCAGAGAAAATGGCCATAACCTTGGGAAATACAATAATACAACCGCAAGGATCGCACCTAATTGAATCACAACGAGAAACATTGACAAAAATTCTTCTGATACATTCAGCTTGACAAATTCATCCAACAGGATCATATGACCTGTACTGCTGATTGGCAGCCATTCTGTAATCCCTTCTACGATACCGAACAAGATCGCTTTTAAAATTTCTATGATGTCCATCTTTTACTCCTTATACTTATCCAAAAATCCCACAAAAATGTTATCTGATTTTTCAAACAGTTCCAGGGAATCTTCATCACTGAGCAGATACGTATCCTCTGCCCCCGGTTTATAGTATCTGATATTTCCCCACTGATCATATTCGATCAATACTCTTACTCCATCTATGGTATCCGCAATCACCGGATTACCTGCACTGATAAAGTACAGGATCTGATCCATGTTACATCCAGCCAGATTCAGTACCATCTTATCTGGAAGCTGTGCCTGCAGATATTCATATTTCCCTTAAGGAAGCACTCTGGGATTGTATCCAGGATGATGGCGCTTAATGTTTTCTTATTTACTCTTTCCAAGATGTACTGCTGATTCTGATCTACCACAACACCAAAAAGTTCATCTGCTTTTACGATCGCTGTATTCGCATTCCTGTAGATGCTGTCCAGCTTACCTTTGGCGTATACATAGTAGCGTTCTTCCTCGTGCTGTTTTGCATTGATCGTGATCCTTCTTGGTTC
>JAUNDE010000089.1:289-2428 GCA_030526265.1 Eubacteriales bacterium | reverse complement strand
CCTCTCTGGTAACAGAGAGGGCACATGTAAACCCCATCCGAAGCAAGACCGAATAAGAAGCATATGGCTGCCCGTCAGCTTCAGGTAGGTCGCTTGAGTCTGGTGGCGACACCAGACCTGGATAGATGATCATCCACGACATAACCCGGCTTATCGCTTTGCTCATATAAAAAAGACAGCTTAATAGCTGTCTCAGAGTGTAGACAAAGCCGTCTCTGGAAACACAGTTTCCAAAGGCGGCTTTTCTGTCTCTTTGATTTTGTTTTGTTTTAATTTCTCATTTTCAAAGGTTGATAATGAACTAGGAATGAACATCATGCCATTCCTAGTTCCCATCTATGTTTGATTGTTGCCAGTTTCTTTAAATTCATGCACGCAAACGTAAGCGCGGACTTCATTTTCATCCTCGCTTTTCCATACATCTGTGTATATCTGAATCCATGATTCTCTTTGGCCGTGCCAAAGATTCTCTCTATCGTTTCTTTCCGGTGTGAATACAGTTCCTTCATTCCAATAGTATATCGGATGTCTTCACAGACTTCCATGTACGGTTCCCAGATATGTCTTGTGACTAACTTTACATGATCACGGCTTGCTGTGCACTGGGATACATACGGACATTCGGCACAGATTCTTCCATCGCTTTTGTATTCGCGATAGCCATTTCTATTTGTAGTTCTATATCTTAGCATCTGGTCATTCGGACATAGATACGCATCATATGCTTCGTCATAGACATAATTGCTTTTCTTGAAGAAACCTTCTTTTGTCATCGGACGCTTATACGGAAACAATGGCTTTACTCCATCATCAAGGAGAAGCTTTGCGATAGCAGGGGTCTTATATCCGGCATCAACAATGCAGTATTCCATTCCAAGATGAGCGATTTTATCGTACAGACTTTTAAAGGTTCGACTATCGTGCTCATTTCCGGGCGATACCGAAAAATCTAGTATCCAGCCATGTTTATCACATGCAGTTTCTACTGAATAGGCGAATACATGCTTATGTTCACCTTTCCGAAACCAACCGCTTTCAGGATCTGTGGTGCTGCTTTTGATGGTCTTCTCGTCAGATGGAAGATCATCTGTTGAATCAGGAAAACGTCCTGTGCTTCTGGAACCACCGGTAAGATCATCGTCATCATCTTTCTTCTTTTTCAGCGGCTTCTTTCCATGGTCCTCTCGATCTTTATTAATCTCTTTTCTAAGCATTTCTTCATAGAACAGAGCTTCCTGATGGGCGATCCTTTTCTGCATCTTTTTATTATTGGCACGTGCTTTTACATGTGTTGCATCCACGAAAACTTCCGATGGATCCACAAGATGGAAACGGTAGCATTCTTCCAGGATGTGCTGAAAAATCTGTTCAAAGAGATCAGTATCTTTAAATCTGCGCGTATAATTCTTTCCGAAAGTTGAGAAATGAGGGACCTTATCATAGAGGTCTAGTCCGATGAACCATCGGTATGCGACGTTGACTTCGATGTCCCGAATTGTCTGACGCATACTCTTTATTCCGTAAAGGTACTGAATGAATGCTATCTTGATCAGTGTAACTGGATCAATACTTGGACGACCGTTATCTTCACAGTATTTATCCTGAACAAGAGCATAAATAAAAGTCCAATCAATAGCCTTATCGATGATTCGCAGGAGATGATCCTGTGGTACTAAGTCATCGAGGCATACGAACTGAACCTGAGAACGATTATCTGGAGTTTTCTGGGACATCATTGACATTCACCGCCTTTTGTTTTCTTGTTTCATTGTACCACAAAAAACAAGAAAAGTCCCGCTCAGATTGAAGTGAGCGGGACTTTGTCGACAGTCTGAGCTGCATTTGATTTTATTCAAATGCAGCTTTTCTTTTCCATTTGTTTCATTTCTGGTAACACAATACATAGCATGGTGATAAAGCATAGGCTTCCTCCAATAACATTGGACACCGGCTCTGCCAAAAAAACTCCCGCTGTTCCCATATGAAGAACATAGGGCATAAAATATGTAAGCGGAACTACAATAAATACTTTTCGAAGTAAAGAGAAAAAAATTGCCTGTTTTCTCTTGTTTAAAGATTTAAATATGGTCTGACCAATGTATTGCAGATCCATAAAAATAAATGCAGCAAAATACTGTT
>JAUNDE010000089.1:0-279 GCA_030526265.1 Eubacteriales bacterium | reverse complement strand
AACGCAGGTACCGCATCCTGCATCAGAACCGTATCTGAACTGAATACCCGTATCAACGATGCCGGGGCAAGAATGATCACACTCCAGATTATGGCTGTATATCCAAATACCATAACACTCATCACCATACCTGCTTTCTTTACACGTTCTGGGTTACGTGCCCCATAGTTGTAGCTTAAAATAGGAGATGCCCCCTCATTTATGGCATGGAGCGGTGTTTCTACTAATTGCCGCACACTGGAAACTATTGTCATAACTGAGATATAAATATCACCGCCT
>JAUNDE010000047.1 GCA_030526265.1 Eubacteriales bacterium | reverse complement strand
GAACAGAAATTCAGTATTTTCAAGCTTTTGACTATTAATCAGCAGACACTAAATAATAATCCAAGTACTGTAATTGTAAATGGCAGAAAAATACCTCCACCAAGATCCATAATAAATTGAACTACACTGTTAATTATCGACATATTTACCCTCCTGTCTCTTATAAAGACATGTACTATCCATTAATTTTTTCGTTGATTTCTTTTAGTGATTTCTGAATCCTTTCGATAGCTTCTTCTTCACCCATACCTGTAATTAATCCGTTTACCTGGTAAATAGGTGTTCCTACATCCTGAGAATACTTCGATGTTACATAACACACATCATATTCTTTTGCCACTGCAGGCACATCTATCAACGGATGTTTTGTCACATCAACATCCACTCCACATTCACTGGCAATTTTCTTTATTTCTTCTGCCGCAAACGTCGATGTAGCAATTCCTCCACCACAAGCAACTAATACGTTGATTTTCCTCATTGTGTCATACCTCCTGTAATTCAAGATTTAATGTCGACATCTTTTGTAGTTCATATTGTACTCCAATAAAATGACCCGTACACTCCTGTTTACTTCTCTATTTTATGAAAGTTTGTATTCCTTGTAAATGTGACTGCACAGTCAAAAGCTTTCATTTTCCATTGAAACATTTTGTGTATCACTCATCCTCTTACATGTTATAATATATTACAATCAGAGGTGACTACTATGAATATAAAATCATTTAATCTACTAAAAAAACTAATACATAATAATAATAAGCCTCTACAGGCAGACAATATCTCTTCCCAGTTAACGGTTGGTACAAGAACTTTGTATAATTACTGGGATGAAATCTGTGATTATTTAATACAATTTGATTTAAAAAAATTCTTTTCTTTTGATGGAAAAGAATTCCGCTGTGAATTATCGGAAGAAGCTTTTCGATATTTAATTACCTCTATGCAGACAATGTCATTTTACGAATATCGCTTATCTGCCGCAGAACGTCAGGCAATTATTGCAATTATTTTTTTAATATCCACTGGTCCTGTGCATCATTCGGACTTTAATGAAATACTATATATTAGCCAAAACACTGTCTCCAGTGATTTAAAAGAAGTACGTAATCGTTTTACTCGCAATCATATTTCCTTTTGCGAAAACAAATATCGTGGCTCCATCATTCAATGTCAGGAATCCGACCGTCGTAATCTTTTACTTCAGATTTTCGATGAAAATGATGTTATCAGTGATTATTTTATTAATGCTCCCTCAAATCCCTGCATTAGTTATATATGTAATTATATTAAGATGGAAAAATATCGACAGTTAGCCGAATCTGCTATTAATGAAGCAGAAAACAAGATTGGGCTTCATATGACTGACTACGATTTCTATAAAACCGTGTCCATATTATTAATATCCCTTATACGCAATCAATCAGGATATCCTATAACATCAGCAGATAATATAGACACGAACAAAGACTATACTCAATTGACACTTTTTTCTGAATATGTATTTTACAAGCTTTCTGAAACAATGGTGATTGACTCATTTGAGTCTGCTTATTTCACAAACAGAATCCAGCATTATAAACTTATTGACAATGCACATTCTGATACATACAACGAATTTCTTTTCACCTTGGTTATAAAAGAACTATTAACGGAGGTATCTTCATTTTATAAATACAATTTAATAGAAGACGAATCCTTAATAGAATACTTAAGCGCGCACATTTCTGCATGTTACAATCGACTAAAGAAAAATGTAATAATTGAAAATCCATATCTGTCTGAAATCACACAAAAATATCAATCGGACTTTCAATTTTTAAAAGAAAACATTTATATATTAGAGAACGCACTTCATCTCTCATTTAATGACGGAGAAATTGCTTATATTTTAATGCATATATTAACTGCCTTGGAAAAAAATAAAAACAATATGACTATTCCTGATATCATAGTTATATGCCATGGGGGAATCGCCACCAGCAATTATATTGCAACACAGTTAAAAAGGCATTTTAATGTTAATATCGCCGCAATCGCCTCTATTCATAATGCAGCCAAAGTTCTGGAAGAACATCCGGCAGATTTAATCATCTCTACAATTCCGATTGATGATTTTGATCTTCCTGTTATTGTTGTAAACGCGGTATTTTCAGATGAAGATATGCACAACATTCGTAAAGAACTGACATTTATTCAAAAAAACATGTCAACACCAACACTAACACAAAGGGAAGAGCCAGTAACCACACTATCCTCTTTACAGTCTATTTTGTCTCTGGACAGGATTGTATTAGATAAAGAAGTGTTAGATTGGAAAGAATCTATTATCTCCGCAGGAGAGCTACTACTTTGGGATAAACTAATTACGGTAAATTATCTTCAGTCTATGATTGATCTGGTTATTAAATATGGACCATACATTGTAATTGCTCCACATATCGCGCTAGCTCATGCTTCACCCTCAGAGGGGGCGCGAAATACCGGTATCTCAATTGTACGTTTGAAAACACCGGTTCTTTTTGGAAAAGAAAAATTAGATCCAATTCAAATTGTTGTGGCTTGCTCTTTTTTAGATACCACAGAGAACGCTGACGCATTACTTCGCTTAATGAGAAGTATTCTGAAGCCCGACTTTCTTTCAACGGTAATGAATGCTGCTACCGTTGAAGAAATCTATGATTATTTCCAGTAACATATGGATTCGGATTATTGTAATCATGAGTTTGTTAGCAAAGAAGATATTATCTTCTACGAAGCAGATGCAAAAAAAAGGATGTCATCCTGTTTTAGATGACATCCACTGGAAATAATAAAACTCTGTATTACTTTTTATGTATCTTTATAAGAAACTCACAGTTATATGTATTAACATAACCCAAATGACCAAAATTAATAGGCATATGCTGTCCGCTATCGAAGCTTTTCGATTTAAAATGCCTTTTTATAAATTTCGTAAATATCATCAAAATCGAGAATTTTCAGGGAACCCTGACTGATAAAGCAGGACTCTGCGATCGTTCTCAGATCATCATGTTCCGTATAGCCGATCTCTCTCAATGTCGTCGGCAGTCCAACTTCTCTGATAAAGTCGGCAAGCGCTTCAATTCCCGCAGCTGCAAGTGCCTCTTCCGTCTCATAATCAGACGGGTTCAGCCCCCATACATTTTCCGCAAATCTGGCAAACTTCACGGCGCCTTCCCTGCAGATATGGCGATAATATACCGGATGCAGAACAGCCAATCCTTCCCCGTGAATGCAGTTATTGTATGCGCTTAACTGATGCTCCATATTATGGCACTGGAAATCTGTCAGTTTTCCCATCTTGATCAGGCGGCTTCCGATGACGAAATCAACCCACATCAGATTGCTGCGCGCATTCCAGTCCATCGGATTCTCGATCGAGATACGCAGGTCTCGGATCACTTCTTTCATCATTGCCTCTGAGATATCATCGGACAGATTATCCTGAACCGGCTCGCTGAAATACGCTTCCATAACATGACTCAGAATGTCAAACGTACCGGCCAAAAGCTGTCTTTTCGGAACCGTAAATGTGTAAGTCGGATCCATCAGTGCAAATTTCGCATTGCTCTCCGGATGATTTTTGTCACATTTGATCTTTGTTTTTGTGTTTGTTAAAACTGCACATCCATTCGATTCGCTGCCTGTCGCCGGCATGGTAACGATCATTCCGAGCGGAACCGGTTCAAAGTCGATCGGAGTATCGCCGATCCAGAAATTGTCCCAGATCTCCAGATCGGTGGCTGCGCCAATGGAGATCGCTTTGGACATATCCATAACGCTTCCCGCACCAACCGCCAGAATCAGATCTGCGTGGATCTCCTTCGCAAGTGCGATTCCTTCATACGCCATCTCTAACGTCGGATTGGATGGAATGCCGCTGAACTCTGTAACAATTTTACCTGCTTCTTTCAGTACCGCCATCACATCGTCATAAGCTCCATTCTTCTTAACGGAACCGCCGCCGTAGCAAAGCAGCACATTTTCCCCGTACTGAGCGGCCAGCTTTGGCAGATGTTCGGCAACAACACCTTTCCCAAAATATCCGACGGTTGCATGTTCTCCAAAAATAAAATTTCTCCGCATAATATATTTCCTCCAATAATCAAAGATTTTCTCTCTTTCCCGGTTCTGTTTCCGGTAAAAGTTCGATGACAATGCGCGTTTGATTTGCCATATATAAAGTTGCTGTTGGATTCATTTTTAACTCCTCTCTGCTTATATTCTTCACCACTGTATATCTTATAGTAAACCGAATCCTCCGAAAACACAACTGAACTTAAGCTCCTCTGAAATTAATTAACCCACTTATTAAAAAATATGTTACAATACTGTCGAATTATTTTACTTTAAGGGGGAAATTATGTCACAATCTATTACAAATGATAGACAGCCAAAAGAAAAAATCAGTGTGGAGAATATCTACTGCCTTGACGGAAGAGTTCCGATCTTAAAGGCAATTCCGTTCGGTCTGCAGCACGTACTGGCAATGTTTGTCTCAAACCTTGTTCCAGTCCTGATCGTAACCGGAGCAGCGTGTGTCGGAGGTGTCAGTCCTGCTGACGGCGGAGGTTTCAGTGCGGCAGAGATCGCTCAACTTCTTCAGTGCGCGATGTTTATTGCCGGAATCGGTACGGTCGTTCAGCTTTACCCGGTGTGGAGGATCGGTTCGAAGCTCCCTGTTGTCATGGGTGTCAGCTTTACTTTCCTGGCATCGCTCTTAATTGTTGCCACAAACCCGGAATGGGGTTATGAGGGAATGATCGGAGCGATCATCGTTGGCGGTATTTTCGAAGGATGCCTCGGTCTGACTGCAAAATACTGGAGACGTTTCATCTCTCCGATCGTATCTGCCTGTGTTGTATCTACAATCGGATTCTCGCTTCTTCCGGTTGGAATGAACTCATTCGGCGGTGGACAGGGTGCTGCAGATTTCGGTGCCTGGTACAATCTTCTTGTTGCAACGATCACGCTTATTTCCTGCCTCATATTCAATCACAAAGCAAAAGGCGTATGGAAAAACTTAAGCGTTCTCTTTGGTCTGATCGTTGGATACGCAATCTCACTTATCCTGACACTTACAGGCGCTGCGCCGATGATCAACTTCTCGCAATTTGGCGATACGATTTCCAAAGTCGGATTCTTCAGCATTCCGCTTCCTGTATTTGCAAAAGGCATCACTCCTCAGTTCCACTGGGGTGCGATCATCACGATCGGAATCGTATTCCTGGTATCCGCTGCTGAGACAATCGGTGACACAACAGCTATCTGTACAGGCGGTCTTGGAAGAGACATCACAGAGCGCGAAGTTCAGGGTTCCCTTGCATGTGATGGTTTCTGCAGTGCACTTTCCGGTGTATTCGGTTGTAACCCGATCACATCGTTCAGCCAGAATGTAGGTCTTGTATCTATGACAAAAGTTGTAAACCGCTTCACAATTCTCATGGGAGCTTTGATCCTGATTCTCGCTTCCTTATTCCCGCCGATCGGAGCGTTCTTCAACTCCCTGCCAAATGCTGTTCTCGGCGGATGTACAGTCATGATGTTTGGTTCCATCATTTTCAGCGGTATGAGAATGTTGGCGGCCTGCGGATTCTCAGAGCGCAACATGACAATCGTTGCCCTGGCTTTCAGCATCGGTATCGGTGTTACAATGATTGATGAGTCCTTCTTCTCAGTCTTCCCGAAACTGATCGCTGATATCTTCTCATCTAACATGGTTGCAGGTGTATTCCTTGTATCACTTGTCCTTTCACTTGCCATGCCGGAGAAGAAGAAAGATGCATAATATGATTTTTATATATACTTTATAAAAAGAACCTCTTTTGTCAGGCATAATGAACCGGCCCTCAAAAGTTAGACCAGTTATCTAGCGATTGGGAGGTCGGTTTTCTCATGTATACAGACACACGTTATTTTTCTCCCCGTTTGGCGCTTTCCCCCTTTACAGCGCTAAACAATCACGTTATAATAATTTATATGCGACTTTGGATGTTGTATATCCATTTCCCGGAATACATCAATCATCAAAGAGAAAAGAACGATACTAAACTACAGAGAAAGGTTTTCGAAAATGAAACAATTAATGTTAGGAAACAAGGCCCTTGCAAGAGGCCTCTACGAAGCAGGATGCTCCGTAGTCAGCAGTTATCCCGGTACACCCAGTACAGAGGTAACCGAAGAAATTGCAAAATTTGAGGAAGTCTACTGCGAGTGGGCTCCAAATGAAAAAGTCGGAATGGAAGTTGCATTTGGTGCATGTATGGCAGGAAAGCGTTCCTTCTGCGGCATGAAGCACGTGGGACTGAATGTTGCGGCAGACCCGTTATTCACATGTTCCTACACAGGAGTCAATGCCGGAATGGTTATCTGTGTTGCTGATGATGCAGGCATGCACTCTTCTCAGAACGAGCAGGATTCCAGACATCACGCCATCGCAGCAAAGGTCCCGATGCTCGAGCCATCCGATTCCGGAGAAGCTTACGAATTCGGAAAACTTGCCTATGAGATCTCGGAACAGTTCGACACACCGGTCATTGTGAAGATGTGTACACGCGTTGCCCATTCACAGAGCATCGTGGATCCAAAAGAACGAATCGAAGTTCCTGTAAAGAAATATGAAAAGAATATCGCAAAATACGTGATGATGCCGGGCAATGCGATACGTCGTCATCCGGTCGTAGAAGAACGTACAAGAAGGCTGACAGAGTATGCTGAGACAAGTGAGATCAACCGTATCGAGATGGGTGATACTTCACTTGGTATCATCACTTCTTCTACCTGTTACCAGTATGTAAAAGAAGTTCTCGGTGACAAAGCATGTATCTTAAAACTCGGAATGATCAATCCACTGCCGGTACAGAAGATCAAAGACTTCGCAGCTATGGTAGACCGACTTGTTGTCGTAGAAGAATTAGACCCGATCATTGAAAATCACTGTAAGTCACTTGGACTCAGCGTTTCCGGCAAAGATCTTTTCCCTCTTATGGGTGAGATCAGCCAGAATATGGTCGCAGAGAAATTACTTGGAGAAAAGAAAGAATTTGCAGGTCTTGAAGAACAGCTTCCTGTTCGCCCACCTGTTATGTGTGCCGGATGTCCTCACAGAGGATTGTTCTATACACTCTCCAAACAGAAGGTGACTGTCCTCGGTGACATCGGATGTTACACACTCGGCGCAGTAGCTCCTCTTTCTGCTATGGAAATGACGCTCTGCATGGGTGCTTCCATCAGTGCTACACATGGATTCAACAAGGCGCTTGGAACAGAAAGCGAAGGAAAGACGGTAGCCGTGATCGGCGATTCGACATTTATGCACTCTGGTATGACAGGCCTTGCCAACATCGCGTACAACCAGAGCAATTCGACTGTCATCATTCTGGACAACTCTATCACTGGTATGACAGGCCACCAGCAGAATCCGACGACAGGTTATAACATCAAAGGCGATCCGGCAGGAAAGATCGATCTTGAAGCACTCTGCAGAGCGATGGGATTTGAACGCGTCCGTGTTGTAGATCCATATAACCTGAAAGAATGTAATGATGTCATCAAGGAAGAACTTTCTGTGGAGGAACCTTCTGTCATCATCAGCCGCAGACCTTGTGCACTGTTAAAATATGTGAAACACAACAAACCACTCATCGCAGATCCTGACAAATGTAAGGGCTGCAAGTCATGTATGAGACTTGGCTGTCCTGCGATCAGCATGAAGAATGGCAAGGCTGTAATCGACCAGACACTCTGTGTTGGATGTGGCGTATGTCAGCAGATGTGTGCCTTCGATGCATTAAAAGGACAGGAGGTATAAGAGATGACAAAGAATATCATGATCGTTGGGGTCGGAGGACAGGGTTCTCTTCTGGCCAGCAAATTATTGGGTCATCTCCTTCTGACGGAAGGGTATGATGTCAAAGTATCTGAAGTACACGGCATGAGCCAGCGCGGCGGCAGTGTCGTTACATATGTAAGATTTGGAGAAAAGGTATACTCTCCTATTATCGATAAAGGTGAAGCAGATTTCATCGTGTCTTTTGAACAGTTAGAGGCGGCGAGATATCTTCCTTGTCTGAAAAAGGGCGGACGCATCGTGACAAACAGCCAAAAGATCGATCCGATGCCGGTCATCACAGGAGCTGCTCAGTATCCGGAAGATCTGCTCGGAAAATTAAAAGAGGCAAATGTACAGGTGGACGCCATGGATTGTGTGTCTCTCGCGCAGGAAGCCGGAAATGTAAAAGCGGTAAATATTGTTCTCATGGGACGTCTGTCAAACTATTTTGACATCCCTCTCGAAAAATGGGAAAAAGCGATCGAAGCATGTGTCCCGGCAAAATTTGTAGAACTGAACAAGAAGGCATTTGAACTTGGACGTAATTGTGAAGCATAATATACAGGAGGAGAAAACAATGGGAAATTACTATCAGCCGGAAATCGAAACAATGCCGGTAGAGGAACTGAAGAAACTGCAGAGTGAACGTCTGGTCGCACAGGTAAAACACGTATATGAGAATGTAGAGTTCTACCGCAACAAAATGGATGCGATCGGATTAAAACCGGAAGATATCAAAGGCGTAGAAGATCTTCACAAGCTTCCTTTCATTGAGAAAGATGATCTTCGTGACCAGTACCCTTACGGATTGCTCGCAAAACCACTTTCCGAATGTGTACGCATCCAGTCCACAAGTGGTACTACAGGACGGCGTGTTGTTGCATTCTACACACAGCATGACATAGATCTCTGGGATGAATGCTGTGCAAGAGCGATCGTAGCTGCAGGCGGAACAAAAGACGATGTCTGTCATGTAAGCTACGGCTACGGACTCTTCACAGGCGGTCCTGGACTGAACGGCGGATCTCACAAGGTCGGATGTCTGACACTTCCAATGTCATCCGGTAACACAGATCGTCAGATCCAGTTTATGACAGACCTTGGCTCAACGATCATCTGCTGTACACCATCTTACGCTGCTTACCTTGCAGAAAGCATTCACGAGAGAGGTGTCCGCGATCAGATCAAATTAAAAGCAGGTATCTTCGGAGCAGAGGCATGGACAGAAGAAATGCGCCACGACATCGAAGACAAGCTTGGTATCAAAGCTTATGACATCTATGGTCTGACAGAGATTTCAGGACCTGGCGTATCTTTCGAGTGTGAAGAACAGACTGGTATGCATGTAAATGAAGATCATTTCATCCCTGAGATCATCAATCCGAAGACAGGCGAAGTTCTTCCGGAAGGAGAAAAAGGTGAACTCGTATTTACATGTATCACGAAAGAAGCATTCCCGCTTCTCCGTTACAGAACACGTGACATCTGTATCTTAAGCCGCAAGAAATGCTCATGCGGACGTACACATATCAAGATGAGCAAACCTCTCGGACGTTCGGACGATATGCTTATCGTAAAAGGTGTCAATGTATTCCCGTCTCAGATCGAAACTGTGCTTATGAATCAGGGTTACCCTGCAAACTATCAAATCATCGTTGACCGCGTAAACAACAGTGACACCATCGAAGTACAGGTAGAGATGACACCTGAAATGTTCTCTGACAGCTTAAGTGTCGTAGCAGCAAAAGAAAAAGAACTTGTTGCAGGATTAAAAGCAATGCTTGGTATCTACGCAAAAGTAAAACTTGTAAATCCAAAGACAATCGCAAGAAGTGAAGGAAAAGCCGTTCGTGTAATCGACAAGCGTAACCTTTACAAATCTTAAGAAGGAGGAAATAAGAACATGACAGTAAAACAGATTTCCGTATTCACAGAAAATAAACCTGGAAAGATCGCCGCACTCTGCAGCACTCTTTCCGAAAATAATATTGACCTTCGCGCCCTCTCTGTAGCTGAGGCTGCAGATTTCGGTATCGTTCGTATCCTTGTTGACGATGCATACGCAGCGACAACAGTATTAAAAGACGCAAACTACGTCTGCTCGATCACAAAAGTCATCGCTGCAGAGGTGAATGACGAGCCGGGCGCACTTGCCAAGATCGTTACTGTTCTTGGTGATGCCGGAATCAACATTGAATATATGTACGCAGTTACAAACAGAAAATTCGGTAAAGCTTACATGATCATTCGTGTTGCTGACAATCAGGAAGCGATCAGCGCATTGCAGAAAGCAGGCATGAGAGTCGTTTGTCAGGAAGATATGAAATTAGACAAATAAAAGAATTTATACGAATGGAGAAATAAAAATGCCTGTTACAGATATTCTGGAACGAAATCATAAATTATACGGAGATGAGGTGGCTCTCGTAGAGCTGAATCCACTGGTCAAAGACACAAGGAAGCGTACCTGGAAAGAATACGATCTTGTGGAAACGACTTCCGCACAGCCTTATCGCCGTGAGATCACATGGAGCGTCTTCGACGAGAAGGCGAACCGTGTCGCAAATATGCTGCTGGAAAGAGGTGTTCAGAGGGGCGATCGAGTTGCGATCCTCATGTTCAACTGTCTCGAATGGCTTCCAATCTACTTCGGTATACTTAAAACCGGTGCGATCGCTGTTCCATTTAACTTCCGTTTTGATGCAAATGAGATCAAATATTGTCTTGATCTTGCCGAAGTCCAGGTATTGTTCTTCGGTCCTCAGTTTATCGGACGTATCGAATCCATTGCCGATGAGGCAAGCCGCGGAAGACTTCTGATCTATGTCGGAGACAACTGTCCTACTTTCGCAGAGAGCTACCATGAACTGGTGGCAGACTGCTCCAGCCAGCCTCCAAAGGTATGTCTGACAGAGGAAGACGATGCCGCTATCTATTTCTCTTCCGGTACGACAGGATTTCCAAAGGCAATCCTTCATAACCACGAGAGCTTGAGCCAGGCTGCTCTGATGGAGCAGAAACATCATTTGACAGATCGTAACGATACATTCCTCTGCATTCCGCCACTCTACCATACCGGTGCCAAATTTCACTGGATGGGAAGTATGATGGCAGGAAGCAAGGCTGTCCTCTTAAACGGAACAACTCCTGAGATCATTCTGGATGCTGTTTCAAAAGAGAAATGTACACTTGTATGGCTTCTGGTACCGTGGGCACAGGATATCCTCGATGCTCTTGACAGCGGAAGGATCAAGCTTTCCGATTATGAACTTGATCAGTGGAGACTCATGCACATCGGAGCACAGCCGGTTCCTCCGTCACTGATCAAACGCTGGAAACAGTACTTCCCGGATCACTTATATGACACAAACTATGGTCTGTCCGAGTCTACAGGGCCGGGCTGTGTACATCTTGGCGTGGAAAATATCCACAAAGTCGGTGCGATCGGTATTCCGGGTTATCGCTGGAAATGCAAGATCGTCGACCCTGACTTCAATGAAGTATCTCAGGGTGAGGTCGGAGAGCTGATTGTAAAAGGTCCTGGCGTGATGACCTGCTACTACAATGATCCAAAGGCAACTGCAGAAACACTCCGCGATGGATGGCTCTGCACGGGAGATATGGCAATGCAGGACGAAGACGGCTTCATCTTCCTTGTTGACCGAAAGAAAGACGTTATCGTAAGCGGCGGTGAGAACATCTATCCGGTACAGATTGAGAACTTCTTAAGCGCTCATGAAAAGATCAAAGATGTCGCTGTCATTGGATTCCCTGATCATCGTCTCGGCGAGATCACATGTGCGATCATTTCCATCAAAGACGGCATGGAATGCACAGAAGAAGAGATCAATGAATTCTGCCACGCACTGCCGCGTTACAAGAGACCAAAGAAGATCATCTTCGCAGAAGTACCGAGAAATGCAACCGGTAAGATCGAGAAGCCTGCTCTTCGTAAGAAATACGGCGCAGACCAGCTCGTAGCACAGCAGAATATGAGCTAATACAAATCTCATATAATAATAAAAGACACCACGACAGATCGCTGATTGAAAGCGCTCCTTTAGAGATCTGTCGTGGTGTCTTTCATGATATTCTATTCCAGCTCTTCTTTCTCTCTCGTGACATCGTTCAGCCACTTGAAACTCCGGTAACGCCAGATGGAGAAGAACAGCTTCAGCGGTTCATCACACATCAGTATCATATATACGATCTGTACTTTCGCATGCAGCACAAATGCCGCGATCGCTCCAAACGGAATGGAGAAGAACCACATGGTTCCAAGGTCGATCATGACTCCCACTTTCGTATCGCCGCCCGATCTGAGTGTTCCGACAATCAGTGTCGTATTGATCGACATTGCAAGCGTAAAGTATGACATGACGAAAAACATAAATTTCATGTACTCTTTTGCCTCAGGACCAAGCACGAGGAACGAAGACACAAATGGTGTGGAAATCAGGATCATAAGTCCTCCGATCGCTCCTACGATCACACTCAGCATCAGGAATTTCTTTGAATATTCTTTTGCATGCACAATCTTCTTCTCCCCGATCGTCCTTCCGAGATAGATTGCTGTCGCTGAAGAAACACCAAATCCAACAACAAGGGCAAGCTGTCTCGCAACCTGCGCGACCGAATTTGCAGCGACAGCCGCACTTCCCAAATGACCGATCACGACAGAATTCATCGATGAACCCAGCCCCCACATCATTTCATTGAGTGTGACCGGAATCGCATACTTCATGAAGTCTCTCGCCAGCAAACGATTAATACGGATCATATTTCGCAGCCGTATCCTTACGATTTTATTTCCAAGCTTAGCATAAATAAGAACGATCATCATCTCCGCAATACGGGCGATCAAAGTAGCAAGCGCTGCACCGCGTATCCCCATCGCCGGACATCCAAACATACCAAAAATAAAGATACCGTTGAAAATGATGTTCAGAACAAGAGAAACGAAGTACACAATTGTCGCAACTACAACACGTTCAATACTGCGCATAATATTCAGGTACACCTGTGTAAATGCCATAAACAGATAAGAAAATCCGACAATACGCAAGTATTTGATTCCCTCTGCAATAATTTCCGGATCAGATGTGTATATTTTCATCAATGTCCCCGGAATCAGGACTGCTGCCGTTGTAAATACAAACGCGACACCAAGCGCAATCGTAAGGCTCATGCCAAGAATCTTCTCGATCGTATCGGTATCTCTCTTACCCCAGTATTGCGCCGTAAGCACCGTCGATCCGGATGTAAGCCCAAAAAAGACAAGCATCATAACGAACTGCACCTGTCCCGCAAGCGAGGATCCGGAAAGCACTTTTTCTCCCACTCTTCCCAGCATAACAACATCCACCGCCGTCACGCCTGTATTGATCAGATTCTGCAGTGCCATTGGGATCACCAGCGCAAATACTTTGCGGTAAAATTGCCTCCAGTCAATATTCAGATCTGTCTGCTTTTGTATCTTTTTTTCTCTCATTTTTCCCCCTGTTTTATCGTTTCACAATGTATTATCTCTTTTCGCTGATTGCATTATACCTACTCCCTTCATGGGATGCAAGATTAGAAGAGCAGGAAATCTTTTGTTGAGCACTATGACAAATTGATTATTTTTTAGCCGTGAGGATATATAGATTGCGGAGGGGACATCCACAGCCTCGGTACTTCCTGAGCGCAAGCTGAAAGCGCAGTTCGAAGGTTAGTACCGTTAGGCGCGGACTAAGTGAGAGCGGTCTCCCGAGTAATCTATATGCCATCACGGCTGTATAATTTTCTATTTGCCCTGTTCCTCAATCTATACGCACGTGATTTGACTATGATATAATGATTAATATTTTATCTCACAAAAAGGAGACGAACCATATGGATCAGATTACTGTAAATAGAAAAAATATTGCCAATATGCTTTTTGGCCTGTATGAAAAGGAACCTTTCACGATGAGCACAAGCGTAGAGGAAATTGAATTCGGAGCGTGGGGCGGCTTTTACGAGATGGATGTCACTACTGCAAAGATATCATTCAATGATCATAATTCTCTCACTGCTTACGGAAATTTTATGACAGAACTCATCTGCGGATGGGCAAAGCTTCTGACGGAAAAAGATTCCATTTCGGAAGATCTTTTTCAGGAGAAATTCAAGATCTGGAAGAAAGAGATTCTCGAGAAAGCCGGACAGCTTGATACGATGGAAGAGATTCGAAACAGAGCAAAGCAAGACGCATCAGAATAGTTTATAACTTGTTTATCTATTCATAGAATCGTTCTATAATTGAGCTTATTTATCGATAACATCAATTTGAAGATACCTCTGATTTATGACACAATAAACGATATATAACATGGAGGAAATGAGATGTTTATCGATTTACATATGCACGAAAAAAATTATTCGCTGGACAGCCATCTGTCCCTGGAAGAAATGGTCGAAATCGCGAAAAAACGCCATTTGGATGCCATTTGTATCACGGATCATGACAGCATGGGGCTGAAAGAACATGCCAGAAAAGTCAGCGAACAGACAGGATTCCCGATCTTTGTCGGAATCGAGTACTACTCTCTTGACGGAGACATTCTTGCATTTGGAATCGATCACTATCCCGAAGAACGAATCGGAGCCCAGGAGTTCATTGATCTCGTTCATGAACAAGGCGGTGTTGTCATCAGCGCACATCCATTTCGCCATAACCGAAGAGGTCTGGAAGACAAATTAGATGTACTTCGAGATGTTGACGCAATCGAGATACTGAACGGAAGTACACTGCCGGACGCTTCCATGATGGCAGTATATTATGCAAGAAAATATGGATTTGCCACAACCGGCGGGAGTGACTGCCATTACCCTGACAAAGTCGGCGTATGTGCGACCTATTTCCCGAATCCAGTCCGTACACTGGAGGATCTGATCGAAGCCATTCGAAATAAAGAGTGCAAACCTGCTTTTCATCAGGATTTCCGTTATTTTGTCTGGGATATTGACAACCTGCTTCTGTAATCTTTGCTTTCATCTCTTTCATTGATATGATACATAATTATATCTAAAAAAAGCCGCTGTTCTGCGGCTTTTTTTTACCATTTTTGCTAATGAAAATTTTAACAAAAACAGTTTACATTTCATTGTATATAATTTATCATTTATATTGATGTTTTTCATAAAATAATTTATTTAAATAAAAGGAGAGTTATTATGAATATTTCACCACTTCAGAAAGTAAGATACGAGTATTCTCCAAAGCTTCCTGGAATGCTCAGAAACGGTATTTCAGAGATTTGCGTTAAAGAAGGCGAGGAGACTCAGAGTGTAGCAGACCAGGAGCAGATCAAAGCTCTCTTCCCTAACACATATGGAAAGAAAGAAATCACATTCGAAAAAGGTGCGAACACTTCAGCAGCTAAAAAACAGGTCGTTGGTGTTATCCTTTCGGGCGGACAGGCACCGGGCGGACACAACGTTGTTTGCGGTCTCTATGATGCTTTGAAAGCAACAAGCAAAGACAACGTACTTCTTGGATTCTTAGGAGGACCAAGCGGACTTCTGGAAGATCAATTCATCGAAATGACAGATGAGTACATCGATCAGTTCAGAAATACTGGCGGATTTGATATCATCGGATCAGGAAGAACAAAACTTGAGACAAAAGAGCAGTTTGCAGTAGCAGCTGAGGTTTGTAAAAAACATGGAATTACAGCTATCGTAATCATCGGTGGTGACGATTCTAACACAAATGCATGTACACTTGCTGAGTACATGGCCGCTAACAACACAGGCGTTCAGGTAATCGGATGTCCTAAGACAATCGACGGAGACCTTAAGAACGAAGATATCGAGTGTTCATTCGGTTTCGATACAGCAACAAAGACATACAGCGAGTTGATCGGAAACATCGAAAGAGATGCGAACTCTGCTAAAAAATACTGGCACTTCATCAAACTTATGGGACGTTCAGCTTCTCACGTTACACTTGAGTGTGCTCTTGAAACACAGCCAAACATCTGCCTGATTGGTGAAGAAGTAGCAGCTAAGAAAATGACAATCTCCCAGATCACAAACTACATTGCTGATGCTGTTGAGACAAGAGGAAACAACGGAGAAAACTTCGGTGTAGCTCTTATCCCGGAAGGTATCGTAGAATTCGTTCCGGAATTCAGAGCTCTTATCGACGAGATCAACGAACTCCTTGCAGGAGAGAAAACAGCACAGTTCAATGCACTTCCATCATGGGAAGAGAAATATGCATTTATCGAAGCCGGTCTTACAAAAGAGTCTATGGATGTATTTGCTGTTCTTCCTACAGGAATTCAGCAGCAGCTCTTCCTTGAAAGAGATC
>JAUNDE010000046.1 GCA_030526265.1 Eubacteriales bacterium | reverse complement strand
AGCAGAGGACTGAAAATCCTCGTGTCACTGGTTCGATTCCGGTTCTGGGCATTTTCTTTTGCAAAGAAAAAGAATTGAATAGGGGCGTGTAGCTCAGTCGGTAGAGCACTTGACTTTTAATCAAGTTGTCCGGGGTTCGAATCCCCGCACGCTCATGGAATGAGAGTAGCGTAAATCCAGTATATTAAAGGATTTACGCTTTTTTATTTTCAAAAGTAACCGATAGAACATAATTATAAATTATTTTATATGTCTCGTTCATGTCTCAATGTCTTATTCATATCTTATAGCTTACAAAGTATACCATTTTATTGAATACCTGACTTTATAACTGGAAAAAATATAATCATGATGAAACAGTGGATATATGAAATTAAGAAATTAATCATATTTGGATCTTTTATCGTGTTGTGCTTTTGGAAATTTGATGTTGTACTGGCTTTTTTCAGCGCAGTTTTAAATATACTGTTTCCTTTTTTACTTGGAGGTGCAATTGCCTTTATTTTGGGTGTACCTATGAATTACATTGAAAAGCGTATTCAAAGGGCTGTCGATGGTAGAACAGGACATCAAAAAGGAAAAATCAAAAAAACAGAATCAAATCGAACAAAAAAGTTTGTCAGAGTCATCAGTTTGTTTTTGGTCATCTTTCTTTTATTGTTTGTGGTCACAGAAATTGTTGTTTATTTAATTCCACAGCTTTTGGAAACATTTGGGCAACTGGGAGAACGTGTTGAGTATGTGATACAGAGACTGTATCAATATATGGAATCCCATTTTAGAAACAGTTCGTTTCTTTTGATGATGATTGACAAAATTCAGATTGATGAGAAGCGGGCATTTGATACAATACTCAAATTTCTCCAAAAGAGAAGCGATGATGCAATTCAGGATATGATGAATACTATCAAAACGATAATAAGCAGTATGACTACGTTCCTGCTTGCAGTAGTATTCGCGTGTTATGTTTTACTGCAAAAAGAAAAGCTGAAAATACAGGCTAAAATGGCCTTATATGCGTTCGTGGATAAAGGGAGGGCAGATGCTGCATGTGAAGTGTTTACGCTTGCGTATGAAACGTTTGCGGGCTTTCTGGCGGGACAGTGTCTGGAGGCAGTGATTCTTGGAATAATGTTTATGCTTTCAATGAGTATATTGCATATTCCATACGCTGTACTGATAAGTATTGTTATTGGATTTACAGCACTTGTCCCGGTATTTGGATCAATCGTTGGTTTTGCGATCGGATTTCTCCTTATTGTCATTGTTGATCCTGTGAAAGCGATCACATTTACAATTACTTTTTTTGTGCTTCAGCAGATCGAAGGTAATTTTATCTATCCGCATGTTGTTGGAAGTTCAGTTGGACTGCCCTCTATATGGGTATTTTCGGCTGTAATAATAGGTGGGCGATTATTAGGAGTAATTGGGATGTTAATCTTTATCCCTTTGGCATCTGTGAGCTATGCTCTGATGCGGGAAATTATAAAGATTCTTCATCGCAAGAGAAGAGTGGAACATTTATTCACGAAAAAAGAGGCATAACAATGCCCCGTAAGAATTATAGAGAAGGGTCTTCTTACGGGGCCGGAAAATAGATTAGTTTTTATTTTGTAGAATGGAGTGATTTATTCTAAGCGGTCTGTCTGTTGAAATAATCTTTTGCGAGTTTAACAACAACTCCTGATAACAGGAAGAGAGCAACTAAGTTCGGGATTGCCATAAGTCCGTTACATGTATCTGCAATTCCCCAGATGATTCCAAGGTCTACTGTTGCACCAACGATAGCAACGAGTGCATATACGATGTAGAATGGTTTTACGATCTTATGTCCGAATACGAATTCGATACAGCGTGCGCCGTAAAGTCCCCATCCAAGAATTGTAGAGAATGCAAAGCAGCACATAGCAACAGCAGTAAATAATGAAACCCAGTTTCCGTATGTTGCAATGAAACCGCTGATTGTAAGCTCTGCACCTGCAGCTTCACCGAATGTGATACCAACGCCGCTGCAAAGGATAACGAGAGCTGTCAGTGTACATACAACGATTGTGTCGGCAAATACTTCAAAGATACCGTACATACCCTGAGCAACCGGCTCATCTGTATCTGCACAGGCATGCGCGATAGATCCGGTACCGATACCGGCTTCATTTGAGAAAATACCTCTCGAAACACCTCTTCTCATAGAGATGAACAGACTTCCTACAACACCACCGGTGAATGCAGACGGGTTAAACGCACCTGCAAAGATAGATTTGAATACTTCCGGAACTGCTGACGCGTGAAAACCAACTACACCGATTGCAAGGATGATATAAAGAACTGCCATAAATGGAACGAGCTTTTCGGTAACGCTTCCGATACGCTTGATTCCACCCAAAAGTACGATGGCAACGAGAATGGCGATCACGATACCGATAATAAGGTTAACAAGACCAAGCTGTGAAGCTTCGAGTATGCCCTGGCTTGTAAGTGCTGTATCGATGGAAGCTACGATTGTGTTAACCTGTGTGGCATTTCCTGTTCCAAGAACAGTGAGAGCACCAAGGATGGCATAGAGACTGGCCATCCACATCCAGCCTTTTCCCAAACCATTTTTAATATAGTACATTGGTCCGCCGACGTAGTCTCCGGACTCATTTTTTTCGCGGAAATGAACAGCTAATGTAACTTCAGCGAATTTTGTACACATTCCGAGAAGAGCAGAGATCCACATCCAGAATACGGCACCCGGTCCACCGATTGCGATAGCACCGGCAACACCGGCAATATTACCGGTTCCGATCGTAGCGGCAAGAGCGGTACACACTGCCTGGAAAGGAGTGATGGCACCTTCTTTTGCAGCTTCTCTTTTTGTAAACAGTTTTCCAATTGTATTTTTTAAAGCATATCCAAATTTTCTGAATTGAATGAAGCCTGTGCGGCAGCTGAGTACAAGACCTACACCGATAATACATACCATAGCAGGAACGCCCCACACGAAGTCGTTAACGATCGAATTAATATGTTCTACAGTTTGTAACATAACTTTACCTTCCTTTTAAATTATGAATAGAATCCTTAAAAACAAGGAAGTACACGTTGTATGAAAACATGTACTTCCTGTTGATTATCTGATCTTAATTACTAAATTAATGTACGTGGATCAGTATATTCTTCGTTGTAGCTGTCAGCAACATTCTTACATGTAAGTTTTCCATCATATGTATTGATTGCAGAGTAGATAACTTCGTTATCTTTACAAGCCTGCTCCAATCCTTTGTTAGCAATCTGGAGACCATAGCTTAATGTTGCGTTTGTAAGTGCGATTGTGGATGTTCTTGGAACTGCACCTGGCATATTTCCTACGCAGTAGTGAACAACACCGTCTTCAACGAAGATCGGATCATCATGATATGTTACTCTTGTTGTTTCTCCACATCCACCCTGGTCTACTGCAACGTCTACGAATACAGCACCTGGTTTCATTTCTTTCAAATATTTTTTCTTGAAGAGCTTAGGAGCTGATTTTCCAGGAATCAGTACACAACCGATTACGAGGTCAGCTTCTTTTACAGCTTTTTCGATGTTGGCATCTGTAGATACGAGTGTCTGGATACGTGATCCGAAGATGTCATCAAGGTAAGCAAGTCTCTGAAGGTTGATATCCATAATTGTTACGTTAGCGCCCATACCAACAGCGATCTTACAAGCGTTTGTTCCTACAGAACCGCCACCGAGAATTACGATGTTAGCCTTTGGAGTTCCAGGTACACCTGCGAGGAGAACACCTTCTCCGCCATATGTTTTTTCAAGGTATTTAGCACCTTCCTGAATACTGAGACGGCCTGCGATCTGGCTCATTGGAGCAAGAAGAGGGATGCTTCCGTTTCTCTCGATCAATGTCTCGTATGCAACACCTTTTACTTTTGCATCAAGAAGTGCATCTGTCTGCGGTCTGTCAGCTGCAAGGTGAAGGTATGTATAGAGGATAAGACCTTCGTGGAACAGAGGATATTCTTCCGGAAGAGGCTCTTTTACCTTGATCATCATTTCAACAGAGTCCCAAACCTCTTTTGCGCTGTCGATGATCTTTGCACCTGCTGCTGCGTATTCGTCATCAGTAAAACCTGATCCGATTCCAAGTCCTGCCTCTACGAGTACTTCATGGCCGGCTGACACATAAGCTTTTGCGTTGTCTGGTGTCATACCAACACGGAATTCATTGTTTTTAATTTCTTTTACACATCCAATTTTCATGATAGAAAACCCTCCTAAATTGTAAATTATATGAATAGAATCCTTTTTGCAGAACCTTGAAAAAATTAAAATACATCAATACAGAGCGAGCTCTGTTTTTGGTTAAAATATATCAAGTTCTGCGTCCTTAGTAAGCATAATGCACAATAATATATTTGTCAACAAAAGATATTTTATTAACTATAACGATAAATAATTCACGCACAAGATAAAAGTTTGTCAATTGCGATAGAATTATGTCAATATGAATAAATGTGTATTTCCTGCATATATTTATATAAAATTTGTATAATTGAGTTGTTTTATGCAAACTATTCTATGGGAAGGTATGATTCTGATCGGAATCATTTATTCTGTGTTTACAAAAAATTTTACTAATATTTCAGATGCCGCACTCAATTCATCGAAAGAAGCGGTATCGCTCTGTATCACAATGGCTGGAGTGATGTCTTTCTGGTGTGGGCTTATGGAGATTGCGACACAGGCAGGGATCATTGAAGCAATGTCCAAAAAGATGAAACCTGTCATAAAATTTCTGTTTCCGAGATTAGATGTGAATCATCCTGCAGCAAAACATATCACAACGAACATTATTGCTAATGTGCTTGGGCTTGGCTGGGCGGCAACTCCTGCAGGACTGAAAGCGATGGAGGAGCTTGCAAATCTTGAAGAAGAGAGGAGAGAAAAAGAACGGACTTTGCCTGCAGGAGAGAAAGAAGCTGCAATGCAAAAAGGTGTGGCGAGCAATGAAATGTGCAATTTTCTTATTATAAATATTTCTTCGCTGCAGCTGATACCGGTAACCGTGATCGCATACCGAAGCCAGTATGGAAGCGTGCATCCGACATCGATTGTTGGGGCAGGAATCATTGCAACAGCGATCAGTACGCTGGCAGGAGTAGCTTTTTGTAAGATCATGGATAGGAAGTGAGCGTATGAAACTGTTATTGTTATTTTCCGATATGCTAATTCCGATCATAATTCTGGCGATTATCTGCTATGGGGCTTCGAAAAAAGTCGATGTGTACGATGCCTTTATAAAGGGGGCAACAGAGGGGTTTCACACGGTGATCAAGATCATGCCGACGTTGATCGCGCTTATGGCAGCAGTCGGGATATTAAGAGAGTCGGGATTTCTTGAATCATTTGGCAGCATGATCGGAAGGTTTACCACATATGTAGGATTTCCCGGAGAGCTCATCCCGCTTACACTTGTAAAAATGTTTTCTTCTTCTGCAGCGACGGGATTACTGTTGGATCTTTATAAAGAATATGGGACAGATTCGAGGATCGGCACCATTGCATCGATCAGTATGTGCTGTACAGAAACGATTGCGTACACAATGAGTGTGTACTTTATGGCAGCGAAAGTAAGTAAGAGCAGGTATACGCTGCCGGGAGCTTTGATCGCAACACTGGCAGGTTTGGCTGCAAGTGTTGCATTCTGTTCGTATGTCATATGAACTGTGTATTTAACAGTTGAGAAGACTAAAACACCTCGCGAACTCAGTATTTATGCTGGTTGCGAGGTGTTTTGCTCTTGTTTTGAAGTATGGTATTTTATTTTCTTCCTTTACGTTTTTTTGGAGTGTCTCTTCTAAATAGTCATTGCAAGTTTATATGCCGTATGAACAGCATTCAATAGATTGGATACTTTTACAGCATCGCCAATTATATGTACATTGTTCACATTTTCTGGAAGTTCAAAAGGAATTCCTTTTTTAAATCCAATACTTTGAACAACAACATCTGCTTTAAGATTTATTTCTTTCCCCTCCGCTGTTTCTATGGTAATAGTTTGTTCTGTTGCAGAAACAGTTTTTGCAGAAGTATAGATTGGAACATTATAATACTCGAACGCATCCCTCAGAAAACTGGTATTTGCCATACTGCTTCCCGGAGCAATCAAAATATCATCCTGAACTTCCACTATAACTGGTTTCTTTCCCTTGCATGCAAGTTCATATGCAATTTCACATCCAGTCACTCCACCACCTATAATGACAATATTTTCTCCTTCTTCGCATCCACTTGCAATATAATCCTGCGCAGTAATAAAACGTTCGCTTCCCAATATATGTAATCTATTTGGTCCCATGGAACCAGTTGCAATTACATACTCATCTGCTTTGATATCGTAAATGTCTTTAATCTCTGTTTCGAAACAAACCTTAATATTATTTTTCTCTATTTGTCTTTTATAATATGCTAACAGCTCTTTATCTTTTTCTTTAAATGTAAATGCAGCAGCTTCGTTGAAAATACCTCCAATACGCTTACCTTTCTCATAAACGGTTACATTATGTCCGCGTTCTGTTGCGCGAAGTGCAAATTCGAGTCCTGCGATACCGGCTCCAATTACTGCAATTTCTTTCTTTACCGCCGGTGCCGGAATCTTATCCCACTGTGCCTCATGTCCCGCATGAGGGTTAAGTGCGCAATTACCTAATTGACCAAAAGTACATTTGTTTTTCCATAAACTAATTGGCATACAACCAAGATGACAAGAGATACAGGGACGTATATCTTCATCTTTTCCTTCATAGAGCTTTGTAACATAATTTTCCTCAACAAGATTCTGTCTTCCAATTCCGAGAAAATCAAGTTTTCCGCTTCTGATTGCCTCAGCTGCTACATCTGGTTGCATTCTTCCGGAACAGATGATTGGCTTATCTGTAAATGGTTTTACTGCTATAGCTTCCTTAAGATTACAGTTTAACGGCATATATACTGGTGGATGTGGATAATACCATGAATCATAGGTCCCATTATCTACATCAAAAGCATCATATCCTGCCTCACTTAAGATTCGCATTGCCTGTTGTGATTCTTCAATTGTCTTACCAATCTCTATCGATTCTTTATCTTGAGGAATAATTCCTTTTGAAAAGTCTTTTGTTTTGGATACCAGCGAATATCGAATCAAAACGGGATAATCTTCTCCACATTTTTCTTTAATTGCTTTAACAATTTCACATGCAAAACGAAGTCGATTTTCAAGAGAGCCTCCGTATTCATCTGTTCTATGGTTACAATATGGAGCAATAAACTGATCCAGCATATATCCTTCATGAGAAGCATGAACTTCAACACCATCAATACCATTGATTTTACAAAGATAAGCAGTTTCTGCAAGCCCATGAATAATTTCCTGAATTCGTTCTTTTGTAAGATATGTTGTCTTTCTTTCTGGTGTCCATCTGTTTGGAAGCCCCTCATCCGCGGATGCCATCATCATATCTGCATTCTGCTTAACAGTCTCATCCGTATCATATTTATCCTGAAGAAATGGTGGCATTATATAAGCTTTTCCTGCACCAAAACCAAGTTGCTGTATTGCCTTTGTTCCATAGGAATGAAGCGTATCCATAAGTTTCGGTACATCTTTAAAAAGCTCCGGGTGATTGTATAGCCAGTCATTCACATTTGTTTGGCTGAATACATACAAACATCCAAATACAAAACACCCGACACCATCTTTTGCTTTTCGAATCAAAAAATCTTCAATTTTGTTTTCTGTCTGACTATGATTAGACCATGTAATAACATCTGTAAATGACATTGCAGGTACAACAAACCTGTTCTTTATTTCTAGGCTTCCAATTTTACATGGTGTAAACAGTACTTCATATTCTTTTTTCATACTTTGTTCCTTTCTATAGTTAAATCAACCGGAGTACACCTTCGTTATATCCTGCAAGTAATTCATCAATTACATCTTTTACAGGCATAATCTTATCGAATAAGGATACTCCATTTCCAACAGAAACATATCCATTTTCAAGATCGCCTTCCATCATACCAATACGCATTCCTGTTGTTCCGCCCATAAGTTTTTTATTTGCTTCATAAACATCTGCTCGATTCAGGCTATGCTCATTTTCCATCAGTTTGTCTCTGAGTTTTGTAGGCAAAGAACGATAATACGATGGTGCAACCCTAAATATTTCCATATCAGTTGCACTGGATTTTGCAATAAGTTCCTTTACATGTGGTGCTACAGGACATTCATCTGTGCATACGAATCGTGTTCCAACATAAAGCCCTTCTGCGCCAAGAGCAAATGCTGCATTTGCAGTTCTGACATCTGCAATTCCACCTGCAAGACAGATTGGAATATTAATTGCATCCTTGATCATCGGTAAGATATTGAAAGAGCCAATCATTCTTGGAGGAAGAGTACCACCTTCATCAAATCCAGTTGCAACATATACATCTGCACCCTGCTCTTCTACTACCTTTGCGTCTTCTACAGATGGCAAAATAGATCGAACAACCATTTTGATATTGTTATCCTTCAATGGCTTTAAAAGCGCTTTATCAATCCCTAACATTCCAGGAAAACCATATGAATTAATCAAGACTACAGGAACCTTTTCTTCGATGACAACATCTAATATTTTCATCGTAAAAACGGATGTTGAATTTCCACTTCCAATCAAAGTAACTGCAAAAGGCTTATCCGTTAATTCTCTTGTTTTTTGAATTTCTCTTCGCATTCTTTCTGCTGTTTCGTTCGGATCTGATGTGATATCTTTTTGACCTGCATTTGGTCCAAGAATTCCAAGTCCACCTGCGTTACTTACCGCTGCAACAAACTCTGCATTTGTAATCCATGACATAGCTCCCTGAATAATTGGTTTTTCAATTCCTAATACTTCACAAACCCTATTCATCTTCTTGTTCACCTCTCTGTTATTTGGATTCTGGCTTTTTTCTTCCGATACGTGTCCAATATTTTTCTGGAATATCTTCTTTTCTCTTATAACAAATATACTGACATGCGCATGAAGCTACTGTATCAGGATACTCCATAACCCACTGAGGATATCCACATTTATCAATAGCACACTGATCGCCTACCGGAGCATGCACGCAATAACATGGAAAGTTCGCAAGACCACCCGTACAATGATGAGGTTCGCAAAGCGCGAGTGCACCATCTCCTTCATAAACACCTTTTTCACGAAGCATCTGCCCGGAACCACATGGTTCCATGTGAAAAGCAAGCTTTTCATCATCTTCATAATCAAATACAACACCCACATCGTGGCTCATTCTTCCACCATTTACACTCATGATAACCTGGTCATGAAAACTCATATCCCAGTAATGTTCCATCTTTTTAGACCATGGTCCCCACATAACTTTATACATTGCATCCGCAAGTGCTTCATTTCCGCCAAGTTCATATGTTTTTGACATGAAAGTAGCCGCCCAAAGGTCTAAAAAATCATGAACATTTTTAAATAATCTCTGCATTTCATCAAAAGCTTTCAATGCATCTTCATTCGCTCCGCCAGCTGCAATTCTTTCCTTAATAACATCACTTGGTTTCATGGAAAGAATTCTGATTTCTTCCTCAGATAATGAGTAAATTTTTCCTTTGCCGTAATCCATCTTTACCTCCTGAATATTAGTTTATGTTTATATCTATTAGAAGTATATCTTTACGTTATTTAAAAGAGAATGTATAATGTTCGTATAGATGTACAATATCCTACATTTGTTCAAAATCTGTCCCAAAAAGATATTACCACTTTATCTATAAAGAATTACGAGGTATGCAATGGAAGACAAAAGAGTAGAAAAAACAAAAGCCCTGATTAAGAATACTTTTTTGGAATTATCTAAAACATCAGATATCGAAAAAATCACAGTAAAAGCTATCTGTGATCATGCAAATATACATCGTGGAACATTTTATTATCATTATCTTGATGTATTTGACCTTGCTGAAAAACTGGAAATATCTGCTGCTAAAAGAGTTGCGGAAGCTATCCTGACACATTATAACTTCGATGGTGAGACATCTGACCTATTAGAAAATTTGTTTTTATGTCTAAAAGATTATCCCAAAGATACCTCGCTGTTATTTGGTAATCTCAAAGGAAACAGCAGTGGGAAGGGGTTGGATTATCTTTACAACACCCTAAAAGAAGCCTCTCTCCCGCACTGGCGTGCCAAAAGTCATATTACAGAAGAACAGCTTGATATCATTTTTAATCATACTATGTACAGTATTTTTCATCTTTTAAAATTATGGGAAAGTAAAACAGTTCGAATGGAAGAAAAAGATTTCCGAGATTTATATAACAATATCATAACACATGGAATCTACTCTTATATTTACAAATAATTATCATTAAAAAAACCGTCCAATGACCTTAAGTCACGGAATGTGCTTGGCCTGAGGTGGGCAGCGACTCCTGCTGACCTAAGAGCGATGGAGGAGCTTGGGAAACTTGAGGAAGACAGGCGGAGCGGGAATCCTTGCGACTGCGATCGCTACACTGGCAGGTTTGGCGGCAAGTGTTGCATTCTGTTCGTATGTCATATAAACTGTGTATATCAGATGAGGGGTGACTCCCGCCTCCTGTAGGCGGTTAGCAGCGAGTCTTGAACAGGTGTGAAAGGACAGGAGTGACACAATGGAAGCGGAACGGATGAAAAAACAGATTGCTTTTCTGATGGAAATTGACAAGGTGAAGAATATTTTCAGGCAGACATACTTGGCAGATGGGAAACGAAAAGAAAATGATGCAGAGCATTCGTGGCATCTTGCTATTTCGGCTTTTCTTTTAAAGGAATATGCAAAAGAAGAGGTGGATGTTCTGAAGGTCATCATAATGGTATTGATCCATGATCTTGTTGAAATTGACGCCGGGGATACGTATGCTTATGATGAAAAGGGAGCAGAGACAAAGCGTGCGCGGGAAGTGGCGGCAGCCGAACGTATTTTTGGAATGCTTCCGAAAGATCAGGGTGAGTATTTCCGCGAGCTCTGGGATGAATTTGAGGAGTATGAGAGTGCGGATGCGAAGTACGCGCATCTTCTGGATAATTTCCAGCCATTGCTTCTGAATAACGAGTCAAATGGAATCAGCTGGGTAGAACATAATGTAAAGAAATCTCAGATTTATAAGAGAAATGAAAAGGTAGAAGAAACATCGGAGCAGGTGTGGAAGTGGATGTCAGATATTATTGACAGACACATCGAACTTGGACATGTGAGGGATGAGTAAAATGTCAGAAATACGTAAAAGATTTGTATATCACGGACGAGTGCAGGGAGTAGGATTTCGTTATACATCAATGCTTGCGGCACAGTCTTTGGGACTGACCGGATGGGTAAAAAATCAGTATGACGGAACTGTAATGATGGAGGTACAGGGAAGTGAATACCTGATCAACAAATTACAGGTCCGACTGAATACTGACCGGTTTATCCGCATTGAATGGATCGACAGTGAAGATATCCCTGTCATAGAGAGCGAAACAAAATTCAACTTAAAATGCTAAAGAAGATCTTTGATGACTTCGCCTGCTAAAATAAGACCTGCAACACCTGGAACGAAAGATATGCTTCCCGGTGTTGCTCTTTTTTTGTTTGGGGCGGAAGAAGTTGTGCCTTCTAAAGGTTTTTCTTCTGATTTTATTGGTTTCATAGCTGTTTCTGTTGAATATACGACTTTTAACTTTTTAATACCGCGCTTTTTTAATTCTCTGCGCATTACTTTTGCAAGTGGGCAGACAGATGTTTTGTAGATATCGGTTACAACAAATGCTGTCGGATCCATTTTATTTCCGGCACCCATTGCACTGATCACAGGAACGCCTGCCTTGTTGGCGCGCACAATGATCTCGAGCTTACCGGTTACAGTGTCAATGGCATCAATAACGTAATCGAATTTCGTAAAATCAAAGTTGTCTGCATTTTCAGGAAGGAAAAAGGCCGGATAAATAAAAACATTAGCGTTTGGATTGATTTCTAAGATTCGATCTTTTGCCACCTCGACTTTTAATCTTCCGATCGTTTTTGTCGTAGCGATGATCTGTCTGTTCAGATTGCTTTCACTTACCGTATCGTTATCAATAAGGTGAAAGGTTCCAATACCACTTCTTGCAAGGGCCTCCACAGTATACCCGCCGACTCCGCCAATGCCGAACACTGCCACACTGGAGTTTTTGAGCTTTTCTACGCCATCTTTGCCGATCAGCATTGCTGTTCTGGAAAAGGTCTGTTCTGTCATGAGTTAGTCTCCTTAAATATATAGCTATATTTTTAAACACTTATTACTACAGTATACACTTTTTGATAAATTCGTGTATAATAAAAATAATATTTGATACAGAAACCTTTAGTAAAGTAAATATTGTTGAAAGGATTTGTTTTCATATGGCTAATAATAGACGAAGAAGAAAGCTAAGTAGAAAAGGTAAGATTAAAGTTGCAATTTTTTGCTTGAAAGTATTTATCCCGATCATTATCCTGTGTTTTCTTGTGAAAGGCTGTGTTTCGCTGATCTCGAAAAATGATAAAGTTACAATTGCCGCCTCATTTAAGAATGTGACTGATAAGGTGAAGGAATCGGATGAATATGTGAAAGCGACAACGAAGCCAACGGAAGAGGAAATGAAGAAATATATTAAGGAAAACAAAGACCTTTATCCGAGCGAGATTCGAACATACTATAAGGATTATCCGGAAGCGTTGGAATTTGTATATAATTATCCGGAGAAAAAAGATGAGAAGCCATCGATCGATCTGTCAGAAGAGTATAAAGAGGGAGAAGTTCCGCTTCTTCTTCAGTGGGACGAGCGTTGGGGTTATCAGCAATATGGTGAAGGCATGATATGTATTACCGGATGCGGACCAACATGTATGTCGATGGTTTATATCGGGCTTACCGGAGATATCACGAAAGATCCGTTAGTAATGAGTGAATTTGCAGAGGAAAAGGGATATTATGCAGAAGGAACAGGCACGATCTGGGCATTCATGTCAGAAGGAGCAACTGAGCTTGGAATTCAGGCAGAAGAGCTTATGCTGGATGAGAGTGCTGTAAAAGATGAATTGGAGAAAGGACATCCGGTTATTCTCAGTATGTCTGGAGATGCATTCTCTGTTTCAGGTCAGTATATTGTTCTGACAGGTGTGGAAAATGATCAGTTTAAGGTTCATGATCCATATAGCCGAGAAAATAGTGAGAAGCTTTGGTCATGGAAAGACTTCGGGGAGCAGATTGGAAATCTTTGGGTTTATTCAGTACAGGAGTAGCGGATTTAAGAAATAGGGAGCAAATCCTTTAGATGTTCTTAAGAAATTTTCGAATTCTTTTAGAGAATAAACATATTTCTGACATATTTATTCCTTATACTAATACTCAGATAGTTGATAGAGATATCAACTATTACCCCTCATAAAAGTTTCCACTTGTAGAATTATTTCTACAGTGAACACTTTACTCTCATTCCTTTTAGATAACTATAAAGAAAAAACTCGCAGCCAGCCACTGCGAGTTTTTTTGTGCTATAAAAGACTTCGTTTGCATGAACGAATTGTTAATGAAGCCATGGAATTCGATATTTGGTCATGAGTGTATCCATGGCTTTTAGATTTGTATCGGAATGTTCTATTTCTCTTGAATACCGATATAATAATTCAATCTTTTCTTCTTCCGAGAGATTGTTTCCGTTTTCGATGCTGCGGGCGAGCCACAAATCGAAAATTTGCCAGGTGCATATAACAGCAAGCTGTGCTTTTGAGAAAACCTCCCCGTCGTATACGGCTCCGCAGAAGTATGTGGAGATAAAGTAGACGAGCAGTTGTTCCAGCTGAATCACGACTGTGTCGTCCATAAAACGGAGACAGCATTCTTTGTAGAAGTCGGAACCTTTCATGTAGAGAATGGCTTCTGTCTCATAAAGAAGATCCGGCCAGTTCTCATTTAATACTTCCAGGCTGTGAAGCTTTCGAAGCATTTTTCTCTGAAAAGAGAACATTTCTCTGCGAAACAGAATGCTCGAAGCCTTTTTGACTGCACCGGGACACTGATATCTCTCGATTACATTCTGACAGTCAAACATATTTCCCTGATTAATACGGATCTGAACATCGTGTGACATTCCAAGGATCAGAACTGTTCTTGTCCATATGGAAAGTGACCGGTCTCTCAGGATGCGGTACATTTCCTCTCTACAATCCAGAAGCAGGGAGTAAAGAAATGGATCGAATTCCTCATATTCTTCCTCACCTGGTTTCTCATATGTCAGGAATGAGACAGGTTCTTTCTTTGATAAGAGAATTCTTGCCGCTTCCGGACAGGAAACAGACAATGTGATCTCGTGCACACCTTCAAATTCTTCTATATGTCTCGGATAAAGCCGACACGTTCTGCATAGGGCATCTTTACCGAGATTTGAATACAGGTCGCAGAGATTTCTTTCATTTAAAAAGAAGCATCGTTTTTCGTCCCTCTGGCGAAAAGCACTTTGTTTAAAATCGATTCCTCGAATCAATTCACGTTTGTATGAGTCCTTCGTGTGCTTATATTTTTTGAGCGATCGTCGGTCGATCATGATCTGCCATCCGCTGCAGCATGTTTCTTCACATTTGTCAGCGATGCAGTGAAATTCTTTGTAATAATCGGGGATTATATATTGCATTGTCTCTCCTTAGACTATACAGCCGTTTTGAAAATAACGCCCTGATAACGTTTTAATGCTGAATACAAGATAAGACCCAGTACCATGCATGAGATCACTTCTCCAATTCCGACTGTGAGCATCATAAAAGGAATCGGCAAATTCACCCCATATGCGAAGCGAAGTACAAATGGCACGATTACCGTGTTGGCGGCGATTGGAGGAAGAATTCCGAGGATTGGCTTCTGTTCGCGCAGCATGTAAGTTCCGACTGCACCGATCAGTGTTGCGATACTTCCGAATATGACATCCGGTAAGATCGCGCCGCCGAGAATATTGCCGATGAAGCAGCCGATGAATAATCCCGGAACTGCGGCTGGTGTGAACAGTGGTAAGATCGTGAGTGCCTCAGAGATTCTTACCTGAACTTCTCCAAATGAGAATGGAGCAAATACGTAAGTCAGTACGACGTAAATTGCTGCGATCATTGCTGCCTGGGTTAAGAAAGTTACTTTTTTGTTTTTCATATTTCGTTCTCCTTTAGTTTTGTTTTACGAGTGGAAGGTCTCGAACACTCGCGCCTTAGCGGGTAAAAAAGACTTCCGGTGGACGTCTTTTTTAGCTTCCCTGTTACGCCGGGAATCGGCGGCAAGCCCTATAGACCTTGGTTTTTGCCTTAGCATACAAAGCAGGCTGCCGGTGACAGGCTGCGTGTAAAGGGCTTTGCAACGATTAGGAGTATAGCATAAGTGAGGGGAGAAAAGCAAGATTTGTATAAGAATAAAGTGGGATTTATGTAATACTATACAAAGATTTTGAAGATGGCAGCAGGACGTTGAATCTCTGAGTGGAGTATGATAGAATCTCGTCATGGGAAACCAGAGCGAGGCGGCTTACCCCTCTTTACGGAGGGGATACCCTCCGGACGAAAGAAAGGAGGGCGATAACATGGTTACATATCCTGATCTGATTCAGTTTTGTATATTCATTGTTGCCCTTGTGGGTCTGTGTTATCAGATTTTCAAGGGGATACGAAAATAGCCGCCACTACTGCCAATAGTGACGGCTGATGTCATAACACATTAGCTTAATTATTCGGGGTAAGCCGCTTCCGGTTTCCCTTTTCGTATCTTTAATATAGCATATCTGGCAGCGGGGTGCAAGAGCGAGCTCAAAATTGAAATTGTTATGAAAAATTTTTCGGCTTTTTTCAGTGCATAACTTCCTCATTCCTGCTTATACTACCTGTGAGGTGATACCATGCGAGACAAGCAGGAAAAGAAAGACCTGAATCGGTTCAACAGCATTACACAGAAAGTAAAACCAGAGAACCAGAATCAGGAACACAATGTAAGAAAAGAAGCTGTCGATGCGAAAAGAAGACAAGTTTAAGACATCCGGGAAAGGGTGTCTTTTTAAGTATCAATAAAGTATAAAATAGCCCTTGTGGGTCTGTGCTATTGTTTCTTCGATCTATGCAGGAGAATGTGGTTTTTATTATTGTGATGAAAAGTTTTCATACAGCCATAGGCAGGTAGAAAAAAAGAATTCCCTGCCATAGGGAATTCTTTTTTGTAATATTCTTTGATCTTATCCTGCGATATTATTTTGCTGCGCATTCAAGTGCAAGTGTTTTTGTTGTAAGATCGCAAACTTCTGAAGGTCCGAAGTACTGGATTGCGCCCGGATATGTGAATGCTGTCTCAACAGCCCACTCATCTCTGTGAGCCTCGAAGTATTTGAATGGAGCTCCATCAAGTTCTACGAGTGCCTTTCTGATAACTGGTTTGTCTTCGCCATTTCTTCTTTCCATGTTCATCATTTTTGTGATTGGCATACCACCTGCAACCCACTCTTCAGCTGGTGCAGAAAGGTTCGATACTTTTGAAAGGTATCCGTTAAATCCGTACTGAATCAACATGAATGCGTTGTATCCAAGTGAGTAGCAGTAATCTGCATCAAAGTTAGATGGGAATGCGCATCTTCCTTCGTATCCGAAGAAGTGATGAAGTCTTCCGAATTTTCCTTTGTATGTTCCTGCTGTTGCTCTCTTTTCAAGCTCGTTTGCTACAAGCTCAGAGAATAATTTCTCAGACTCGATAAGAGATACCTGAACGTTTCCATGTGGATCTCTTTCAAGGAAGAGCTGCTGCTGAATTCCTGTAGGAAGAACAGCAAATAC
>JAUNDE010000008.1 GCA_030526265.1 Eubacteriales bacterium | reverse complement strand
CTCGACCTCCGCCGTGACAGGGCGGCGCTCTAACCAACTGAGCCACTGGGCCATTCTGACATGTCAAAAGACATTTTGTATAATAGCACTTTCGTGCAAGTGGACCTTCGGGGACTCGAACCCAGGACCGATCGGTTATGAGCCGATTGCTCTAACCAGCTGAGCTAAAGGTCCAAACATAAATGTCCCAAAAGGACGAAGCCGATGATCGGACTCGAACCGATAACCTGCTGATTACAAATCAGCTGCTCTGCCAATTGAGCCACATCGGCATGATGTGTATCGAAAGCAGCTGATTTGTAACCAGCGCTCTGCCTTCGATTGACGTGGCCAATCTCACTGAATTGAGCCACATCGGCATGATGTGTTTCGAAAGCAGCTGATTTGTAACCAGCGCTCTGCCTTCGATTGACGTGATCAATCTCACTGAATTGAGCCACATCGGCATGATGTGTGTAACAACACTAATGACTCCACCGGGAATCGAACCCGGGTTACCGCCGTGAAAGGGCGATGTCTTGACCGCTTGACCATGGAGCCATTTGCATCAACACCTTTCCGTGTCGACCGATGTTTATGATAACACACCCTTCCGACAAATGCAAGCCCCTTTTTTTATTTTTTTGAATTATATTTTCCATCGATCCCTGAATCTGTCACACGATTTTTTCTGCCGGTTCACATCCGCACTTTTCAATAAAGAAACGATACAGTTCCGGTTCATAGGAAGACTTCTTAAACACGCTGTTCTTCTGCATTTCCTCCACCTGGATATACAATCCTTCCGCTCCTTTTACGAAGACAAGACCGTACCTCACAGGTCTGCGTTTTCCAATCTGAAACGGAATCTTCTTCACTTCCAGGCAGTATCCCTCCTGTTCTTCATAAAAATCATATTTGATATTATCATCAAAATCCGGTTTTTTCAAAATCTCTACAATTTCTTCTTTTACTCTGTCACATTTAAAAATCATACGCTGCTCCTGTTATCTCACTGTCTTCTGAATCATAAATACCTTAGTTTCATGGAGTTCATTCATCCGCTTCCCGAAGCAGATACGCTACCATCAGATCCACCATGCGGTCATATCCTTCTACGCCTTCTTCCTGTCCGTTCGCTTTCAGATATCCATCATTGATGCTTTCTGACACACGAGCCACCGTTCCATCATACGATGCCCAGAATCTGCTGTTCGCTATAAGATCATTCAGTGCTTTTTCAGACAACTCTCCCCGAACTTCCTGATACGCATCATAGTCCACCTTATAGAGCACATTTGTGCAGTAGATCCATCCAAGAAGGCTTCCACTATAACGAAATGCCGCCTCATCCGACTCCATGCATGCCAGATAGCCAATAAAATTCGCCTCTTTTTCCTCCATAAAACCTCTGAGATGAGAAAGTTCATGACACATCGTGAACGGTTTATTGTAGTCAGTCATGTCATTATTGTAATTCGCCTCTACCGTAAATGGCGAATACACTCCCGTCAGATTCTGAACCGAAAGGATCCACGAACCGGCAAGCGGCTTCGGCAGGGGATACTCTCCCGCAAACTCCGGATATATTTCTCCAAGCTTCTCCATTGCCTCCGAAGCCTGTTCTTTCTCATGACCATCAAGGATCATCACTCCCTGCTCATTTCGATTGATCACATCTGTATATGTATTCACGTCGTCTGTCAGTATCTGACAGACCATCTTCAGTTCTTCGACTGAATATGAACTCATCTCGAGTCCTTCCAGTTCAGAGAACGTCTTTCTCTGGTAGTTAATCCCGCAATTCAGCGTGTAAAGAAGGGAGAGCACGGATGCAAACACCCACACATGCGTAAATACTTCCTTCGTCCTGTCTTTCCAGTCCTTTTTTCGAACAACTGCAGCAACGATCCGGGCAATATTAACAACCGAAATCACGATTACCAGATACAGCAGCATTTCCACCACCGAAAACGGGAAACATCCGGACACTCTCCCGATGACATCAACAATGTCTCGATAAACATGTGTCGCATACCACTCCGACCACTCCCTGTTCTGCCTTGCCAGAAGCAAAAGCAAAAAAGAGGCCGCAAAAAACACAGCCCCATACATAAACTTTCGGAAGTAATTCTTTTTCCCTGTTCTGTCGCTCTTAAAAATCATACGCCGCCTCTTCTTTTTATCCGGACGTCATGATCTATTCCCGCTTTCCGCTTCTGCAAAGCTTAAGCCCCTGTACTTCAAAATAGCTCATCCACGGATATTCCATGTAATTGATCTCGATCGGTCCTGTCACTTCAACAATACTGTCTTTGTAGTATACCATACCAAGCTCACTCTTGTCACAGACATATCCTTCGTTTACAAAATATTCCTCTTCTTTGTCAGTGAATTCCACCAACACCTCCAGTCTCGGAGGCGCACATCAGCTGGATATCTCTTCCATTTCCAGAATAATGTCCCGAAATCCCTGACGTTCCATATAAGAAATCGCTTTATCGTTTAATACTATCATCGAAACCTGCTCCCATCCGTTCTTGCAGTTAATTCTTAACGGTATTTCTCTACAATGCTTGTCATCTCATCCCATTTTGCTTCCATATCCTTCACAAGCTTGAACTGTGTTCTCGCTCTGTCAAGATTGTGCTCCGGTCTGTGGATCTTGAAGTATTTATCTCCCTCAAGATAGTCTGTAAGGAAACGCATACCACACTCGTATGTCATCACCTTAGCACCCATCGGCAGAAGCTCAATTTCTTTATCCGTCAGTCTTCCGTCACATCCCTCGATAAATCCTTTTGCGAAGAGCTCATAAAGTTCCATGCTGCAGCTCACTTTATCGAGATCTTTCTCATCTTCTGCTGCAGTGCTTGCACCAAACCGGATCGCATCTCCGAAGTCATTCATTGCAAGCCCTGGCATTACCGTATCAAGGTCAATGACACAGACACCTTTTCCAGACTTATTATCAATCATAATATTGTTAAGCTTCGTATCGTTGTGTGTAACACGAAGCGGAACTTCACCGCTTGCAAGACATTTGCCAAAGAACTCCGCTACATCCTGTCTTTCAAGGACGAACCTGATCTCATCCTGCACTTCAGCTGCACGCCCCATCACATCCTCTTTTACTGCCTTCTTAAAACGCTCAAGTCTCGCTGCTGTATCATGGAATCCTTCAATTACTTCATAAAGAGTATCAGCCGGATAGTCCGAAAGTAGCTTCTGGAAGTTACCGAAGGCAAGTCCGCTCTCATAGAAAATATCCGGATCCTCGATCAGATCGTAGCTTGTCGCATCTGTGATGAAAATGTATGAGCGCCAGTAATCACCAAACGAATCCTTATAATATGGTTTCCCGTCTGTTGCAGGAATGACATTCAAAGTTTCTCTCTCCGGATCTCCTCCCTGTTCGATAATTTTTTCTCTGAGATATGAAGTTACTCCAACGATATTCTCCATCAGTTCAATCGGATTATTGAATACATTCTGATTCATTCTCTGGAGAATCGCTTTGATCTTACCCATTTTTTTCACTTCAAATGTCAAAAGAAACGTATCATTTATATGTCCATTACCAAACGGGATCTCTTTTACAAGACGACCCTCAAACTGAAAATGGTTGATTGCCTCTGCTTTTTGTGCTCTTATCGCTTTCATCACGAACGACTTCCTCCTATATCATATATTATCTATATTGTAATATAATACCATCAAAAAATCTTTGTCTGATTTCTCCCTATATTTGCACAATCCACATTATTTATTTGCATTTTTTGCCTGCCAGAGTTATGCTCAAAGTAGAAATAAAAAGGAAGTAAAATACTATGCAATACACGGGAACAACTCTAAAAAATTCAATTGAAATCGACCGGTTATACAGTGTTCATTATTTTGAGTATATGAGCGATTTTTCTTTCGAAGGTGAGTCTCACAACTTTTGGGAATTTGTCTATGTAGACAAAGGCATCGTTGAAATCACTTCCGACAAACATAGTATCCTTCTCAAAAAAGATGAAATCATTTTTCACAAACCAAATGAATTCCACAATGTCACTGCAAGAAGAAATGTGGCGCCGAATCTCATCATTGTCTCTTTCAGCACGAAGAGTCCTGAGATAGAATTTTTCAAAAACAAAATACTCAAATTGAATGATTTCGAAAAAAATCTGCTTGCGAATATTATCATCGAGGCAAGAAGATGTCTTAATGACCGCCTGGACCTCACATATCAGTACTCTCTTACACTGAAGGAAAATGAAGCATACGGCTCCCAGCAGTTACTGCGCTTATATATCGAGCAATTTCTTATTCATCTGAAACGGCGTTATATGAACATTGTTCCGTCCGCGATCCTTGACCTCAAATCATCTCCAAAGATGACAAAGTCAAAGAATGACTCCGAAATTTTTCAACGGGTCGTTGACTATATGGATGCACATCTGAACGATCATCTTACCATCGATCAGATCTGCAAGAAAAATCTTGTCGGACGATCGCAGCTTCAGAAGATTTTCAAAGAACACTGCGGAATGGGGATCATTGAATATTTTTCCTATTTAAAAATAAAGACTGCAAAAGAATTGATTCGAACAGGCCATCGTAATTTTACACAGATTTCCGATATCATGGGATACAGCTCCATCCACTATTTCTCCAGACAGTTCAAGAAAGTCACCGGCATGACACCGTCTGAATACGCCTCCTCTATCAAGGCCATTTCAGAGCGTTCATAGCCGTTACAAATCATTTAGACTCGGTAAAAACGCAGTTTCTATAAAAATCGGGAAGTCCCTTACCGGACTTCCCGATTTTAATTTTTTTCGTATTACGAAAGAATCACTAACCTTTTACTCCACCGGATGTCAATCCACCGACAAGGTGTTTCTCAATACACATAAAGAGAATTACAACCGGAATCGTTGCAAAGATGGATGCAGCAAACAGATACTGCCACTCAATCATATTGTATCCGTTGAAGATGTTGATACCGACTGTGATCGGCTTGTTAAGATCTGTAGACACAAGTGTAAGTGCTACCGTGTATTCATTCCACGCATTGATGAATACGAAGATCAGACTCGTCACAATACCCGGTGCCGCCATCGGAAGAAGCACCTTTATCATCGACTGTAATTTATTACATCCGTCGATTTTCGCTGCCTGCTCCATCTCAGAAGAAATAGAAAGGAATGTTCCTCTCAGCAGCCAGACTGCAAATGCCTGGTTGAATGCCGCATTGATAAAGATCAATCCTACGACTGAGTCTGAAAGATTGAAGTTCATCATCACACGATAGATACCTTCCAGAAGCACTACCGGTGCGAACATCTGGGAAACGATAACAATGCCAAGGAACACCTTCTGTCCTTTGAATTTCATACGGGACAGCGCATAGGCTGCAGGAATTCCACAAAGGATCGCAATCGCAGTGGATCCACCGGCTACTACAACCGAATTGAGCATATATCTTGCAATCGGTGCCTTTTTCCAGATATCCACAAAGTTTGATAACAGCCACTGCTTTGGAAGCAGTGTTCCATTGATGGAATATATCTCAGCACGGCTCTTTGCAGCAGAAGTGAACATTACAAAATATGGATAGAGAGTAACGATAACGACAACAAAGATAAACAGATAGAGTAAAACTCTGAGCGCTACCTGCTGTCCATTTAATTTTTTCTTAGGATTCTGACTTGAATTACTCATACTAATCTTCCTCCCCTCTCAATGTAAGTACCATATATACTCCGGCACATGCAAGAAGAATCAGGAAACCGATCACGGATACTGCTGCAGCCTGACCGGATCTGCTCTTATAGAATGCCAGTTTATACAAATATGTAACAAGGGTATCTGTTCTGCTCGCCGGATCTCCCTTTGTAATTGTCCAGATAATCGGGAACGAATTGAATACATAGATGATATTCAATACCGTACTGACCGTAAGTGAATTCTTCAAAAGCGGAATCGTAATGTTGAACAGCTTCTGCCAATATGTCGCCCCGTCAACGGTAGCTGCCTCATAATACGATTCATCAATACTCTGTAAGCCTGATAATACGCAAAACGTAACAAACGGAACTGTTACAAAAATACCAACCCAGCATTCCCATGCAAAATATGCACCCGGGCTTGGTGTCCAGTTGATCGCTTTACTGATAATGCCGAGACGCATCAACAGTGTGTTTAATGTACCATAATCTGTGTTAATAATAAATTTCCAGACACTCGCCTGAATAATCAGAGATGTTGCCCAAGGGAATACGATCACCGCACGGGCAAACTTTCTGCCCTTGAACTTGTTATCCAGCACAAGACCAAGGATAATACCAAAAAGCGTGGACAGGCCCACTACCACAACTGTCCAGACTACTGTGTTTTTTAATACCATCGCAAATGTAGGGTCAGAGAGAACATCCTTAAAATTCTCAAATCCTGCATATCCTCTGATAAGTCCCGATCTGCTCACTTCACTGAAAGAAGTCTTAAATACGACAATGATCGGATACAATACGAAGATTGCCATCAGCGCAATACTAGGAAGCAGCCAAAGATATGGCTCCACCTTAGGAAATGCCCTTTTCTTATTCTGCGACGAAGCGGATGTATTCGTGCTTTTCATAGACTTCATACCTCCTGTATATAATAAGGTATAAGACCGCGGGTTGATCATAAATCAACCCACGGCCAATTTACTCTATCCGTTAATCAACGAATCTTTGTATACTGTATAGATTACTCTCCTGCGATATCTGCCTGAAGTGCATCCAACAATTCTTTTACATTTCCGCCAAGCAATGCATTCTGCTCAACTTCGATAACGCCCTGTTTTACATCTGCCCATTCAGCTTTAGCTGTTGGATAGAATTTAGAAGATCCAACGATCTCTACCCATGCTGCCATTGACTCGTCTGCTGCAGCAACTGCCTCTCCACCTGCTTTTGTAGCCGGGAGGAATCCTTCCATAAGTACCCAGTCAGAGTAGCGGGCATCATCATAGAAGTAATCGAAGAATGTCTTGATTGCTTCGATCTTCTCATCTGAGTAACCATTGTCGAAGCACATAAATCTGTCCATAACACCTGCTGATACAGACTCGCCGGAGTTTGTAGGAATAGGAGCTACTTCATAATTCACTTCGTATCCGCCGTCAGCAACATATGTTGGAAGGCTGTTAGGAGCGATTACCATAGCGATCTGTCCGGCACCGAACATATCCTGAAGGTCGTAACGTGTTTCATTTGCAGGATCTGTGTTTGTATATCCTGAGTTAACAAGGTCGATCGCATACTCGACAGCTTCTACGTTCTCGTCGCTGTTGAGTGTCCAGTTTCCTTCTTCATCAACGAATCCGCCGCCATTGTTCCATGTATAGTAAGCGAATGCTGCCTGACCTTCGTCAGTTGTCATATCGATACCCCATGGATAAATGCTGTCGTCATAAGCCTTGATCGCTTCACATGCAGCTTTGAGTTCATCCCATGTTGCAGGAACTTCAACACCCGCTGCTTCAAGGATGTCTTTGTTGTAGTAAAGAGCACGAGCAGAAGCAAGGTCCGGAACTGCCCATACTGTATCATCTACAACTGACTGGTCAAGGAATGACTCGTAGAATTTCGCATATGTCTCTTCTGACACATAATCCTGTGCAGGAAGAAGAAGACCGTCTGCCTGATAGTCAGCAAATACGTCGATATTCAGAATATCAGGAGCCTGATCATTCTTGATACGTGTAGAAACTTCTGTGTAAATGTCGTTCCATGAAACAACGTCTACCTTCAATTCATAATCTGTGTATTCTTTGTTGAAGTCCTCAACGAAGCCTGCCCACCAGTCTTTTGTGTTGTTACCATACTGAGCTGCTACAACATCAATCGTGATCTTGCCGCCTTCTGATTCTTCAGAAGCTTCCTCTTTATTTCCGCCGCATCCGGCAAGAAGACCAATTGACATTGTAAGCATCAAAAGTGATGCTACTAATCTTTTTTTCATAATTCTCCTCCTTTTTTCTTTTAAGAATCTCTTTTTTCTATTGTCTCACAGATTTGCACAAATATCTTTATCTTATCAGTTTTAAACTTTGTACAATCTGCATTTTTGTTTCTTTTTTGACAATATTATCCTCTGTTTCTTTGTGCACTTTTACACTTTTGACATTGCCGCATCATCGGCGATCAGGATCACATCTTTATGAGTCTGCAGGATCGAAGCAGGTACTTCCGGTGTCACAGGTCCATAAAATGCTTTTTTCAAAATCTCCGCCTTGTCCTCTCCGTTCACAAGAATCAAAATCTTCCTCGCATTCATGATCGTTTTGATTCCCATTGAATATGCCTGTTTTGGAACATCCTCATAAGTATCAAAAAATCTCTGATTTGCCTGGATCGTTGTCTCGTGAAGATCGACACAATGTGTTCCGATATCAAACGGAGTACCCGGCTCATTGAATCCGATGTGTCCGTTATGTCCCATACCAAGAAGCTGTATATCTACTCCTCCAAGATCTTCGATCAACCGGTCATATCTCTTTCCCTCTTCCTGCGGATCTTCGGCAAGACCGTTTGGAAGATATGTGTTTGCAGGATCGATATTCACCTTATCGAACAGATGCTTGTGCATGAAATACTTGTAGCTCTGATTATGATCTCCCGAAAGACCTCTGTACTCATCAAGATTCACTGTCACGATCTTTGAAAAATCCAGATCTCCATTGTTATACCACTGAACAAGCTTTGCATAAGTTCCCTCCGGCGTAGATCCTGTCGCAAGTCCAAGTACACTGTCCGGTTTGGAAATGATCTGTGCCGAGAGAATATTTGCTGCCAGTCTGCTCATTGTTTTATAATCCGGAACTCTGTAAACTTTCATTTCACTCATCCCCCTTTCCTAATGATTTTCGTTATTTTTTATAAAATAAATGTAACAAATTTTATTTTTTTATACAATATGCCAAAAACAAAATAGCACGATTGTACAAATAATTTGAACAATCGTGCCAATCTCATTCTAATATTAATTATTTCCGTATCAGATATCTTACTCTTCCGGAACAACGATCAGATCTTTTGTGAACTTATTCAAAACTTCACATCCGTCTTCTGTAATCAGTACAAGGTCCTCGATACGAACGCCGATTCCCTCATCCAGCAGGTAGATACCCGGCTCAATAGAGAATACCTGTCCTACCTGAATGATGTCTTCATTGACAGAAGAAACATCGCCGAACTCATGATCTTCCATACCGATGGAATGACCGGTTCTGTGTGTGAAGTATTCGCCAAATCCTTTTGATTCGATATAATTTCTGCAGGCGAGGTCAACGTCGCACATTCTGTTGCCCGGTTTCGCTGCTTCGATACCAAGTCTCTGCGCTTCCTTAACAACTTCATATACTTCACGGGCTCTGTCAGAAACCTCTCCGATGAATACGGTTCTTGTCATATCTGAGCAGTAATCATCAAGAATACCACCGATGTCAAGCACTACGGAATCACCGCGTTTACCCTTCGTGTGGTCTGTCACATGATGCGGGTCTGCACCTGACTTACCGTATCCTGTGATCGGGTCAAACGAAACTCCTGAATGACCTGTCTCTGCATACATATCGCGTACGATCTTGTTCAGTTCGATCTCATCATATCCCTTCACTACAAGCGGGATCAGCTTTTCCATGATCTCATCATTCGCAAGAGAAGCCTTGCGCATCTTTTCCTGCTCTTCTTCGTTCTTGATCATACGAACATAGTCAACGATCATGGAACCATTGAGGAATTTGCTTCCTGCTCCAAGCTCCTGAAGACGGAGAAGGAATCTTGCCGGCCATACTTTATCGATACCGATCGGTTTGTCTTTCTCAACAAACTGGCTGAGGATCTCAACTGCATCCTCCACATCATCATACCATACAAGCTCTACACCAAGATCTCTCTCCTGTGGAAACAGCTTATTGATTACGAGCTTGTGATTGCCATTTACATTCAAATACAGAGCCAGCATTCTCTCTCCAGGAATGATCCACTTTCCTGTCAGATAAAAAATCGCCGGTGGATCTGAGATAATCATCTGCGGCATTCCCTGCTCGTTCATTTTTTCAAGGATTTTACCCAATTTAGCCTGATCCATTTTCCAATACCTCCATTTTCTAAGTTTTTCACTGCATCTTTAAATTCTACTCGCTATTTTTTAGAAAATCAACGACATCGCGCAATTTTCCATTAAATAATCCTTTCACAATCTTTTTACTTTATAATGCAACTGTTCTTGTCGAATCCTGCATTAATATGCGAAATCAAAATCTTATTACATATTATGTCATCTCTTATAAATTTTCTTGACACAGCATCCGCATCACAATAAAATAGACTCACATATTAGAATGAAAGGAGTGTATGAATCATGAGAGGAGAAATGACAAAGGTATGGATCGTTGGCGCAAAAGGGCATGTCGGAAGTGCTCTTGCCAGGCTTTTAGACTGTACAGAATATGAATTATTTGAAACAGATATCGATGAAGTTGATGTCACAGACCGCGAAAGTGTGGCATCCTTTATGCGTATCACAAGACCGGACGTAATCATCAACTGCGCCGGTATCACTGATGTGGAAACATGTGAAAAGAACCCGGATCTTGCCTATCACGTAAATGCGATCGGTGCACGAAACCTCGCGATCGAGGCCGACGCTCACGAATGCAAACTGATTCAGATTTCTACAGACGATGTGTTCGCAAACGAGAAACTCATTCCTCATTGCGAATTCGATGCAACAGAACCATGTTCTGTCTATGGAAAATCAAAACTCGCCGGAGAGCAGCTTGTATCAAGCCTTTCCAACCGTTATGCGATCGTTCGAAGCTCGTGGGTATACGGCATCGGACGTGACTATGTCAATTTCGTACTGGGCGCTGCGAAAAAGGGAGGTTCTCTCGAAGCACCGATCAATCAGGTGTCTTCACCGACAAGCGCTTCCACTCTCGCTTCCGTGATCAAACGCCTGATCGACAATGATCTCTACGGTATTTATCACATCGTAAGCAAGGGAAGCTGCAGCCGTTATGAATTTGCCAAAACAATTCTTGAATTCACAGGTCAGTCAGACGCTCTTGAGCTGATCCCGACAGAAGGGGAGGGCAGGATTCGCCCGAACTATTCCGTTCTTGACACGATGATGCTGCGTCTTGATCAGATCGAAGAGCCAGGCGACTGGAAAGAAGAACTCAGAAAATTTTTAGATGACACAGGAGGAAACGTATAATGAAAGAAAAGAAAAAACCGGGTCTTTCGACTATCATTTTCATTTCCCTGATCTCCGGTGCCCTTCTCGGTGTACTGATCCACTACTATGTCCCGTCAGGATATTTTAAAGATACGATCCTTGTCGGCGGTATTTTCTATGTAGTCGGCCAGGGATTCATCCGTCTGATGCAGATGCTTGTCGTACCGCTTGTATTCTGCTCGCTCGTATGCGGAAGTATGGCGATTGGCGACACAAAAACACTCGGTAAAGTTGGCGTAAAGACGATCGGATTTTATCTGTGTACGACCGCTCTTGCCGTATGTGTTGCGCTCGCGACGGCTCTCGTCGTAAATCCGGGTCACGGCATCGCACTGGATGCTGTTGAGAAATCAGAGGTAACCGCAGCAGAGACAGCCAAATTCGCTGACACGCTTCTGAACATCATCCCGAAGAACCCAATCGGCGCCATGGCCAACGGCGATATGCTCCCAACGATCGTATTCGCACTGTTCGTCGGCGTACTGCTCGCGAAACTTGGCGGCAAGGCTTCCACTGTTTCAAATTTCTTCAGCCAGTTCAATGACCTGATGATGGAAATGACAATGGCGGTCATGAAGCTCGCACCGATCGGTGTGTTCTGTCTGATCGCGAAGACATTTTCAGAGATCGGATTCAGCGCGTTCCTTCCGATGCTCAAGTACATGGGATCTGTAACATTCGCTCTCGCCGTTCAGTGCTTTATCGTATACCAGATCCTGCTGTTTGTATTTACGAGACTCAACCCGATGAAGTTCCTGAAGAAATTCGCGCCGGTTATGATGTTCGCATTTACAACAGCAACATCAAACGCAACCATCCCGATGTCGATCGACACATTGTCGAAGAAGATGGGCGTTTCCAAGAAGATTTCTTCCTTCACGATCCCTCTTGGCGCAACCGTTAACATGGACGGTACATCCATCATGCAGGGTGTGGCAGTTATCTTCATCGCTCAGGTATACGGAATTTCTCTTACACCTGCACAGCTCCTTACCGTTGTTGCCACAGCGACGATTGCTTCGATCGGAACAGCAGGAGTTCCTTCCGTAGGTCTTGTAACACTTGCGATGGTGCTGAATTCCGTTGGACTTCCGACAGAGGGTATCGCTCTTATCATGGGTATCGACCGTATCCTTGACATGATGCGTACCGCTGTCAATATCACAGGTGATGCTGTATGTACAACGATCGTTTCATACCAGAACAAATCTATGGACGTGAATGTGTTCAAAGAATCTTAATTACCGAACTATACGCATTGACAAATCGAGCCATCCGGTGAACGGATGGCTCGATTATTTTATTGCTGATCATTCTTATTTTTACCATTTTCTTTTTGGAGGGAAGAATACAATGCCACACCCAAAATAACAGCACCGCCGACGATCTCTCTTCCTGCCGGAATCTCTCCCAGAATCAAAAACGCATATACAATTCCATATACGGTTTCCATTCCCGAGATAATTCCTGCTGTCTGAGCCTTCACGCCCTTCTGCGCCGACACATACAGAGAATATGCAAAAGCCGTACATACAAATCCAAGAACTGCTACTCCTGCAATATCCTGTACTCTCCAGTGAACATTCACCACAAATGCTGCCGGCAGGAGAAAGACTGCTGCCGAAGCCTGCTCATAAAAACAGATCGTCCTGCCGGAATATTTAGAAGAAAAATAGCGATTGGCAAGTGTCATGACAGCATATGTCAGACTGCAGATCATTCCCCATATAATTCCTACCGTCGTCTGATTTTCCAGCGAAAATCTCGGAATCGTGATCACAACGCCGATCAGAAGAACTATGGCACAAAGAATGCTCTTCACATGAAGTTTCTCATGAAACACGATTGGTTCCATAAAGGTCAAAAACAGCGGAAATGTAGAAAACGTGATTGTTCCGATCGCCACCGAAGATACCTGGATCGATTGAAAAAAAGTCGTCCAGTGTATCGCCATCACAAGACCAGTCAGTATGATAAAGGCATAATCTTTTCTGCATTCCAGTTTTAATGATTCTCTCTTTACAAGCGATATCAAAAGCAGCAGCAAGGAAGAACACACCACTCGTCCGAATGCGACCATTACCGCCGGAACTTCAACAAACTGACCGATCACTCCTGCCAGTCCAAACAACATAACCGCAATATGTAAATATAGCACATTTTTTCTATTTGTCTTCGTAAAAACCCTCTCCTCTCCTGTTGATACAGCATCGTCACACACAGCATGCTTTCTGTAACAGAGGAATTTCGGAGCATTTCCCCGTTACAGAAAAGAAGCTCTCAACGCTGGCATCGAGAGCTTCATCTGTGTTTTTGTTTCCCTGTCAATGAATGATGTTACTTTCCGCAGCGCAGTATCTGCTTTGCGTTCTCTACCCGCTCTGCACCAGGCGGTGAGATTCCTTCGAGCTGATAAGGCACTCCGAGTTCTTTCCACTTGAATGTTCCGAGTGTGTGGTACGGAAGTACATCAATTCGCTCAATGTTGTCCATCTGTGCGAGGAAATCCGAAAGTCGTCCGAGACTCTCATCATCATCCGTCCGCTCCGGAACGAGGACGTGCCTGATCCAGACCGGCTTCCCGATCTCATTCAGCGCCCGTGCCATATCGAGGATATTCTCATTCGTCTGTCCCGTCAGTTCCCTGTGCTTCACATCGTCGATGTGTTTGATATCCAGAAGCACGAGGTCTGTGTACTTCATCAGCTCTTTCCACTTACCAAAGAACGGCTCTTTCCTTGTAAATGGATTCCCGCTTGTGTCGATCACGGTGTGAACTCTCTGCTGTTTCGCCCTGCGGAACAGCTCGATCAGAAAGTCGATCTGCAGGAGCGGCTCTCCGCCGCTCACTGTGATCCCACCGTCCTTTTTCCAGTAAGCACGGTATTTCAGTGCCGTTTTCAAAAGTTCATCCGGCGTATATTCTTTTCCTGCTCCCACTTTCCATGTGTCCGGATTGTGGCAGTACTGACATCTCATATGGCATCCGCTCAGGAAGATCACATAGCGCACACCCGGGCCGTCTGCCGACCCGAAGCTTTCCAGTGAATGCACATATCCTTTTACATTCATTTCTGACATTGCATTTCCCATTCTGTATCGAATCGATGAACCGATTACATTGCTGCGTGGCAGGTTCTTGAGATTACATCAAGCTGCTGCTCTCTTGTAAGATCAATGAACTTAACCGCATATCCGGATACACGGATTGTGAAGTTTGCGTATTCTTCCTTCTCCGGGTGTTCCATCGCATCGATGAGTTTCTCTTTTCCGAATACATTGACATTCAGGTGATGTGCTCCCTGATCGAAGTATCCGTCAAGTACGTTCACGAGATTCTCAACTCTCTCATCTGCTGTATTTCCAAGTGCCTCAGGGTTGATCGTCTGTGTATTTGAGATTCCGTCAAGCGCCTGCTCATACGGAAGCTTCGCAACAGAGTTAAGGGAAGCAAGAAGACCATTCTGCTCTGCTCCGTATGACGGATTTGCTCCAGGAGAAAGTGGTTCTCCTGCTTTTCTACCATCCGGAAGAGATCCTGTCGCCTTACCATATACAACATTTGATGTGATTGTAAGGATTGATGTTGTAGCTTTTGAATCTCTGTATGTGTGAATGTGACGAAGCTTGTGCATGAAATCGTTGAGCAGTTCAACCGCGATCTTATCTGCTCTGTCGTCGTCATTTCCGTAACGCGGGAAATCACCTTCGATCTCGAAATCAACTGCGATTCCCTTCTCATTTCTGATCGGTTTTACTTTCGCATATTTGATCGCTGACAATGAGTCTACACAGTGTGAGAATCCTGCGATACCTGTCGCAAATGAACGGCGCACGTGTGAGTCGATCAATGCCATCTGAGCAGCCTCATAGTAATATTTGTCATGCATATAGTGAATCATGTTCAGTGTTCCAACATAGAGGTGTGCAAGCCAGTCAAGCATATCGTCAAATCTCTTTGTAACTTCATCGAAGTCAAGATATTCACTTGTGATCGCCTTGTACTCCGGACCTACCTGCTGACCTGTCTTCTCGTCAACACCACCGTTGATCGCGTAAAGAAGACACTTTGCAAGGTTTGCACGGGCGCCGAAGAACTGAAGCTCTTTACCTGTCTCTGTCGCAGATACACAGCAGCAGATGGAATAGTCATCGCCCCATTCTACTCTCATGACATCATCGTTTTCGTACTGTACAGAGCTTGTCTCGATCGAGATCTTCGAAGCAAACTTACGGAAGTTCTCCGGAAGCGCTGAAGAGTAAAGTACAGTAAGGTTTGGTTCCGGTGAAGGTCCCATGTTGATCAGTGTCTGAAGGAAACGGTAGTCTGTCTTTGTGACCATATGACGTCCGTCAAGTCCTTTACCTGCAACTTCAAGTGTTGCCCATACCGGGTCACCGGAGAACAGCTGATTGTATGAATCCGGTCTTGCGAACTTCACCATACGGAATTTCATTACGATATGATCTACAAGCTCCTGAGCTTCTTTCTCTGTGAGTGTTCCGCTCTCCAGATCTCTCTGAATATAGATATCGAGGAATGTAGACACACGTCCGACACTCATTGCAGCTCCGTTCTGAGTCTTGATCGCTGCGAGGTATCCGAAGTACAGCCACTGGAATGCTTCTTTTGCATTTTTTGCAGGACGGGAAATGTCATATCCGTAGATTGCTGCCATTTCTTTCATTCCCTTCAGCGCGTTGATCTGGTCTGTGATCTCCTCTCTGAGCTGGAAGTCATAACGGCGCATACCGTGACGGTTTGTAGCGGCGAAATCATTCTCTTTGTATGCAATAAGGGCATCGATACCATAGAGAGCGACACGGCGGTAATCCCCGACGATACGTCCGCGTCCGTATGTGTCCGGAAGACCTGTAAGGATCTTATTGTGGCGGGCAAGCTTCATCTCAGGTGTGTAGATGTCAAATACTCCCTGATTGTGTGTCTTGTGGTATTTTGTGAAAATCTCATGCATTTTTTCGCTTGGCTCATATCCGTACATCTTGAGAGATTTCTCAGCCATTGCGATACCACCGTATGGCATAAATGCACGTTTGAGCGGCTTGTCTGTCTGAAGACCTACGACCTGCTCGAGTTCTTTCATGGATTCATCTATATATCCCGGTCCGTGTGAAGTGAGGGAAGACACAACATCTGTATCCATGTCAAGCACTCCACCCTTCGCGCGTTCTTCTTTCTGAAGTTCCTGCAAACGTCCCCAAAGCTTATCTGTTGCCTCTGTTGGACCTTCCAGGAAATCTTCATTTCCATCATATGGCTGGTAGTTTGTCTGAATAAAGTCTCTGACATTCACACTGTATTTCCAGTCATTTCCAAGAAAACCAGCCCATTCCGGGTAATCAATTGTCTTTGGATTAATCATTTTTTATATTCTCCTTTTTTTCTGTTTTTTGTACGCCCATAGAGTAACACATTGTTAATATTTTGTCCTACTTGTTCCGAAAAATATACAATCTTTTTTATTATGACAGAATGAATGCGGATCACCCGAAGGAAGCTGGATGAATCATTTGAATATTCTTCCAATACAGGATATAATACAGATAAATTCGGCACAGAAATCACGCTCGATCACTCCATTTCCATGTGCCGTTCAAAGAACTCCGGAGGGACAGAAAATGAACATACGTTATCTTTCGCACAGCGGATTTCTCGCAGAAACAGAACTTGCATATTATCTGTTTGACTATATCAAGGGAAATCTCCCCGTTTTGAAACCGGAAAAACCGCTCTATATTTTTGCAAGTCATGCACATGCAGACCACTTTGACAAAATGATTTTGGAACATCCGTTATCAGAACAGGCAAATGCCTACATCTTCGGAACAGATATCCGAAAGGTCCTGAAAAAGAAGCGGTTTTCACTCCCGGATGAAGTGGCTGACAAGGTGATCTGGGCGGAATGCGGACAGACCTTTACTCTTCCGTCATGCAGTATCCTGTCGCTGAAATCCACCGATGAGGGAGCTGCTTTTGCGATCAGGGAAACAGACGGAACATCAATTTATCACGCAGGTGATCTGAACTGGTGGCACTGGGAGGGCGAGCCGCTCGCATGGAACCGGAACATGGAAGTGAACTACAAGCGGGAGATCGACAAGCTCGCCGGCTGGCATTTTAAAGTGGCCTTCGTCCCGCTCGATCCGAGGCTTGAAGATGCCTTTTGCTATGGAATGAATTATTTCCTGGAAACGACATGTGCAGAACACGTTTTCCCGATGCATTTCTGGGAGCAGTACGATATCATAGCGAAATACACGGAAGCATTTCATCCGGACACTGCGATTCATATGATAGAAAAGGAGAATGAAGATTATGAAATTTAAAATGATTCACGAAAATTACAATGTAGCAGATTTAGACAAGTCACTGAAATTCTACGATGAAGCACTCGGTCTGAAAGAGACAAGAAGAAAAACAGCCGAAGACGGCTCTTTCATCATCGTCTATGTAGCAAACGAAGAGTCCGACTTTGAACTGGAGCTCACATGGCTTCGGGATATGGACAGACCATACGACCTCGGCGACTGCGAATTCCATCTCGCATTTTCTGTAGATGACTACGAAGCTGCTCACGCAAAACACGAAGCGATGGGATGCATCTGCTTCGAAAATAAAGCGATGGGCATCTATTTCATCACAGATCCGGACGGATACTGGCTCGAGATCATTCCAGCGAAGAGATAATGTATAGAGTAAATCTGAACAAAAAATAAAAAGGGCACTTGATTTCACAAGTGCCCGAATGTATAATCTAATTAGAAAGTAATCGGACACAACATCCGATTGCCCTCGTAAAAATGTAAATCGAAAGAATTTAAGCATTTTCACTTTGGCGTGTGGGATGCTTATTTCTTTTTATGCTGATCTATGTAGGTTAATGCTGTAAATATTACTAACAATAAAGTCAAGACTTCCATTGTATTCATAGGCATCACCCTCCCTTCGTATAACACGAGGGCAACATAATCAGAATCTCGCATCCGTTTCTATTCGATTATACTCTCAAATCATATCAAACAAAAAATGCATGTTCAATTGCTTTATGTAAATCTATAAACATTATTTCAGAGCTTCAATCATCCTCTCTACACCGATCTTCACATTCTTCTTTGATGTGGCCAGATTCATTCGAATAAAGCCCTCGAATTTCTTTCCTCCAAACCAGTCTCCGAAATCCACCGCAAGTTTACACTTATTCATAATAAATGGCTTCACTTTCTTAGCATCCATATATGCCCGAAGATCGATCCAGACGAGATATGTTCCTTCTAGCGGCGAGATCACAAGATCCGGCAAAGCTTTCTTCAAAGTCTCTCTCAGGTATGTATCGTTTTCCTGAATTTGTTTTATGACATTCTGATACCATTCTTCTCCCCCGGAATATGCCGCCTCAGTTGCAATATATCCGAATGCATTTCCATTCATCATGCGTATTTTCAGTGTGAAACTATCCCATTTCTTTCTTAATGCTTCATCCGGAATCAATACGATTGCATGCTGTCCGCCCGCAAGGTTGAACGTCTTTGACGCAGCAGTCAATGTGACAATATTACTCCAGTCATCCGTCGCCAGGAAAGACGGCGTATGTTCATGCCCGTAAAATGTCAGATCCTGATGAATCTCATCTGATATTACGAACACACCATGGCGTCTGCAGATTTCAAGAATCCGCTTAAGCTCGTCCTTCGACCATACACGTCCGACCGGATTGTGCGGAGAGCAGAGGATAAATACTTTCACCTGATGATTTACGATCTGATTTTCAAAATCCTCAAAATCGATACGATAGATTCCATTTTCGTTTATTAACTCTGACGTAACAAGCTTTCTTCCATTATTTGTAACTGCATGGAGAAACGGATAATAAACCGGTGTATTAACAATGACAGCATCCCCAGGCTCACTCATCATCTGTACCAGCCAGTTAAATGCGGCCACTACACCCGGAGAAAAACGCATCCATTCCTTCTTCCCCTCAAATCCATGATGTGATTTCTCCCAGTTTAAGAACGCTTCATAATAGATGTCCGGGATTTTGTAATATCCAATTGCCCCAAATTCCACATAATCAGCCAGTGCCTTACGAACACAGGCAGGACTTTTGATATCCATGTCGGCAACCCACATTGCATGCAGTCCTTCTGTCCCAAACATTCCTGTCTGTCCATCCCATTTCACACTATTTGTATTTTTTCGATCCACAAAAATCAGTTCTTCCATTCCCTTTTCTCCTTTCCGTTCAGATCAAACACTATTTTCGAAAACACAGCCTCTGCCACATTTGCGGCAGAGGCCTGGGCTCTCAATTATTATAACATATCTTATTATTTATTTAATTGCTTACTTTCATCCTGTACACAGATTCAGGGGCACCCACAACTGCGGATGCCCCTGAATCTGTTTCTATTCTATTATTCAATATGAAGGAATTATTCTACATCTTTCAATGCTTCAAAATCTTCTTCACCTGTTCTGATCTTGACGATCTTATCCACACTGTATACGAAGATCTTGCCATCTCCGATATGGCCTGTGTAAAGAGCTTTTCTAGCAGCTTCCACTACGCTGTCAACAGGAAGATTTCCGATTACCACTTCAACCTTAACCTTTGGAAGGAGTGTTGCATCGACTTCTGCTCCACGGTATTTCTCACCGCTTCCCTTCTGGATGCCACAGCCCATCACCTGTGTTACAGTCATTCCGGTTACACCAACATCGTTCATTGCTTTACGCAATTTATCGTAGCGAGACAGTTTCGCAATGATAACGACCTTGTACATGCCCGTATCGACAGCAGGTGTCTTCACAACCCTGACTGCGGCATTCTTCTGTACTTCTGAAGCAGCTTCATACTCATCTTCACCAAGCTGTGTATTCTCGTTTGCTTCCATGATCATAGATCCGGATACATCCATCAGACTGAAGCCTGCGTATGCAGATGTAAGACCATGCTCTGTAGAATCCAGACCTTCGATCTCTTCTTCCTCTGAGACACGAAGTCCGACCGTTGCCTTGATGACTGCAAATACGATTGTAATTGTGACAACCGTCCATGCTGCAACTGCGAGTACACCAACGAGCTGAATTCCAAGCAGTCCGAATCCTCCGCCGTAGAAGAGACCAACGAGTGTATCATTTCCAGGAGCACTTGTTGTTGCGAAGAGTCCTGTTGCGATTGTTCCCCAGATACCGTTCATGCAGTGAACTGCCACGGCACCTACCGGGTCATCGATTCTCAATTTATAATCAAGAAGCCACACACCGAATACAACGAGTACACCGGCAACGGCTCCGATCACGATTGCTCCGAAAGCATCTGTCACATCACAAGGTGCTGTGATCGCTACAAGTCCCGCAAGGGAAGCGTTCAGTGACATAGACACATCCGGCTTACCATATTTGATCCATGTAAAGATCATGCATACAACGGTTGCTACTGCCGGTGCAACTGTTGTTGTAAGGAAGATTGATCCAAGCTGCTCTACAGAAGTTGCTGCAGCTCCGTTAAATCCGTACCAGCCAAGCCAGAGGATAAATACACCAAGAGCTCCGAGTGCCAGATTGTGGCCAGGGAAAGCATTTACCTTCGTGATATTTCCATCTTTGTCTTTTGTAAATTTACCGATTCTAGGACCGAGCATCTTAGCTCCGACAAGAGCTGCGATACCACCTACCATATGGATCGCACAGGAACCTGCGAAATCGTGGAATCCCATCTGGGAAAGCCAGCCACCGCCCCAGATCCAGTGTGCCTCGATCGGATAGATCAGTGCTGAGATCACTCCGGAATAAATACAGTAAGATAAGAACTTGGTTCTCTCTGCCATTGCTCCGGAAACGATCGTTGCTGTTGTTGCGCAGAACACAAGGTTAAATACGAAGTTTGACCAGTCAAATCCTGCATATGCTGTAAAAATATCAAATCCAGGTCTTCCGATCAGACCAAGCATATCTTCACCTAACAGTAAACTGAAACCGATCAGGATAAATGTACAGGTTCCGATACAGAAGTCCATCAGGTTTTTCATAATGATGTTACCTGTATTCTTCGCTCTCGTAAAACCTGCCTCTACCATAGCGAATCCTGCCTGCATCCAGAATACCAGTGCTGCTCCGATGAGGAACCATACGCCAAATACCTGTCCGCTGACTGCGCTCATAATTTCTTCTGTCATAAGACGACCTCCTCTTTACTCTACCTTATTATCGTTTTCTCCGTGCATCCCGACTTTCGTCACAATGCCGGATATTATATAAACGAAAAAGGCGCTATAGAAATCAATCTATAACGCCTTTGTTCGATGTCTGAATGATATCATCCCGTTATTTTATTGTCAATAAAAACATACATTTTTGGTACATGTAGAGAAAATAACATCTTTTTCCCCGAATCTTTATGAATTTTCACTACACTACCATCCATTTCTTCTGTCTAATATCCAAGAAGGCTGTAATCCACTGCTCTGGCTGCATCTCTTCCTTCACGGATCGCCCACACGACAAGGGACTGCCCCCGATGCATATCCCCTGCGGTGTAAACGTGTTTCACATTTGTCGCATACCCGCCTGCCTCTGTCTGGACATTCGTACGGGCATTCCGCTCCACGCCAAATGCTTTCGTTACGTACTCTTCACAGCCAAGAAATCCTGCTGCGATCAGCACGAGGTCTACTGCCACCTCATACTCGCTTCCGGCAACTTCAGCCATCATCATGCGACCGGTCTTTTCGTCCTTTTTGCTTTCCAGTTTGACAAGGACCGCCTTACACACATTTCCGTTCTTATCCTTGATAAATTCCTTTACGGTCGTCTGATACACGCGTGGATCCTTGCCAAATACTGCTGCCACCTCTTCCTGTCCGTAATCCGTCTTTGAGACCCTTGGCCATTCCGGCCACGGATTGGACGGAAGGCGTTCCTCCGGCGCCTTCGGCATCATCTCAAGCTGCAGTACAGACTTCGCGCCGTGGCGCATTGCAGTTCCGCAGCAGTCATTTCCGGTGTCACCACCGCCGATGATCATGACACGCTTGCCTTTTGCAGAGATAAAGCTTCCTGCCTTCAGATCCGATACCTTCGCTGTCTTTCCCTTCTCCGGATCTGCCCAGAGCGCCTTCGTCGTGGAGACCAGAAAATCCACCGCATAGTAGATCCCCTTCGCATCTCTTCCCGGAACTTTGATATCCCTTGGATTCTTTGCCCCGCAGGCGAGGATCACACGATCAAATTCCTTCAGAAGCTCTGCCGCCTTCTTATCTTTGCCGACATTACAGTTATAGACGAAGGTCACGCCTTCTTTCTCCATCACATCGATCTTCCGGTCAATGATATGCTTTTCAAGCTTCATGTTCGGAATACCATACCGAAGCAGACCGCCTGCCTTGTCATCACGCTCAAACACAGTTACGAGATGGCCTCTCTTGTTGAGCTGATCAGCCGCCGCGAGCCCGGAAGGGCCGGATCCGATGACAGCCACCTTCTTCCCGGTGCGGCTCTTTGGCGGCTTCGGTGCAGCATAACCTGCCTCATAGGCATTTTCAATGATGGCATACTCATTGGACCGTGTCGCCACCGCATCGCCGTTCAGGTTACACGTACATGCCTTCTCACAGAGAGCCGGACATACTCTTGAAGTAAATTCCGGGAAATTATTTGTCTTATGCAGGCGGTTGTAAGCCGCCTGCCAGTTCTCATGATACACGAGGTCATTCCACTCCGGAACAAGGTTGTTCAGAGGGCATCCGCTTGCCATTCCCGCGATCATGACACCCGCCTGACAGAACGGCACGCCACAGTCCATGCACCTTGCGCCCTGGCGCTTCTGTTCTTCTTTTGTAAGCGGATCATGAAACTCTCTGAAATGGCTGATTCTCTCTTTTGGAGCTTCTGCTTTCTTGTCCTGTCTTTCATATTCTAAAAATCCTGTTGCTTTTCCCATCGTTCACCCCTCCTATTCCTTTCCGTTTCTGATCGCATAGAACGCCTCAATCTTGGCCTGTTCACTGCTTAAGCCCTTTTCCTCCATCTGAAGGACATAGGTCAGCATCTTCTCATAGTCAAATGGGATGACCTTCTTGAATTTCAGCAGATACTCATCAAAATGCTCCAGGATCTGAGCACCGATCTCAGATTTCGTATGTTTTACATGGTTTTCGATCATGCTCTTCAGCTCGATGATATCGTACTTGGATGTCACATGAACCATATTTACCATTCCTTTATTAATCTTACGGTACAGTGTATTGTCCTCATCCAGCACGTAGGCAATGCCGCCGCTCATACCTGCCGCAAAGTTCTTGCCTACCTGGCCAAGAATCGCCACACGGCCTCCGGTCATATATTCGCATCCGTGATCTCCGACACCTTCCACAACTGCCATCGCTCCGGAGTTGCGGACGCAGAAACGTTCTCCTGCCACACCGTTGATGTAAGCATATCCGCCGGTCGCACCGTAAAGTGCCACATTTCCGATAATAATATTTTCATCGTGTTTGTAAGTCACTTCCTTTGGCGGGAACACAACTAATTTTCCGCCTGACAGACCTTTTCCGAAGTAGTCATTGCTGTCACCGGTAAGCTCTAACGTCAGTCCTTTCGGGATGAATGCGCCGAAGCTCTGTCCGCCCGCACCCTCACAATGGATCACGTACGTATCCTCCGGCAGTCCTTCCGGATAGCGCTTCGTGATCTCAGATCCGAAGATCGTTCCGAATGTACGGTCAACATTGGATACTTTCACATGAATGCTCTTCTTCTGTTTTTTCTCAAGAGAAGCTTTCAGTTCTTTCATCAGCACCCGCTCATCCAGTGTCTTTTCGAGTTCAAAGTCATATTTTCTTGCAGGATTATAGATCTGCTCCTTTGATCCGGCATAACCCTGATGAAGAATTCCGGACAGATCAAGCGCTGCCGCATATCTTGACTTCGGATGCTCTTTCACCTTCAGCAGGTCGGTGCGTCCTACGAGTTCATCAATGGAACGGACACCAAGCTTCGCCATATATTCACGTAAGTTTTCTGCCATAAACCGCATGAAATTGATTACGTACTCCGGCTTTCCGCTAAAGCGCTTCCGAAGCTCCGGATTCTGTGTCGCGATGCCGACCGGACAGGTGTCCAGATTGCAGACTCTCATCATCACACAGCCCATCGTCACGAGCGGCGCTGTGGCAAATCCGAATTCCTCCGCTCCGAGGATCGCTGCGATCGCGACATCTCTTCCGCTCATCAGCTTACCGTCCGTCTCGATGCGGACACGGTCACGCAGTCCGTTCTGGAGAAGTGTCTGATGTGTCTCTGCGAGTCCGAGCTCCCACGGAAGTCCTGCATTGTGGATCGAACTTCCCGGTGCCGCACCGGTTCCTCCGTCATAGCCGGAGATCAGGATCAGTCCTGCTCCCGCTTTGGCAACACCCGCTGCGATCGTTCCGACTCCCGCCTCGGATACCAGTTTTACCGAAATGCGGGCATCTTTATTTGCATTTTTACAGTCATAGATCAACTGAGCCAGATCTTCAATGGAATAAATATCATGGTGCGGCGGTGGTGAGATCAGTCCCACACCCGGTGTCGAATAACGTGTCTTTGCGATCCACGGGTACACCTTTCCTGCCGGAAGATGCCCGCCCTCACCAGGCTTTGCGCCCTGTGCCATCTTAATCTGGATCTCCTGTGCACTCACGAGATAGCGGCTCGTCACACCGAATCGCCCGGAAGCGACCTGCTTGATCGCAGAGCATCTGTCCGTGTCAAGTCTTTCAATCTCCTCGCCGCCTTCGCCACTGTTTGACTTGCCGTGAAGCGAATTCATGGCAATGGCCAGCGTCTCGTGCGCCTCCTTGGAGATGGAACCATAAGACATGGCTCCTGTCTTGAATCTCTTTACGATCTCGTCTACCGGCTCCACTTCCTCGATCGGCACGCCCTTCTCAGGGAAATTGAATTCAAACTGACCGCGCAGATTGATGCCCGCACCTTCTTCATTTACGAGTTCTGTATACTGCTTAAACATTTCGTAGTTTCCGGTTCTCGTAGACTGCTGCAGCATGTGGATCGTCTGTGGGTTGTAAAGATGCTGCTCACCCTGACTCTTGCTCTTGTGCTGTCCGATGCTGTCCAGTGTCATATCGGTATCATATCCGAGCAGATCAAATGCCTCTGTGTGCATTGCCGCATAGTCCGCCGCAATCTCCTGAATGCCGATACCGCCGATTCTGCTCACTGTATTTGTAAAATATTTATCGATAAACGACTGCCTGAGACCGATCGCTTCGAAAATCTTTGCGCCCTGATAAGACTGTATTGTCGAAATACCCATCTTGGAAGCAATCTTGACGATTCCGGAAAGGATTCCATTTGCAAACGAATCGACTGCCGCATAATAATCCTTCTGGATCATGTTCTCGTCGATCAGCTGGCGGATCGTTGCGTATGCCAGATATGGGTTGACCGCACAGGCGCCATATCCGAGAAGCGTCGCAAATTCATGGACTGCTTTCGGCTCACCGGTCTCAATGATAATTCCAACTGTTGTTCTCTTCTTCGTGCGCACGAGATGCTGCTGTACGCCCGATACTGCGAGAAGAGACGGGATCGCCACATGGAATTCATCCACGCCACGGTCGGAAAGGATCAGGATGTTCGCACCCTCATTGATCGCCTTATCCACCTGCACGAACAGATAATCCATCATCGTTTCCAGGTTGGAGTTCTTATAATAGGTAGTCGGAATCACCTCTACCTTATATCCTTCCTGCTTCATATGTTTGATCTTGATCAGATCAGTATCTGTCAGGATCGGATTGTTCACCTTCAGCATACGGCAGTTCACAGCCTGATCTTTCAGAAGGTTTCCGTCCCGCCCGAGATAAACGGCTGTGGAGGTCACGATTTTTTCACGGATCGCATCAATCGGAGGATTTGTCACCTGCGCGAACAGCTGCTTAAAATATCCGAACATTGACTGTCTCTTATCCGAAAGCACTGCAAGCGGCACATCGATACCCATAGAGGAAATGCTTTCACTTCCATTTACCGCCATAGGAAGGATATTTGTCCGCACATCTTCATAAGAATAGCCGAACGCCTTCTGCAGCCGCTTACACTCCTCATTCGTATACGATGGAATGGATTCATTCGGGATCTTCAGATCCTTCAGCTCAATCAGCTCGCCGTCCAGCCATTCACCGTATGGCTGACGGTCTGCATACATATTTTTGAGCTCCTGATCATCGATCACACAGCCCTTTACCATATCTACGAGCAGCATTTTGCCCGGATGAATTCTTTCTTTCATAACGATTTTGGCAGGATCCTCTTTCAGAACTCCTACCTCCGAAGATAATATGAGCATATCGTCATCGGTAATATAATATCTGGACGGACGAAGTCCGTTTCTATCAAGCACTGCTCCCATACAGTCTCCGTCTGAGAACAGAATGGATGCAGGTCCATCCCATGGTTCCATCATCGTCGCATAGTACTGATAGAAGTCCTTCTGATTCTGAGGCATACTCCGGTTGTTTGCCCATGGCTCCGGAATTGAGATCATCACTGCCAGAGGAAGTTCCATTCCGTTCATCACCATAAATTCCAGCGTATTGTCAAGCATGGCAGAATCGGAACCGGACGTGTCGATCGCAGGAAGCACCTTCAGCATTTCTCCTTTCAGGTAGGAAGATTCCATCGTCTCTTCCCTTCCGCGCATCTTATCCGCATTTCCCCGAATGGTGTTGATCTCTCCGTTATGTACGATAAACCGGTTCGGATGCGCACGTTCCCAGCTCGGGTTCGTGTTCGTGCTGAATCTCGAATGCACAATGGCAACTGCAGATTCATAGTCTTTATCCTGAAGATCCCCGAAGAACAGTCTCAGCTGTTTAACGAGAAACATTCCTTTATATACGATCGTTCTGCTGGAAAGAGAACATACATAAGTGTCATTGCTCTGCTCAAACACCTTGCGTACCACATACAGTCTGCGGTCAAAGTCCAGACCTTTTTCAATTGTTTTCGGACGCTTGATAAATGCCTGCTCAATACACGGCATACACTCGAGCGCTTTTTTCCCGAGCACATCCGCCTGAACTGGAACCTTTCTCCAGCCGAGGAATTCCATCCCCTCTTTCTCAGTGATCACCTCAAAGAGCTTCTTTGCCTGATTTCTTTTCAGCTCATCCTGCGGAAAGAAGAACATTCCAACACCGTAATCCCGCTCTGATCCAAGCTCGATCCCAAGCGGCTTACATACTTTTTTGAAAAATCTATGTGATACTTGCATCAGGATTCCCACACCGTCACCAGTCTTTCCCTCTGCGTCTTTACCTGCTCTGTGTTCCAGATTCTCCACGATCTCCAGCGCATTCTCGACGGTCTTGTGAGATTTCTTTCCTTTGATATTGACCACCGCGCCAATACCGCAGTTATCGTGTTCAAACTCTGGCCTGTAAAGGCCCTGGCTCTCAAATCCACTCATCTGTGCATTCTCCCTTCATATCTGATAGATTGCGTTTCATGCGCAATCTTCGCGCGCGAGCGTGCTGCGCATCAGCGCACAAAGTGCGTTTTATGTATCAGGTGCATACTGCAGGCATTTCCCTGATACATAAAAGGGCGCACCGCAATTTCACTTTCGTAAAATCACAGCACGCCCTTGTGTTGCTTTCCATATAATGATGCCGGGGTCTAAAGCCCCAACTATTTTTTTGTCTATTATAACGGAAACCCTTTCTTCAATCAACTCCTAATTTTAATAAAAATTCATTGAAATGAATATTTATTCTATAAACATTTCACAAATCCAGACTTTGCCCTTTTCTCTATTTACGTTCGATCTTTAGTAGCATGACAACAAAATTAACAAGGACATATCCCACAATCATCGTTGTCAGATAAAGCTGAATTCCGTTCAGCTGCGTTGTCATAGCAGCCAGAGAATCCTTTCCCTGCGCCGTAAGGAACGCCGTCATCTTTGATGTCGCAACCGTACCGATAGCCATCGGGAATGTAAGCCCTGCATAACCCGGTACAAATGAAAATGCGAAGAATTTCGGAAGCTTGACAATGATAAATAATAACGAAGCCAATACGCATGCATACAAAATATAGAGAACGACTGCATTTGGATTCTGAATCACATTCAGATAACTCACAACACACAAACTGCACGGTGCAAGAAGAACTGCCATTGTATGATATACCGCATCCTTGACTTCTACCGTAAGCAGGCGTCTGAGCATGAACGGCAGGATTACAAAATAAACTGCAATTCCGTAAAATACAATCACACGAAGCACACCGGATGCATTCATGGCACCGCCAGTCACGCAGCTGACCATGATTCCATTGTATGTCACATACCAGCTTGGCATAAATGTATTCATATCGCGCTTTCTGATGACATTGCGATATGTAAAAATCAAAATATGTGTTGCATGGATCACGATTGCGATCGACCAGATTGCTTTTCCGACAGCCGGAGCATAATCATAATAGTAACTTCCAAGTATCATCAATACCATCGCGAACGCAGCATATAAACTGCCCGGGATCACCTGACAATATTCTTTTTTGCATGTAGACGGGTACTTTACGATTTTTATAATATAACAAATCATAAACACTGTTGCCGCCCACATTGATAAATGCCGCACCCATGTATATCCCATTCCGCCATATATGTTGCTCAGTGTGAGTGCACCAACAAAGGTAGGAATCACCGGAACAGGAATTCTTTCTAATCTCTCCATAACTCTATTCCTTTTCTTTTCATCTGGTTTCTGGATAACCGCTTTTTACAGTACCTCAATCTCTTCTTCCTTTTCGTACAAGAACTCAAAGTTATCTTTCACGCGGAAGAAATCAGAATAATCGACGTCAAATAATGGCTTTTTAATCTTTGAAACATCAATCTTTCGCCGGATCAGCTGAGTCAAAACTCCACAGTAAGAAAGGTCTCCCTGAAGGATCGCACCTGTGATCACACCATCTTTGTGTACGATCTTCTTATATATTTTCTTTTCCGGATCTTTAAAGATTTCTTCTGTATAGGAATCATCATACCTGTTTGCTTTTCCAAGTGACATGCTCGCAAGTCCGAGGAAATTCATTGTAGATTTGGAAGTAAAAAAATCATCCATTGTCATCTCAACCCCGCTCATGTTATAAGCGGCAATCATTCCTTCTTTCACAGCTACCGGCCAGATCGGACCGCGCCCTGACACATCGCCCGCACCATATACATCCGGTATATTTGTCTGCCCATGCGTATCAAATACAAGTCCGAACCGATCCGTCTCAATCTTACTTCCCTCCAGGAACTCTACTGTTGCACGTACACCTGCACAATTCACGACCAGATCGGTCGGAATCTCTGTTCCGTCATTCAAAATGACTTTGTAAACATTTCCCTCTTCATTCAGGACAAAATCTCTGACTCCCATATTATAATACTGATCCACATTGTGAGCCGCGAACATTTCCTGATACACGCCTGCCGAGTATTCATCCAGCTGGATTCCCAGCATATAAGGGGCCATATCTGCAATCGTAATATGCTTTTTATATTTGATGAGACCTGCCACTACATCGATACCGACAAGACCGGCTCCCAGAACAAAGATATTTTCCGCCTGTTCAATTCTCTCTTCAATAAATTCCACGTCAGAAAAATTACGGAAGCCTGTCACATTCTTCCCTTCACGGAGTCCCGGAATCGGAAAGAAATTCGGATGAGAACCTGTCGCGATGCAGAGCTTATCATAGGAAACTTCGTCCCCATTCTCAAGCAATACTACATTTCGGTCTGTATCAATGCCGCTTGCCTTTACACCCTTGATCCATTCAACCCGAAAACGCTCCGCAAAGTCTGGTCCTACAAAGTTCAGTCCTTCCAGATCACGTTCGCCTTTGAGGTGATGATACAGGATACATCTGGAATAGATCGCTGTATCCTCTGAAATCATCACAATCTGAGCATCCGGGTTCAGTTCGCGGAGTTTACGAACAGTATTTGTTCCCGCAGCACTTGCTCCAATTACTACAAATTTCATGATTCGCTCACCTCCACTAATGTAATCGCATGCATCGGACATTTCTCGACACACATCGGATTCCCCGAGCCATCTTCACTCCTGTGAACACACATATCACATTTCATTACTTCGGTATTGTGAATCGCATCCGGCTTCAGCACACCGTACGGACATCCCATCACACACATAAAACAATGTGCGCAGTGCTCTCTGTCGTACATCACATATCCTGTTTTCTCATCTTTTCTCATCGCACCGGTCATACAGGTAATCGCACATTCCGGACGGTCACAGTGACGGCAAAAGATTGGTGCCGGTTTTGTCTGCGAGTCGATTACGACACGATTTCTCGCATCATGCGTATCATGAGAGACACAGCACGATGTAACGCACATAAGACAACCGATACAACGGTTACGATCAATTTTTATACGGTACATATACAAATCCCTCCTCAACCGGTCTAATATTTACGACTGCAGCCTTATAGCTTGGCTCTTTTGAATACGGATCATAGACAGACGGGGTCAGTCTGTTACATTCGATATAATGAATCGGACAATATATCTCATCCTCTTTCACATCATCTGTAACACGAACTGCAAACGGAGCGCTCTCCCCGTTACAGGAATGAATCATAATCCAGTCTTCATGCTTCAGACCAAACTTGTCTGCCACAGCCGGATGAATGTAACAATATGGATGATGGGCACTGACACCCTCAACGAACTGAACTTCTCTTGTTCTTGACTGCGTATGCCACTGACCTACGGAACCACGTCCTGTATTAAAAATATAAGGGAATTCTTCTGTCTGCGGCAGCGGATTTTCCGGTACCGGCTCGAACATAAAGACTGCTTTTCCATCCGGATGGAAAAACTTACCGTCCGCGTACAGTCTTCGCTCATCTTCTTCTAACACTTCGCCTTCCCTGAATGGCCACTGAACACCATGCGAGAACTCAAGTCCCCTGTATGACACTCCTGTAAAATCGAATGGACGTCCCTTTGAACACGCTCTCATCAGATTAAAGCAGTCTTCCGGCGTCTTCCAATACTCGATGATGTCCTCGAATCCCATCGCCTTCGCGATTCCGTACATGATCTGATAATCATTTTTCTCATCTTCATCAGGTTTCAAAGCCGGAATCATACGGCCAAGACGACGTTCCAGATTCACATACGTACCTTCCTTCTTGATTCCTGGTACTGCCGGGAGAAATACATCATAATCATCCGCACTCTCAATATCATCATAAATATCCTGAACGACATAAAACTCAAGGTTCTCAATCGCTTTTTTAAATGTCACATTGTTTGTCCAGGAATGCCTCGGGTTCGTACAGATAATCCAAAGTGCTTTGATGTCCCCATTGTTGATTCCCTCGATTATCTGGTTGTATGTCTTCGTCGGACCTTTTGCCAGAATCTCCTCGTCGCAGTGGAAAATACCTGCAACCTTCTTCCTTGCATCCGGATTATCGAATGGATGTCCGTATAGTGATGCCTGGTTGGAGAATAATCGCGATCCCATCGCATTACACTGACCGGTGATCGAGTTCGCTCCTGTACCTGGTTTTCCATAATTGCCAAGCAGCAGCTGGAGATTGATGATAGACTGTGCAGCACGAACCGCGTTGTGAGACTGGTTGATTCCCATTGTCCACCACATCGATACCCGTTTTCCATTCTTGATCAGTTCAATCAGTTCATGGATCTCATCTACTGACAGATCCGTATCCGCTGCAACCTTTTCCATCGGAAAATCTTTCACGAACTCTTTATATTCCTCAAAACGATTGGTATGTGTCTCGATAAACGCATGGTCAATCAGATCATTTGAAATAAAATAATTTGCAAGTCCGTAGAAAAGTGTTGAATCCATTTTGGACTTAATCCGGTAATGGTAGTCCGCATTTTTTGCTGTCTCGGATCTTCTCGGGTCGATCACGATTAATTTTTTATCTGTGTTTTTTCTGATTCGATCCCATACGATCGGATGCGCAACAACCGGATTAGAGCCGATCAGTATGATCGTGTCAGACAGTTCTAAATCTTTCAGTGTATATCCGGGAGCATCAAAGCCGTAACTCTGCTTATGGGCAACCACAGCGGATGCCATGCAAAGTCTCGTATTGCCATCCACATTTGTGTGCATATGGTCACGTAAAATATGTCCGTTAATCGCAAATTCCTCCATCGTAAGCTGTCCGGTAGAAATTCCTGCAATCGCTTCATATCCATATTTCTCCTGAATCTCTCTGAAGCGTTTCGCAATATATGCAAACGTGTAATCCCATCCCGGATATGCGTAGCTGCCGTCCTGCATACGGACTCTCGGAGTGTGTGGTTTATCCACAACCGTCTGCTGTTTATCAAGCGACAAGCCCTTGATACAGCAGAAACCGTCATTGACCGGATACCCAGGTGTAGGCTTCACAGCTTCAATCTGATTCGCATCTTCATTTACAAAAAAATCAAGACTGCAATCAATCGCACAATAATTACAGATAGATTGTACTTTTTTCATACTGCTCTCCCCTCACTAATGTTTAAAATCGATACCATTCCAGTATACGCATTCTTTCATGATGGTCTCCGGCATCAGTTCAACATCTTTAAGTGCCCATTTTTTATATTCTTCAAATCCTACGCGGTCAATAATGTAGCCGATATGCTCTTTTCTTGCAGGTGCATCCGGAGAAATATATTCTTCAACAAATGCGTATGTATTCTGAATGATCTTAATGATATTGTCGGCATCTGCCCAGACAAGAAAATCCTGACCCAGTCTTGGATTCTTCTTTCCTGTTCTTCCCATGATTGCAAGCTTATAGTATTTCTTCGGACTTCTTGTGAGCGCACGTGTCGGACATTTGGTGATACAGACACCGCACCCGATACATTTCTCTGTATCTCTTATAATTTTGTAATTTTCCATGCGAAGCGCATCTACAGACAAACTCTTGCAGCCCTTGATACAAGCCTGACATGCCACACAGCGTGTCGGATCATACTGTGGGATCGTCTGTCCGATAATGCCGAAATCATGCATTCTCGCCTTTGCACAGTCATTGGAACATCCAGTACACGCAATTTTGAAATGAAGGTCATTCGGGAATATCGCCTTATCGATCCTTCTTGCCAGTTCCGCTGTATTATAGTTCGCAAACGGACAGACATTATTTCCGATACAGGCCGAGATATTTCTTGTTCCCGATGCAGCATATCCTGTGCCCGGATCCGTCTGATTCGTTCCCACCATGTCGATGATTGGCTGAAGCTTTTTATTGATCTCATCCATGTCTTCATAGCGGATACCTTCGATCTCAAATCCCTGTCTTGTTGTCAGATGCACATATCCATTACCATATTCCTGCGCAATTTCCTGAACCATTCCGAGAACTTCTGCATTCAGATAACCACCTGGAACACGAATTCTGGATGCACCGATTCCACGAACTTTTGATACACGGAATGCATTCTTCTTTAATTTCTTTGTATTAATATCTAATCCCATACCAGTGCCCCCTTAATCGATTAATTCTTTTCCGTCCACATAGTTAAATACAGGTCCGTCAAGGCAGATATATGTAGAGCCGATTCTGCAGTGTCCGCATTTACCAAGACCACAACACATCTTTCTCTCATGAGAAACCCAGATCTGCTGATCTGTCACGCCAAGCTTCTGAATTGCCATGATTGTAAATTTGATCATGATCGGAGGTCCTACACAGATAAATACCGCATTTTTGATATTTTCAAATGTAAGATCCGGAATGTACTGCGTAACCATTCCAACCGGTCCGTCATATCCTTCCGGTGCACGGTCGACAGTTTTGATTACATTGATTTTTTCATTCCATCTTTCAAAATCTTCCTTGAAGAGCACATCGTCAGGAGATTTGAATCCTGAGATCAGTGTCGTGCTTACCGCTTCATCTGTATGTTCCGCAAAGTAATCCACGACTCCACGAACAGGGGAAAGACCTGTACCACCGGCAACAACAACGATTTCTTTTCCTTTGTAATTCTCTACATCAAACCCATTTCCATATGGTCCACGGATAAAGAAAGAATCACCAACATAGTTTTCAAAGATTTCGTTTGTCACTTTGCCCACACGGCGGATCGTAAAATCAACAGTCCCTTCTCCGATTCCGCTTACCGAGATCGGTGCCTCTCCAAATTTCGGAATTGACACTTCGAAGAACTGTCCCGGTTTCACATCTCCTTCAAATTCCATTGTGAATGTGTATTCTAAATTTGTATGTTTCACTACTTTTAAAATTTTTGACAACTGAGGAATATATTCATTTTTCATTATTCATTCTCCTCCTTTGCTAACCGGTTGACCAAATTAGAATAGGAAATGTACTCCGGACATACTGCATCACAGCGTCCGCATCCTACGCACATCGGATATCCGAAGCGCTTTTCATGATCATGGATCTTGTGCATGACTTTAAAACGAACTTTGTCGCCTTTGGTTCTTCTGAATGTAATTCCTCCGGCGATCTCATCGTATCCTCCAACCTGGCACGACGCCCACACTCTTCTTCGCTCTCCAACCTTCGCATTATCTTTGTAAAATATATCCTGCATGGTGAAGCAGGTACATGTCGGACATACAAAATTACATCTGCCACATTCGATACAGCGGTCGCCGTACTCCTGCCAGATTTCCTTTGTAAAGCTCTCATTGGAAAGATTCTTTGGCAGCGTCACTTTTTCCTTATTCTCTGACACGAAATCAGGAACCACTTCTTTCACATCAGCATTTTCAGGGTTCAGATCAGCACATTTCACGTCCATGAAGCATACGTCACCGTCCAGTTTGATGTATGCGTCATAATTGTCTGATCTGTTTGTTCCCATACTTACACAAAATCCGGTCGAACAAGTCTCCTCACATCCCATAAGAATGAATTTTGCCCGCTCGCGCACTCTCGAATAGTAGAGATCTTCAAAGCCATTGTTCAGATAAATATCGTCAAGTCTCCTCACCGCATGAAGGTCACACGAACGAAGGAAAATCAAAAGATCCTTTTCCGGTCCTTTCGGAACAGTTGTCTGATCTTCCGTGTAATAAAAAATAGTCTGATTGATCGACAGCAATGCCTCTTTGAATGAATAATCCGATTTTTTCTCCCACTCAATCTCATCCAGATTCTTTACTTTGTCATAACGGATGATATCCGTATCCGAAAAACATCCCTCTCCTTTTTTCAGAACAGGAGCAAATACGTCAAAACATTCTGTCCATTTTGCAAACAGTTTTGAAGCTTCTTGTTTTGATAACTGATATCCCATAATGTCTCCTTTCGCGTCTTTATATTTAAGTACATTGTCTCAAAATTATCAAAAAAAATCCGTGACAAAAGTCACAGATTTTTGCATTATAAATAATATTCTCCTGTTTTATAAAAATGAGCCATTCGATCTTTGTCCACAATCGTAATTCTTTTCTTATTGATTCTGATCAAATCATACTCCATCAATGTACTGCACAGTCTCGATGTTGTCTCTCGCGGTGCGCCAAGCATGTCCGCCAGGAAGGTGATCGGCAGATTAAGATCAATTTCGATGCCATCTTTCGTTTCTTTTCCGAAATCTCTCGATAATTTCCAAAGCTTTGCAGCAAGTTTGCGTTCCATATAAATACTTCCCATCGTATTTTTCAACTGATGCCCAAGTCTCCAGATTTTCGTCTCCTGTGCGGTCAGTACGGCTTCCACAAGTGTAAAATCTTTTTTCATTGCATTTATGAAAGCAGAGATTGGAACGCGAAAGATACTGCTTTCCTCAATTGTCTCGATGAAAAGGGAAGCCACATGATTCTGAATGATATGTCCATTCAGCATATGTCCTTTGCCCAATATAAAAATAATCTTTCTTCTTCCGGTATGAGTCAGATTGTATACGACAGACTTGCCGCTCACCTGAAAATAGACATTCTGATTCAATTCCTTCGCCCTGCGTATCACCGTTCCCTTCAGACATCGTTCCACCGTTCCCTTAGCCCATAGTTCATTCAATGTTTCATCTGATACATGCTTAAAAAAGTCAAGCTCACTTAACCGTTCTTTTCCATTCATATCCCTATCGCCTTCTGTATGTTATATCCTATGGAAATTATATACCTTTTTCATGGTATCCGACAAGGAAAATGGATGTTAATCAGATATAAAAATAAGATTGAAATTATTTTCAAGATATTGGAAAATAATAATGATAAACGAAATATGACGGAGGTATTCGCATGTATAAAAACATTGAAAAACAGGTATGTTTGAAACTGAAAGATTTAGTGAATTATCAGGAAGGCCAGGTAGTCAGCAAAACACTGGTACAGAACGACAAGATGAGTGTGACGATTTTTTCCTTTGACAAAGGCGAAGAAATTTCGACTCATGCGTCCGGTGGTGATGCCATGGTTACCGTGCTGGAAGGTACAGGCAGATTTACTGTGGGTGGAGAAGTGTTTATTTTGAATGAGGGAGAAACTCTTATTATGCCGAAAGATATCCCTCATGCGGTGTATGGAGAAGAGCAGTTCAAGATGCAGCTTACTGTTTCCTTTTAACAATATCTTTGCTTAGAATAACTCAAATGCGGCAAAGAGAATCCATCTCCTTGCCGCATTTTATATGACCATACCATTACTGTAACAACAAAATTTTTTCTTCAGGAATCTCCAGATAGTCCGGCATTCCCCTTTCATCCAGCAGATCCCATTGCTCTCGCTGTACAAACCAGCAGATATGCTCTGTTTCATACGCTGTCTTCAGAAAATACTTTTTCTCAAACGGTAGCTCTGCCACGCTGTCTGTCACTAACAGAATCCGATTTTCTGATGATTCATCCCTCTGCAGCTTTTCTTCTCCTGCCTTTTTCCATATTGGAATGAAATCATGCGCCCTGACTCCGATCCAATGCAGACCTTCAGGAACTTCTTTCCGCAATATAAGCGTAACTCCCCATGCAGGCACGCTCACATGATGCCTGTCTATACGCTTCGCCTCTGTGATATTCTTACATCCGGTCAGCCTTGCCGCTTCTTTCCATTCTGGATTAGCAAAGATTTCCTTTGTCTTTCCCTGACAGATGGTTTTCCCCTCATCCATGATAATAAGTTCTTCACTGAACCTGTATATTTCATCCCGGCTGTGAGATACCAGAATTACCGTACCACCATAGTCCTCAAGCATCTGCATCAATTCCTGCTGCAAACGATCCTTTAAAAATTCATCCAACGCGGAAAAGGGCTCGTCCAGAAGAATCACCTCCGGCTCATATGCCATGATCCTTGCCAGCGCCACTCTCTGCTGCTGCCCTCCTGACAATTCTCCCGGCAAACGATCTCTTAACCCTTCCAGGCGGAACTTTTCGATCATTTTACTGATCATCTGCTTTTTCTCTTCTTTTTTCCCCTTAAGGCCTGCTCCGATGTTATCCTCAACAGTCATTGTGGGAAACAGTGCATAATTCTGGAACAGGTAACCCACCTTTCGTTTCTGGGGTTTGATATTGACATTCCGGTCATATAATACACGTTCATCAATCACAATACTGCCCTGATCCGGCGTTTCGATTCCGGCAATGCACTTCAATGTCATGCTTTTCCCGCAGCCGGATGCTCCCAGAATACCGATTCGCCTGCTCTCCGTCTGAAATCCCACATCGAGCTTAAACCTTCCCACAGATTTCTCAATTCTTACCTTAATCGCCATACGTCTGTCCCCGTTCCCACAATCCGCTCTTTCCGCCGGATTTGCGAAGCAATTTTATCTCTCCGATCTCCATTCCCTTATCCACAGCCTTGCACATATCGTAAATGGTAAGCAGCGTCACGCTTACACCGGTCAGCGCTTCCATCTCCACACCGGTCTTACCCGTCGTCTTTGCCGTACACCTGGCCTCGATTCCACAGATTTCATCATGGAAGATAAAATCAACCTCTACTTTACTTAAGTTCAGGATGTGACAAAGCGGGATCAATTCCGAAGTCTTCTTGGCACCCATGATTCCGGCGATCCGGGCAACCCCAGGCACATCCCCTTTCTTCATACCGCCATCTTTCACCAGAAGATAGCATTCCTCTGACATGCGGATCGTTCCGGACGCAATCGCCTCTCTTACAGTATCCTTTTTATCACTGACATCCACCATGATGGCCTCACCCTGCCTGTTAAAATGTGTAAATTCTCCCATATCCATTCTTCTCCTTTATCTTACCAGCGTTTTACCTGTTTCATCTTCTTACCTGAAATCAGGTTCATCAGAAAGATCACCACAAATGCAATCAGCATCACGATGATAACCCACACACCTGCGGTCAGGTAATCTCCGTCCTGTATGACCATCGCTATTCTCTGGGAAATCGTTCCTGTCTTTCCCGGAATGTTGCCTGCCAGCATGGATGTGGCTCCATATTCACCCATGGCTCTGGCAAACGTAAGAATCGTGCCCGATATGATTCCCGGTCCTGCTGTCGGCACAACAACTTTCCAGAAAATAGCCGTTTCGCTCATTCCAAGCGTTCTACCCGCATAAATAAGATTCACATCAACCTGCTCAAATGCCGCCCTGGCATTGCGGTACATCAACGGAAATGCAATGACTGTGGCTGCGATGATGCAGCCAAGCCAGGTCTGTACCACTTTAATATCAAAATTTTCATATAAATATATACCAAGCGGTCTTCTGCGGCTGAACAGAAGAAGCAGAAAAAATCCCGCAACTGTAGGCGGCAGCACCATTGGCAGCGTCAGAATACCATCTGCCACTGCCTTTACTTTCGGTCCCGCCTTAATCACCTTTCTCGCCGCAAATATCCCAAGAAAGAAAGAGATTATGGTTGCCACCACCCCTGTCTTAAGCGATATGAGTAACGGACTCCAGTCCAGTTCTTTCAGTATTTCCATAATCTCTTCCATAATGTTCCTCCTGATTATTCTACGTCTGTGTCAAAATAATATTTCTCGTATACTTCCTTCGCAGCGTCTGATGTCAGGAATCTGATAAAATCAAGTGCTGCTTCTTTCTGAAGATCATCTGCTTCCTCATTTACGATCTGAGCGATTGGATAAATCACATTGCCGGTCAGATCATAGCTTACGATTTCCAGAATCTCAAGCTGATCCTCAAGACCATATGTATCTGATTTATATACCGTACCGACTTCATTGGATCCTTCTGCAACTGCTGCAGTAACAGCGCCGACATTCGCACATTCATTAATCTCGATTCCACTCAGCGCATCGGAAACTTCCTGTGTTGTAATGACAGATACATCCTCGACTTCCGGAAGCATGCCTACATTTACCATAGCCTGACGGGTGTATTTTCCGACCGGAACACTTCCGTCTGCCAGTGCAAAGCTCTCTGCGTCTGCGATATTCTCAAGACCGGTCACACCTGTGCCGCTGTCTTTATAGGTAACCACGCATACCTGATTGTTCACTACATTTGCTCTGGTTCCATCTACCACCAGTTCGTCTGTTTCCAGCTGATCCATCTGTTTCTGAGCTGCTGAGAAGAAAACGTCACAGGCCGCTCCTTCCTCGATCTGCTCCATCAGTGTTCCGGAACTGTCATAGCTTGTAACAATCTCCACATTCGGCTGTGTTTCATTATACATTGAAATCAGCTCATCCACCACACCATTCAAACTCTTTGCCGCAAATATGGTCACCGTTGTATCATCAAACTGATCTGTTTCCTCAGTTGTCTCTTCCGCAGCCTCTGGCTCGCTGCTTTCCTCAGACGCGTTATTTCCACATCCCATCATTCCAAGTACCAGAACTGCTGCAAACATTGATGCTAAAAATCTCTTTTTCATAATTCTTCTCCTTTTTTTCTTTTGACTATGTAGTTTTTCATTTAATAATCGTACTATTTTTAAAAATCGAACGCTTCCGAAGAAAGTACCATGATTATCTGGCACATTCTCCCTCGCTTCCCCGGAGTATTCCAAGACCATGTTCCAGCTGCGGAAGCAGAAATTCCAGCGCTTCCTGTACGGCCTTCGGACTTCCCGGCAGATTGATGATCAGGGTCTTCCCCCGGATACCGGACACTGCCCGGCTGAACATGGCACGAGGTGTAATCGTCATGGAGTAATTTCGGATCGCGTCTGCGATTCCGTTCGCCATCCGGTCACACACTGCAATCGTCGCCTCCGGCGTCACATCTCTCTGCGAAAATCCGGTTCCTCCAGTGGTAAAAATCACATTGATCTGCCGCTGGTCTGCCAACCGGATCAGCTGCCTCTCAAGCGCTCCTCTTCCATCCGGAAGAAGAAGCGACTCCTTTACATCATATCCGGCCTGCGCTGCCATTTCCACAATCTTCGGTCCGCTCTTATCCTCTCTCTGCCCGGCAGCCCCTTTATCACTTAGTGTAATGACTGCTGCTGTAAATGGTCGATTTTTCTCCGGTTCTATTATCTGAACAAGATCCCCGACCCGGATATGACCACCTGCTATCACCTCTGTAAATACACCTTCCCTAGGCATGATACAATCGCCCATTTTCTTATATATTTCACAATGGCTGTGACATTCTTTTCCGATCTGAGTAAGCTCCAGTATCACATCCCCGATACGAAATCTGGTTCCCACCGGAAGCCTTCTAAGGTCAAATCCTTCCATGATCAGATTCTCCCCAAATGCCCCGAACTTCACATCGGCACCTTTGGCACGAAAATCTTCAATCTTTTCAAATGACAGAAGGCTCACCTGCCGGTGCCATTTACCACCATGGGCATCTCCTTCAATTCCCCATCCTTTTACGATATCTGCTTCCGCGATCTCTGTCTTCTGCGTTCCTCTCTTTTCGCTGATACAGATCCCAACTACTTTTCCTTCCACTTATCTATCCTCCGATCTGAACCATCTTCCTTGATTCTGTAACATCCTTTTTCTGCTCAAAGCAATGCCTCTCCGGCTTCATCAGTATTACTTTACTGATAATATTTCTCACCTCATCTGTTCTTCCGGCTCTGACCATTTCCCGCACGGAAAACGCATCCTGATAACACAGACAGGGTTTCAGCTCTCCGGTCGCCGTCATTCGGATCCGGTTACATCTGTCGCAAAATACTCCATGAATTGGGCTGATAAATCCTGCGCTTCCCACAAAACCGGGAATGCGGTAATACACTGCCGGACCATTTCCGTGAATACTCTCATCCTTTTCCACACCTGGATATTCCTGTTCAATCTTTCCAAGAATCTCCTGATTCGATACCGGTCTGCACTGCTTTCCGTCACCAATTGGCATCATCTCGATGAAACGTACATCAATATTCTTACTTTTTGCCAGTTTCAGAAGCTGATTCCACTCCCCGTCATTTAGCCCTGACTGAAGTACACTGTTGATCTTTACCTTCAGTCCGCTCTCCGCCGCTGCATCAATGGATGCAAGAACCTCATCCAGCCTGTCAAATCCTGTAATTTCCCGGAACCGTTTCGTATCCAGCGTATCCAGACTGATATTTACTGCATCGAGTCCGGATGCAAGAAGTGATTCCAGATTCTTTTTTAACAGAATTCCATTGGTCGTCATCGTAACCTGCTCCACCCCCGGTATCTGTTTTATCTGTCGAATCAGTTCCGAACAGCCTTTTCGAACCAGCGGTTCTCCTCCGGTAATCTTGAATTTTCGGATGCCCAGTGCTGCCGCTTCCATGCAGACAGCCACAATTTCCTCATATGTCAGGATTTCATCCATAGACACATTTTGAATTCCATCCGGCATGCAGTATTTGCATCGAAGATTACAGCGGTCCGTAATGGATATCCGCATGTAGTCTATCGTTCTTCCCCGCATATCCTTCATGCCATCTCCTCCTTCTATCTGATCTTTTCAAGCAGCACATCAACCGTGCCTCCGCATACCATACCTTCATACTCAGCAGCCTCGCCCGTCAGATCAACGTTACACAGTCTCGCCTCCGGCTCGTCTGTCCTTATCATAAAAAGAGCCTTCCGCAAAACTGCCGCTTCCATACATCCGCCGCCAATGGTTCCAATACATCTTCCGTCTGAAAGAACGAGCATTTTAACGCCGATTCCCTGCGGTGCCGAGCCCTTTCTGGAAACAATCGTTGCCATCACCTTTTTCCCCGGATATTTGTCCGGATCCATAATCGCCCGTATTATTTCTCTGGAATATCCACACGTACTCTTCTTTTTGTTTTTCACCTCTATGATCTCAGCCATAATCGCCACTGCGATCTCAGCCGGTGTCTCCGCTCCGATATCCAGCCCGATCGGGGTATACACCGCATCCAGGACCTCTTTATCGCTTCCGTTTTCAATCAGATTCTGTTTTACCAGCGCAACTCTCCGCCTGCTTCCGATCATTCCGATATACGCATGCTCCTTCTTTGCAATCTTTTCCAGACACACCTGATCATACCGGTGACCTCTCGTCAGGATCACAAAATATGTATCCGTACTTCCTTCTACCTTATCAAGACCATCTTCGAAAGGTTCACAGATGACATGGGCAGCCCCGGCTCCTCTCGCATTATCTGCAAATTTAGGGCGATCTTCCAACACCGTCACATCGTATCCCATCATAACGCCAATCTTGATCACCGGTATCGACACATGACCTCCGCCACAGATAACGATCCTCTTTTCCTGTCCTAAAGTATCACAAAACACCCGGATTCCGTCGATCTCTACGACACCGCTCTCAGTGAAAGAGGAGACCTTCTCTCTGTTTTCAGAGAAAAATCCATGTTCATGATTCTGCCAGACAAGTTTCCCGTCAGAAAACAGTGCCTTTTCTCCCAGATGTTCTCCTTCCAGTACCGTCACCACCAGATTTGCGGAGCCAGATTCACAATTCTCAATCGCATCAAATAATCCGTACATTTTTCCTCCAACTTCTCTTATGAAATACCTATTTGCTTCCACTTTTGCCGAATCCACAATTCGGAAATGTACAAGCCGGACAATTCAGGCATAGTCCGCCTTCTCCCAACCCGTTCAGGTCTTCTTCTGTAAGCACCTCTCCTGTCATGATCCGCGGAAGGACCAGGTCAAAAATCGTCCTTTTTGCATACATCACACATCCCGGAAGACCCATAATCGGTAAGTCACCACCATAATAAGCTAATAAGAACATTGCTCCCGGAAGCACCGGCGCACCGTAACTCACGACCTCCGTAGCAACAGTTCTAATTGCAAGAGGTGTTCTGTCATCCGGATCCACACTCATTCCGCCGGTACAGATGATCATATTACAGCCTCTCTTCAGAAGATCATGGATCGCTGCTGTAATCATTCCCGGGTCATCATCGCAGATTTCATGTCCACAGATTTCCACAGGGAACTCTGACAGTTTCTGCTCGATCACGGGTGTAAAAGTATCCTCGATCCGATTGTGATACACTTCGCTTCCCGTAGTTACGATCCCGACTTTCTTTTGCATGTAAGGAACCACCTTAAAGATTGGCTTTTCCCCTGCTGTTTCTTTGGCCTTCTTCATCTTTTCTTCAGATATAACTAACGGAATCACTCTGGTTCCGGCAATCTTGTCTCCCTTTTTCACCGGGAAATTGCCATGCCTGCTGGCAATCATCATCTCGCCCAGAGAATTGATTTTCCGAAGCTTCTCTCCATCGACCTTCAGCACACCGTCGCAGTCGGCAATCAGCTCAATTTTTCCTTCTTTTACCTCTGACGGATGAAGATTCTTACCCTGACAGATCTCCTGAAGAATCTCAGCTGCCTCATTCTCGTGAAGCATCCCCTCTTTCTTCTCCCACACATAGAGATGCTCTTTACCCACGGATAACAGAACCGGAATATCCTCTTTGGTCACGACATGCCCCTTGCGAAATACGGCATCCTTCGTAACACCTTTGATAATCTGGGTAATGTCATGACACAGCACATGCCCCTCAGCATCTTCAGTTCTGATTAATTTCATATGTTTTTCCTCCTCGTGCCTTTTCTACATACAATTATAGTTTTTTCCACCGGACTCTAAATAAAAATTTCTTACATTGCTTTTCTTCATATTGTATACTTCCTTTATCAGTAAAGCAATTGCTCATTTATGCACGAAAACCATGTTAAAATTATTTTCGGAATGTCTCTTCTGTATATTCCTGCACCTCGATTGCCATTTTTCGGTAATTATCCACATCTTTGTAAATACCTTTATCTTCTACTTCCAGATTCGTAATTGAAACGCCTGATTCTTCCATGGCTCCGCGAAGTCCCCGCAGGTCTTCATCCGCACAGATTACCGAAATCAAACTCCGATGCAATTACAATTGGAGCAATACCAAGCTTTTCAAGCATTATTACAATATGATTTGATGATATCACACTCCCCCACCCTTTCTTTGAACGCTTCTCTGTATATTTTGTTATCATGACTGAAAATACGATTCGTTCAAAGGAAAAAGCCTGCAGAAGAAATCTTCTGCAGGCTTCTAAAGCTCCCCCTGTTGGACTTGAACCAACGACAACTCGGTTAACAGCCGAGTGCTCTACCGACTGAGCTAAGGAGGAATATTTAACTTACTCGCTTAGTATAACCCCTCGCACTGAATTGTGCAAGGGGTTTTTTCATATTATTCCAAATTTCTTTCGACAAAATAATCAGCCTCTGAGGATCGTTGCCAGTTTCATGATCGGATTCACTTCATAGAGAAAAGAAAGCAGCGAATTTCCTCTGATCATCGTGAATATTTCTCCTCCGATATCCGTCGTATAAAGCAGTGTGATCACAACAAACATAACCCAGATAACGATCAGTGATCCGCCGATTCCGAGCACACCGCCCGCAAGCCGGTTCATGAGTCCAAGCACCGGGAGGTCTTCGATCACATTCAGCGCGAACAGAACTGCACGGAACACGATCGTCACAACCGCAAGTGTAAGTAAGAATGCAATAATGTTCACGATTATTTTTGCCATATATTTTGCAATATAATCCGCAAATGTAAGAGCTTCCAGTTTCTGATACTCTGAATCATTGTTATTTGTCAGCAACAGCTTTTTAAATATATTTGGAATATCTGCATTCTCTATCAGCATCATCTGAGTGTCTCTCGGGATTTCAATCTGTTCCATCACTTCAGGCTCTACATTCTTCATGCCATCCAAAACATTTCTGGAGATTCCATAACCCGCCAGCTCATCCGCTCCAACTTTTCCTTCTGCGATATCCCGAACTGAAATTCCGTACGCTGCAAGCTCGTCTTCACTCACACCCGCCGCCTGAAGTGCACTGCGGATGATCGCTTCATCCCCATATCCGCTTCCCTGATCCTCCGATGTACCGGACATCATCCCCGTGATCATATTGGAAATCTTTGTCTCAACAACATCCTGAATCGGTGTCACCTCCGTAATCGCCTTTGACACATACGGAGTTGCATAGAACACAATCACAAAAGTCAACAGCGTTGCCACTAACGACACTGCGATCTTGATTGCTCCCCGGACAATCCCTACGATCATACCTATCAGCAAAATAACCAAAACTGTAATTCCTAACCAGTTCATCCTCGACTCCTTACTTCACAAATCGAATGACATTCATTCCATTTGGACTCATCACAACGTATTTATTAACACCAACTACCGGGAACATTTCATAGATCGGCTCACTCATTTCTCCGTCAAATTTCTCCAGACCATTCTTTGCAAAGACTCTGCATTTCTTACCGTCATACATCATTACCTGTCCCTGATCTATCTTCACATTCGAATAATCTCCCACAAACTCCTGAGATAGAAGTTTCTTTCCCGACGTATTGAACAGGCACAGCTCATATCCTGCTTTCCCTTCATTTTTCAGGATCAGTCCCACATATTTCTGATCATGAAAAACACTCTTGATCTTTTTATTCAAAAGGACTGTTTCTGTAAGCTTTGGTGTTTTCTCTCCTCGATAAAACAAAATCTTGTCGTCACAAATAACTGCAGATTCTTTCTTATTCATAAAAAACACCTCTGCTGCCGCAACATCCTCATACCGATCCGAAGTCACTTCATAATCCTGCACATTATTTTTCTTCCCGTCAAAGTCATAATATACTACTTTAGTCACAATTTTGTTATTTTCAATACACAGATATGAAACCAGCAGCATCTTTCCATCTTCAGACATACTCGCATCCATTGGATATCCGGTTCCTTTGAGTGATGTCGTAAGCTCTACAAGAATATTACCCGCAGCATCGTAGCACACGATCTTCGGCGACCCTTCATCTCCGAGCACAGCACACACAATTCCCTGCGCTGAAACCGACACCTTTTTTATCGGAAGATTCGCATGCAATTCCCCTTTCAATCCTTCATTATCCAGAACGAGCATGTCATTTCCACCCTTGTCTGCAACAACGATTGCCTTATCATAGTATGTTGCCACGATTGGAGACTTTATCTGATAGGGCTGATTCCACCGCTCCTCACCTTTGCGGTCCAGAAACGCAATACCATCTCTGCTGTATTTCAATACCCCGTTCGAAAACTGCAGGTAACTGTTATTACCGGAATCATCACAGGCATAAGTTGTTGATATTCTCGCTGTCGAATATGTCTGCATCTGAATAACAAGAAACGCAGCTGTCACGACCACGACAGCAGCAATGCCGATGGCAATTCTTTTTTTCCTTATCTTCTTTTTTGATTCCATCATATGATTTTCTGTCGAACCTGATGATTCTTCTTCATCTTCTTTACGAAGCTCTTCAAGTACCTGGTCAATCACCGCATCTGTGGAGTCTTCTGTATTCTTAACGACATTAAGCGTTGTTTTCTTTCTTATCTTCATGTTATAACCTCTTGTCCATGGCCAGTCATCTGATCATTTCTGACTCACAATGAATAGCCCTCATCTCCAATATTGGTTTCTTCATCGTGAATGTGATTGTTTTTCATTATAACACAACTCTACGGTAATAACAATTTCTGTCCGATGAATATAAGATTCCCGTCTTCAAGCCCATTCATTTTACAGATTGCATCTGCTTCAAGTGTTGTTCCATAAAGCTTTTTACTGATCGTATCAAGCGTGTCTCCTCTCTGAACAATGTAATATTCCGCATCACTCAGCTCCTCCTGTATCGTCGACTTCTGTGGTTCCATATTGGTATCCCCGTCTGTATCTCCACCTGTATCCTGTTCTTCTGATTCTGCATTCTCTGCGATCCCGGCATTCACCTGCTGACTGTCCTCTCCACCTGCGCCGTCTTTCTGCATTACTGCCGACAATGTCTCTATCGATGTCTGGACCGAATTGATCTTATCATAATTATTCATCGTTGATATCCCGATCGCGAGAACAACGACAACGAGCAATACACTCGTCAAATATACATATCTGGATTCTCTTCGCTGTTCTTTCAGCTCGATCCTTCCTCTTATTGTATTGCGAAAATCCTTTGCAGCTCGATCTTCAACCACCTCACTGGGAGTCACGCCGATCTGTCTGCGTTCATTGATCATATAACTCTGCATTTCCGGATTTTTCTCGTAAAAGATACAGTATCCTCCCATTTTCATCAGATCATGAAATTTATAGGCAAAGATCTGGTCTTCTCCTTCGCCGTCCTTCAGAATAAACAAGCTGTTCTTTTCCGTAAATAATGATTCATGTATCTGAAGCATTTTTTTGGTCAATGTCACAGGCCTGTCCGGAGTCGCGAAAAACCATCCGACGATCTCCTTTCCCCGGAAGTACTCTTTACACTCCATCTTTGCAATTTCCAGATAATCTTTTGTAATCTCCGGCTCTTTCTTTTCTCTGTCCAGTTCTCTCATCTTGACCGCACCTGTCACAAATACACACTCTTTTTCATCCAGCGTTACTTTTTCTCCCGTCAAAAATGCACCTGTCACTAGTTCACTTTCTTTATCTATTAGTTCGTTCAAAAAGGTATCCACATAATCTTCCACATACACCTTTGGCGTATCACTTACATTTCCGATCTGCTTTACATTTTTAGGAAAATTTCTCTCCATTTATACTCACCTCATCCAAATTTTTGTCCATCATATCATCTGAAGATTGCGTATTTTAGCAGTTTATGCAGTCCATTCAAATAGAATTACCGCAAGTTTTTCTTTGTTGCGACTCTGTTTCCCTGCGCACACCAAACTTTTTCCTGAAATCCCTCATTTTTCTTCGATTCCTGTAAAATGGACAAGTCAAATCCATTGCATGAAAGTACCAAAAAATATATAATAATATGTAAGTATTTTATTAATCATAAAGCTCCCGGACGGGAAAGCTTTTTAATAAGGAGGATTAATCATGACGATTGTTGAAAGATTACAGAAGTTGCGTGCTCTCATGCAGGCAAAAGGCATTGATACTTATATCGTACCAACTGCCGATTTTCACCAGAGCGAATATGTAGGTGAACATTTCAAAGCAAGAAAATTTATCACAGGTTTTTCCGGTTCTGCAGGTACTGCAGTGATCACACTTACAGAGGCAAGACTCTGGACAGACGGACGTTACTTTATCCAGGCAGCAAAGCAGCTTGAGGGTACAACTGTTGAACTTATGAAAATGGGTGAGCCAGGGGTGCCAACTCTTACAGAATACCTTGCCGATACATTAAAGGAAGGCAATGTACTCGGATTTGACGGACGTGTCGTATCAACCGGAGAGGGCGCCGAATACGAAGAGATCGCAGCGAAGGCAAAGGCCAGCGTAATCTACAGCGAAGATCTGATCGACGAGATCTGGGAAGACCGCCCGCCTCTTTCTGAAGAACCAGTCTTCTTACTTGACCTCAAATATACAGGTGAATCGACGACAGACAAGCTTGCCCGCATCCGTGAAGCCATGAAGGCACAGGGCGCGACGGCTCATGTCCTCACGACACTCGACGACATCTGCTGGACACTCAACATGCGTGGAAACGATATCGAATTCTTCCCGCTCGTGCTGTCTTACGCGATCATCACAATGGATAAAATGGATCTTTACATCAACGAATGCAAATTGAGCGATGAGATCAAGGCAGCATTTGCGAAAGATAATGTAAATATCCTCCCATACAATGACATCTACGAAGATATCAAGAAAGTATCTTCAGACGAAGTACTCCTGATCGACCCTGGCAAACTGAACTATGCACTGTTCAACAATATTCCAAAAGAGATCAAAACGATCAGCGCACAGAATCCGGAGATCCTTTTCAAGGCAATGAAGAATCCTGTTGAGATCGCCAATATCAAAGAAGCACAGATCATGGACAGCATTGCGCATGTACGTTTCATGAAATGGCTCAAAGAAAATGTTGGAAAAATGAAAATCACAGAGATGAGTGCTTCTGACAAGCTGGATGAATTCCGTGCACAGTTCCCGTCATTCATCCGGCCAAGCTTCGAACCAATCAGCTCATTTGGCGAACATGCTGCGATCGTTCACTACACTTCATCTCCTGAGACAGATATCGAAGTGACAGAAGGCGGACTTTTCCTCACTGACACAGGCGCCGGATTCTATGAAGGCTCTACAGATATCACAAGAACTTACGCTTTTGGTGAGATCACACAGGAAATGAAAGATCATTTCACACTCGTATGTATCAGTAACCTGAACCTTGCAAGTGCAAGATTCCTTTATGGATGTACCGGTATGAATTTCGACTACCTCGCAAGAGAGCCATTCTGGCAGAGAAATCTGAACTACAATCATGGAACAGGCCATGGTGTTGGATATCTTCTGAACATTCATGAAGGCCCTACAGGTTTCCGCTGGCAGTTCCGTCCAAATGAAGCACATGTATTTGAGGAAGGCATGATCATCACTGATGAGCCGGGTATCTACATCGAAGGCTCTCACGGAATCCGTATCGAAAATGAACTGCTCACATGCAAGGGCGAGAAGAATGAATACGGACAGTTCATGTACTTTGAGCCAATCACATTCATCCCGATGGATCTTGACGCGATCAACCCGGACATCATGACAGATGTCGATAAGAAACGTCTCAACGATTACCACAGACAGGTATTTGAGAAGCTTTCTCCAAGACTTGAAGCTGACGAAGTGGAATGGCTGAAGAAATATACAAGAGAAATCTAAGGAAATCGATTATGTTAAAAATTGGATCACATGTAAAAATGAGTGGAAAGGATATGCTGCTCGGTTCCGCGAAGGAAGCCGCCTCTTACGGTGCGAACACATTTATGTTCTACACAGGCGCTCCACAGAACACAAAGAGAAAAGCAATCAGTGAGCTGAACATTGACCCGGCATGGGAATATATGAATGCACACGGGATCAGTGACATCATTGTCCATGCTCCTTATATCATCAATCTTGCAAATACGGTCAAACCGGAAACATTTGAGATCGCAGTGAACTTCCTCGCTCTTGAGCTGGAGCGAAGCAGTGCCTGTAAAAGTAATGTGATGGTTCTTCATCCGGGCTCTCATGTCGGAGCCGGCGTCGATGCAGGAATCGCACAGATCGTAAAAGGAATCAATGAGGTTCTCACAAAAGATACCGACGTGTTCATTGCACTTGAGACGATGGCCGGAAAGGGTTCGGAGCTTGGAAGAAGCTTCGAGGAGCTTGCAAGAATCTATGACGGTGTCGTTCACAACGACAAACTCCGCGTCTGCTTTGACACATGTCATACAAATGACAGCGGATACGATGTCATCCATGATTTTGACGGCGTCATCGATGAATTTGACCGGATCATCGGCAAAGATCAGATCGCTGTCTTCCATATCAATGACAGCAAGAACGAGCGCGGGGCTTCCAAAGACCGCCACGCGAATCTTGGTTTCGGAAATCTTGGTTTTGATGCTCTTTCTTATATCGTGCATCATCCGGACTTTGAAAATGTTCCAAAGATTCTGGAGACACCTTATGTGAAGTCGCTGGTAAATCCAAAGAATTCCTATGCGCCGTATAAATATGAGATCGAGATGCTGCGTGAGAATCGTTTCGATGAGACGCTGTTAGACCGCATCCTTGCAGACAACGAATAAGGTTTTTGACAGACTGTCACTTCGTGTGGCAGTCTGTTTTCTGTATATGTAGAAGAAAGAGCCTGAAATATAGCAGTACCAACCACAGAAAAATTCTATTCCTTATCTTTATAATAAGACAAAATAAGCTGCCACCGAAGTGACAGCCTATAGAATACTTTATTGATTATACAAATGCTTTGATTTTCTCGTAAACGCTTTCTCCGTCAAGTCCGTATTTCTTCACGAGTTCTCCGGCCGGTCCAGACTCTCCGAATACATCATTGATACCGATACGAAGCTGTTTTGTAGGAGCTTTCTCTGCAAGCACTTCTGCAACTGCTCCGCCAAGTCCTCCGATTACTGAATGCTCTTCAGCTGTAACAACCTTACCTGTCTTCTTAGCTGATGCCACGATAAGATCTGCATCGATCGGTTTGATCGTATGGATATTGATCACTTCTGCGTCGATTCCGTCTGCTGCAAGCTTCTCAGCTGCTTCCAGACAGTTCGCTACCATGATACCTGTTGCGATGATCGTAACGTCTTTACCTTCTCTGAGAGTAACTCCTTTACCGATCTCAAACTTGTAATCCGGTGTATCATTGATCACAGGAACTGCTGCACGTCCAAATCTCATGTAAACAGGTCCTTCAAATTCATAAGCTGCAAATACTGCTGCTCTTGCTTCCACGTCGTCTGCAGGACAGATCACTGTCATTCCAGGAATGGTTCTCATAAGAGCAATATCCTCGTTACACTGATGTGTAGCACCGTCTTCACCTACTGTGATACCGGCATGTGTAGCACCGATCTTAACATTACAGTGTGGATATCCGATTGAGTTACGAACCTGCTCAAAAGCACGTCCTGCTGCAAACATGGCGAATGTACTTGCAAACGGAACCTTTCCTGTTAATGAAAGACCAGCTGCAACGCCCATCATATTACCCTCTGCAATACCACAGTCAATGTGGCGCTCCGGGAATTCTTTCATGAAAATAGCTGTCTGTGTTGCGCCTGCAAGGTCTGCGTCAAGCGCAATTACATTGTCATGTAATTTACCAAGTTCTAATAAAGCATTACCATAACTTGCTCTCGTAGCGATCTTCTTTACTTCTGACATAATGCTTCACCTGCTTTCTCTAAATCTTCCATTGCGACAGCATACTGCTCATCGTTAGGAGCTTTTCCATGCCATCCTGCATTGTCTTCCATGAAGGAAACACCTTTACCTTTTACTGTCTTAGCGATAATTGCTGTCGGCTGTCCCTTTGTCTCTCTTGCTTCTTTGAATGCTGCTGCAAGTGAATCAAAGTCATGACCATCACAATTGATCACATGGAAGTTAAACGCTTTGAACTTCTCATCGATCGGGTATGGAGAGTTTACTTTGCTGATATCTCCATCGATCTGAAGGTTATTATTATCTACAATAACAACAAGGTTGTCCAGTTTTCTGTGTGCTGCAAGCATGGATGCTTCCCATACCTGTCCTTCCTGGATCTCTCCGTCTCCAAGAAGTGTATATACTCGATAGTCCTCTCCTGACAATTTTGCTGAAATTGCCATACCAACAGCTACTGAGATGCCCTGTCCCAGAGATCCTGATGACATATCAACCCCCGGTACATGCTGCATACATGGATGTCCCTGAAGGTATGATCCTGTATGACGGAATGTAGGAAGATCCTCTACAGGGAAGAATCCTCTGTGCGCCAGTGTTGAGTAATATCCCGGTGATGTGTGACCCTTGGATAATACGAAACGGTCTCTGTCTGCTTTCTTTGGATCCTTTGGATCTACATTCATTTCTTCAAAATACAGATATGTATAAATATCTGCAGCTGATAATGAGCCGCCCGGATGTCCGGACTTTGCGCTGTGTACTGCTGTCACAATACCTTTGCGGACTTCATTAGCAGTCTTCATAAGTTCTACTTTGTTCATGAAAATTGCCTCCTATCATTTTCTGTCCTCATAAAAACTAAATACATTGTAAAAATATTATATCTTTTTCGCCTGCCCCGGTCAATAGAATCCTTGTCATGATAACCAATCACATCGAACGATTATTCACGATTTTTATACAAAATCACACATTTCTACAACTCGACACGACCGTCCAGCGCACGCAGAAGCGTTACTTCATCGATATATTCCAGATCTCCGCCGACCGGAACACCGCTTGCGATCCTGCTCACTTTGATTCCTGTCGGTTTGATCAGCTTGCTGATATACATCGCTGTCGTCTCTCCTTCCAGACTGGAATTCGTCGCGATGATCACTTCCTCAACATCTTCCTGCTGCAGCCGCTGTATCAGTTCCTTCAGCTTAATATCATTTGGACCGACTCCAAGCATTGGCGATATCGCTCCGTGAAGTACATGATAAACACCGTCATACTTCCCTGTTTTCTCGTACGCTGCCAGATCTCTCGTCGTCTCAACGACCATGATCGTTTTATGGTTCCTCTTGCTGTTCGCACAGATCGGACAGATTTCCTGATCTGTCAGTGTATGGCAGCACTTGCAATACCTGACATTTTCCCTTGCGCTGACCATTGTATCCGCAAGCTCTCTTACCTGTTCCGCAGGCATATGTATCAAATGAAAAGCCAGCCTTTGGGCTGACTTTGGTCCGATTCCCGGAAGCCTTGAGAACTGTTCAATTAATTTACTGATCTGACTACTGTAGTAATCCATTCAAACGCTCTCCCCGTCTCACATTAAAACATTCCAGGCATTCCCATTCCGCCTGTAAGCTTAGACATTGCTCCTGCAGACTCTTCATCCACTTTATCAAGTGCCTCGTTCACTGCTGCAATGATCAGATCTTCCAACATTTCGATATCATCCGGATCAACCACTTCTTCGTCAAGCTGGAGTTTTAAGATCTGTTTTTTACCGGATACTGTCACCTCAACAGCACCGCCGCCTGCTGTAGCTGTGAACTCTTTTGTCTCGAGTTCCTTTGCCTGCTCTTCCATCTGACGCTGCATTTTCTGCGCCTGCTTCATAAGATTCGCCATATTTCCCGGCATTCCTCCGCCCGGGAACCCACCACGTTTTGCCATGGATCATTTCCTCCTTTAAAAATCTTCAATTGTAATATCCATGTGGACAACTTTTTCTATATCTACAAAACTGTCTTCAAAACGCCTGCCCTCTTCTACATGACGGACGTCTATCTCAACGGTTTTGCCGATTTTCTCTTCAATCAGATGAACCATCTCATCCTTGTGTTCCTTCTTCGCCACAAATCCGGCTGTCACTTCATCCGGAAGTACAAGGATAAGTCTGTCATTCTCTCCGACACTGAGCTTCGCCTTTTTGAGGTACTGCCTCAGCATAACAGACGCACCTTCTGCGATCTTCCTGAAATCTTTCGCAACTTCTCTCACATCCTCAGAAAGCGCCTTTGGAAGCACAGGTTTTTCTTTCTTGACCGGCTGAATATCCACGTCTGTGTACATCGGGCGTGGCTGCGTCGCAGCCACTGCAATCCCATTCTCCACTTCCTCTTCCAATGCCCGAATTCTTGAGAGAAGAGTATCTGCATTCGTCTCCATCTGAGGCTTACACAGCTTGATAAAGGTCACTTCTAATAACACTCTCTTCTGTGTAGAATACTTTAATTCTCCTGTGAGTTCTGAAAAAATACGAATGTAACGGATCAGTTCCTCTGCTTCCACCAGCTTCGCATCTTCTTTCAACTGTATCAGATTCTCACTCGAAACATCAAGCACATCTTCCATATCATCAGATGTTTTCAGGAGCAGAAGATTGCGCAGATACCACGTAAAGTCTGCTGCGAGCTGCGAAAGCTCTCTTCCCTGCATCACAAGCTCATCCAGAACACGGATCACCTCTTTGACATTCCGCTTCAGGACCTGGCGGAACAGTCTTCCAAACACATCGGTGTCAACCGCTCCGAGCACCTCCAGTACATGATCGTACGTCAGACGTTCTCCAATGTAAAATGCCACGCACTGATCCAGAAGACTCAGCGCATCACGCATCGCTCCGTCTGCCATGCGGGCAATGTATCGAACGGCCTTTTCTTCCACATCCAGTCCTTCCGCTTCGATCAATTCATGCAGTCTTTCACAGATCGTATCGATCGAAATACGCTTAAAATCATATCTCTGGCATCTGCTTAAGATCGTCACCGGAATCTTGTGTGCCTCGGTCGTCGCCAGAATAAAAATAACATACTCCGGCGGTTCTTCCAGTGTTTTGAGAAGCGCATTAAACGCTCCTATAGAAAGCATATGCACCTCGTCGATAATATACACCTTATACCGTCCCTCTGTCGGACGATATGCAACTTCTTCTCTGATCTCGCGGATATTGTCCACTCCATTGTTAGAAGCCGCATCAATCTCTATCACATTCATAGATGTACCGGACGAGATTGCCCGGCACATCTCGCACTCTTCACAAGGACTTCCATCTACCGGATGCATACAATTCACTGCTTTCGCAAAAATCTTTGCAACCGTTGTCTTTCCTGTTCCTCTTGTTCCACAGAAAAGATATGCATGCCCTATACGCCCTGTCTTTATTTGGTTTTTTAATGTTTTTACAACCGCATCCTGCCCCTTCACATCTTTGAACTCATTCGGACGGAATTTGCGGTACAGCGCTGTATAACTCATGCTGCCACTCTCCTGCTTATGCTTTATTCGTCACCAAAACTGATTCCCACCAGCTTCGCTTCTTTGATAATGCTGGATTTTGGATCCACATACTTCAATTTGCCCGCAACTTCTGACAACGGAATCTTTGTCGTCTCACCGTCCACCATCGCTGCCATATAGCCGAACTCTCCATCAAGAATCATCTGCGCTGCTGACGCACCGAGGCGTGTAGAGAGCACACGGTCATAAGCGCATGGAATTCCTCCACGCTGTGTATGTCCCGGAACAGTGATGCGGACTTCCTGATCCGTTCTCTTCTGAAGTTCTGCAGCCACTTCATATGCAACAGATGGATATGGACTGTTCGCCTGTTTTTCTTTCATTTCTTTCTTCGAAAGCTTCGCATCCTTCTTTGTGATCGCTCCTTCAGCAACCGCAATGATCGTGAATCTCTTTCCTTCTTTCGCACGTCTGTTGATCGTGTCCGCGAGATTTTCCGGATCATATGGGATCTCCGGAAGAAGGATAATATCCGCCCCGCCTGCAATACCTGCATGGAGGGCAACCCATCCGACTCTGTGTCCCATGATCTCTACAATAAATACACGGCTGTGCGATGTCGCCGTCGTGTGGATCTTATCAATTACATCTGTCGCAATATCAACGGCGCTCTGGAAACCAAACGTCATATCCGTTCCCCAGAGGTCATTGTCGATTGTCTTTGGAAGCGACACAATGTTCAGTCCTTCTTCTCTCAGAAGGTTCGCTGTCTTCTGTGTTCCGTTTCCTCCGAGGATCACAAGACAGTCAAGATTCAGCTTATGATAAGTATGCTTCATAGCTTCCACTTTATCCAGTCCATTCTCATCCGGTTCTCTCATCTTCTTAAATGGTTGTCTCGATGTTCCGAGAATCGTTCCTCCGACAGTAAGGATACCGGAAAAATCTTTGGATGTAAGCATCTTAAAGTTCGAATAGATCAATCCTTTGTATCCCTCCTGAAATCCGTAGATCTCAACATCATCCCGTTTACCGTAAAGACTCTTTACAATGCCTCTCATAGTGGCATTTAATGCCTGGCAATCTCCGCCGCTTGTAAGCATTCCTACTCTTAACATTTCCAGTACACTCCTTTCGTAATATTTTTATATTATAGCACATGAATTCCGATTATACTACAGAAACGTTTTCATATAAAACCGTATACTGTCTCTCTCCCCAAATCATGGCATATACTGTCTTTACAAATATTTTTTACAGATTTATAGTAATATCATCACCTGTAAGAGAAAATATCTATAATGGTAATGAAAGAAAGAGGTCTGTCAATGGATAAATTAGATTTGAAACTTCTGAAACTTCAGGCACAGGGGCATATTGTTCCGGACAAAAGCCTGTTAAAAACACCGGAGCAGATCGAAGCGATCAGAAAAAGTGCCGCACTCAACACTGCTGTTCTCGATCATGTAGAGGCACACTTAAGGGCCGGCATGAGCACCGCAGAGATTGATAAACTCGTCTTCGATTACACAACAGCGCACGGCGGCATCCCTGCCCCGCTGAATTACGAGGGATTTCCAAAAAGTGTCTGCACATCGATCAACAATGTCATCTGCCACGGCATCCCTGATGAAAATGAAATACTGGAAGAGGGCGACATCATAAATGTTGACGTTTCTACCATCCTGAACGGATATTTTTCGGATGCTTCCCGTATGTTTACCATCGGAAAAGTCTCACCGGAAGCAGAGAAGATTGTTCGTGTCACAAAAGAATGTGTAGAGCTCGGTCTTGCCGCTGCGAAACCATGGGGTCACCTCGGTGATATCGCCCATGCAATCAATACTCATGCACGAAAGAATGGTTACACCGTTGTGGAAGAGATCGGCGGACACGGCATCGGCCTGGAATTCCACGAGGAACCGTTTGTGAGCTATGTCGCTCCAAAAGGAACGGAAATGGTGCTTGTTCCGGGCATGATGTTTACGATTGAGCCAATGATCAATGAAGGAAGCCCTGATTTCTTTATAGATGAGGATAACGGATGGACGGTCTATACAATAGACGATGGGCTGTCTGCACAGGTAGAGTACATGGTGCTTGTCACGGAGACAGGAATTGAGGTGCTGACGAAGTAGTGTCAGTATAAAAAAGTACTCCAAATATAAACAGAAAAAGATGTATCATCAAAACCGTCGACTTACCCTCGCTTCACTTCGGTTTTATCGCACCCGTATATCGTCGCGATAAATACGTTTGCTCCTCATACGGTTGCCAAACTTGTGAAGCTCGGTCGTCTTCCGATTGTTTTGATCGATACATCTTTTTCTGTTTTATTGTGCTACTTTTTTCTGCTCTTCTCAGCTCTACAGCTTCCTGCTTTTCTCTGCAGCCGCATTGATGCACTCGATGACTGCGCCACGCATTCCCGCTACCTCGAGCTTCTCACAGCCTTCGATCGTTGTTCCGCCCGGAGATGTTACCATATCTTTGATCTGTCCAGGATGAAGGTTCTTGTCGAGGATCATTTTCGCTGTTCCGAGACACGTCTGTGCAGCGAGCCGGTATGCGGTTGCTCTTGGAAGTCCCTGTTTTACACCACCGTCTGCCATCGCCTCGATAAACATTGCCACAAATGCCGGGCCTCCTCCATTCAATGCACATGCTGCATCGATCAGATGCTCCGGAATCAGTTCTACAACACCGATTGACTTATATATGGAAAGCGCACACTCAAATTCCTGCTCTGTGAAGTCATTGTCTGAGCACACCGCAAATGCACCCTCATACACCATTGCCGGAGTATTCGGAAGAAGACGAAGGATTCGAGGTGTTCCGTCAATCATATTCTGAAGACGTTCTACTGTCACCCCTGCAACGATTGACATCATTGCCTTTCCGTCCAGTGCCTTTTTACACATGCCGAGTGCTTCTGCGGCATTCTGCGGTTTTACAGCAAGAAGAATGATATCTGCTTTTTCACATACTTCTTCATCATTCGCCGCAAGATTCACACCCCAGTCTGCTGCCTTCTCCATCATTGCCGGGTTAATGTCATATACATACACATTTTCTTTTGCGACTGTTCCGCTCTCCAATGCACCGGAAAGAATTGCACCACCCATATTGCCGACTCCGATTACACCAATTTTTTCGTTCATCATTTCATTTCAGTCCTTTCTGTCTCTTATTGTTCATTGATTCTGTAAATGCTGATTCCCCCGCTCCTCTTGAAGAAGCAGAGTCTTTCACGGTCAAATACTATTCATGATTTCTGTGGAATTCCCACACCCGCTCAAATGCTCCCGGTGTTTCCATCAGAAGCTTCGTGCCCTCTGCCATACATCTGGCCACATACAGCATCGCTTTGAATCCAATGCTCATGCCGGCCTGCTTTGCAGCTGCCCAGTGATGGAGCGGTGTTCCCTTACACATCGCCGCCGCACTCAGCGTGATAAGCGGGATCGTATGGCTCACTTCCGATGCATCCGTTCCGATCGAGATCGGCACCGGCTCGCTCTCCAGCGGCTCCAGTCCTCCAAACGGTTCCTCCGGAATCGGGAATCCTGCCTCAGCGCAGATGTCCTTTGCAAACGTGATCTCCTCTTCCGTGTATTCCGGCGTCGGGATCTTTTGCATCGCTTCATAATAGATTTCCGCGAGAACACGGTTCACTTTCATTTCCTTGCAGCACTTCACAAGCTCTATATCCACCGTTGTCCCGGTCATCAGCGCAGCACCTCTCGCGCAGTCATCGACTCTCCTGCTCGCATCTTCCGCTCTGGAACGTTTCGAAGAACGGATAAAGTAATTCGTTTTCGCCACATCCGGCACAACATTCGCCGGAATCCCGTTGTCAATATACGCATAGTGCATCCGCACATCTCCCGGTACGTGCTCTCGCAGATAATTGACACCGATATTCATGAGCTCTGCCGCATCGAGTGCGCTTCGTCCGTCCTCCGGCGACTTCGACGCATGAGCGCTCACACCGTGAAATGTATAATTTTTGATATCCTGTGCCTGCCAGATATCATTGCTGATACGGTTTCTGTCAAACGGATGCCACATCACGCCGACATCCAGATCATCGAACACCCCCGCCTTATCCATCACGATTTTTCCGGACATGATCTCTTCTGCCGGACAGCCGTAGACAATGATCGTCCCTGAAGCATTGCTCGCCTCCATATCCTTTTTCAGTGCACATGCCGCACCGCATACACCTGTGCCGAGCAGGTTGTGTCCGCACGCATGCCCAACAGCCGGAAGTGCATCATATTCCGCCAGAAAGCCGAGCATCGGCCTTCCGCTTCCCCATGTCGCAGTGAACGCAGTCTCGATTCCGGCTGTGTTCCATGTCACTTCGAAACCTTCTTTTTCCAGATATTTTGCAAGTACAGCTGAAGAATATACTTCGTTGTAAGCCGTCTCCGGATGTGCGAAAATATCTGCCGCAAGATCGATCAATTCCTGCTCATGATTGTCGATCCAGTCTTTTATCAAATTCATATTTTCAGTCCTCTGTCTTTTCTATGTATGACCATCCTCTTCGATCATCATTTTCTGTCACCATGTGCTCCTATCTAAGTGAATAATCTCAGAATCATTTCTTAATCATAATGATACCTTTAAAATGGGTATAATTCTTTCTCGCTGACTGCACATGCCGCATCAAGGTATTCCTGTCCGAATGTCTTCACGAAATCCATATCCGCTGCCTGAGAAATCTTATTTCCATCCTCACCAAGCTCTTCTTCAAGCACTCGTCCAAGTGTTGTTCTTAAATGAGCTGTGTGAAAATTGAAATCCTTCATACAGGATGTTCCGAGTTCCCCCTTCAACTCTGCCAAACGTTCCTTCTCCTCTGCCGAGATCGGATGTCCCCAGTCGAACTCACATCTCTCTCCTCCCCAGCTGAGAGAAGTTGTCGTCGGAGTACAGACAAAATCCGGTCGAAATCCCTGATAGACCGCATTGTCCACATTTACACAGTAATATTTTCCATACTCAAGCACATCGTGTTTTTTCCACGCATCACACCACGCACATTTTGCGATATATGTCTGAAGCGTCGGCTCTGTGCGAATCTGCCCGAAGTCCATCTGCTCCGGATAATCCGTCTTCCACTCCCCATATGCCTGATTCGTCATTGTAGTGAGTTTATCTCCGTGCGCTTTTGCATTCAATGCCATTCTTTTGCCGCGCTCATTTCCGTAAGCCGTCATACCTTTCAGAATCGCTTCTTTTCCTTTCTCCCCACACATCTCAATTGCATTCTTCGAAAGGAATGCAAACATCATCGCATGATGCTCGATCAGACAAGTCACTTTATTCTCACTCATAAAAATACCGCCCTTTCTCATATTCATTCATTTTCCGGACTCCAGATTTCTTTTCAGATAAGCCGGCCTTTTTTGAAAACCGATGCATTTTTTCGGTTTTCTGTCCATAAAATACATTTATTAAAAAAGTATACTACATACAATTGTGAAATTAAAGTCAAATAAAAGTAAAGCAACTTTTCAAATTAGATTCATTGCTATATACCTAAAAACATGGTATATTGTAAACAACAATTTGTTATTTTGTACAAAAATAATCAATAAATAATGTTGGGAGTGGTCAAAATGTATCAGGAAGAGTATATGCGCTGGATGGCAGCTGATCTGGAAGATCCGGATTTATTGCCTGAACTGTCCGGCATCAAAGACAATGACAACGAAATCAAAGAGCGCTTTGCCGTAGCTCTTAAATTTGGAACAGCAGGTCTTCGCGGAGTGCTTGGCGCCGGAACAAACCGTATGAATATTTATGTTGTTCGTCAGGCAACACAGGGACTTGCAAACTGGGTGAAAACACAGGGCGGAACCCAGACAGTAGCGATCAGCTATGACAGCCGTCTGAAAAGTGATGTTTTCGCAAAGACAGCAGCCGGAGTACTGGCTGCTAACGGAATCAATGTCCGCATCTATGACGCATTGATGCCGGTACCTGCACTTTCCTTTGCGACACGCTATTACAACTGTAATGCAGGTATCATGGTTACTGCATCTCACAATCCGGCGAAATATAACGGATACAAAGCATACGGTCCGGACGGATGTCAGATGACTGATGATGCAGCAGCGATCGTATACGAAGAGATCCAGAAAACAGATGTCCTTACCGGGGCAAATTACATATCATTCGCAGAAGGTGTGGAAAAAGGACTCATCCGTTTCGTAGGCGATGACTGCAAGAAAGCACTGTACGAAGCAATCGAATCACGTCAGGTTCGTCCGGGTCTCTGCAAAGAAGCCGGCCTGAAGCTTGTATACAGCCCACTGAACGGTTCCGGACTGATTCCGGTCACACAGGTACTCAAAGATATCGGTATCACAGATATCACGATCGTTCCTGAGCAGGAATATCCAAATGGATACTTTACAACATGCAGTTATCCAAACCCGGAAATTTTCGAAGCTCTTGAAAAAGGACTTGAACTTGCCAAAGAGACAGACGCTGACCTTATGCTCGCTACTGACCCGGATGCAGACCGTGTCGGTATCGCAATGAAGTGCCCGGATGGATCTTACGAACTCGTAAGCGGTAACGAAGTAGGTGTTCTCCTTCTTGACTACATCTGTGCAGGTCGTATCGAAAAAGGCACAATGCCAGAGAATCCGGTTGCAGTAAAATCCATCGTATCTACTCCACTTGCAGATGCAGTGGCTGAACACTACGGTGTAGAACTCAGACATACACTGACAGGATTCAAATGGATCGGCGACCAGATCGCACGTCTTGAGGCAGCTGGTGAAGTAGACCGCTTCATCTTCGGATTTGAAGAAAGCTATGGATACCTTGCAGGACCTTACGTAAGAGACAAAGATGCCGTGATAGGATCAATGCTTATCTGCGAGATGGCTGCTTACTACAGAAGCATCGGAAGCTCGCTCAAGCAGAGAATGGAAGAAATCTACGCAGAATACGGACGTTACCTCAACAAGATCGACAGCTTCGAGTTCCCTGGACTTACAGGTATGGACAAGATGACTGGTATCATGCAGGATCTTCGTAACAATCCGCCGGCAGAGATTGGTAAATACAAAGTAGTCAAAGCAACAGACTACATGAAACCGGAGGAGACTGGTCTCCCTGCAGCAAATGTTCTGATCTATGAATTAGAAGGCGGCGCTACAGCAATCGTGCGTCCTTCCGGAACAGAGCCTAAGATCAAGACCTATTTCACAACTCTTGGAAAGGATCTCGCTGAAGCTCAGGCACAGAAAGATGAACTTGCAGAAGCATTAAAACCGATCTTCTCATAGAAATAAGGCAACCACCCCACAAGGGGTGGTTGTTTTATGCACTAAATCCCAAGGTAATCCTTCATATTCTCGATCACTTTCTTATTCAGGCGTTCTTCCGCCTGCCACGTCATACCGGAGCATTTGCCTTCGCAGAATACATTCTCTCTTTCAAGATATTCCTCTTTGCCAAGTCCCATAAGATTATCGCAGATATACCATGTATTTTCTTTCTCAAGCCACTGATCCATCTCTTCTACGTCAAAGAACGGACTGAGCGCACTGTTGAACAGGATCTTATTTTCTCCGAGTATCTCAAATTCTTTTTTGTAAAGAAGTGATACATTCTTACTCAGGCAGCTGCAGATCACATCACATTCACGGAGCAGATCATGAAGTTCGAGGTACTGATAGCCGCACGCCTCTTCGATCTCCGATTTTCTTGTTCTGCTGTAATAGAATACATTTCCGCCAAATGCCGTGAGCCCTTTTGCAACCATCTGTGCGCTGGCACCCATGCCAAGTATTCCGACTTTCACACCGGACACTTCGTATTCATTTCCTTTAAATGGCGCAAATCCGTCCACACCATGCAGTCTCCGGATCAGGTTTGAGAGCACGAATTCGCCCACACCATCATCACCATAGTCCTTCACGCCTTTGACGACGATACCATGCTCTCTCGCATATCTGATATCAACATTCGAACTCGCCTCTGAATAAAGGCTGCAGCACATTCCTATATATTTCAGATTCGGACATTTGCTTAAAATATCTTCTCCGATCGGGTTCACGTAACTCACGAAGATTGCATCTGCATCTCCGATTCTTTCTGTGATCTCTGCTGCATCCTTTGGCTCTGTATCGTAGAAAATCACTTCGTCACAATAGTTTTTGACTTCTTCTCTTCCCTCTGCGTGAAAATTCACAGGTTCGATCGCAACCAGTTTCCTTATCCTCATCTCAAAACTCCTCTTTCAACACTTCTATCGAGTCATATGTTCCTGAATCCAATGATGGAGATCCGCATACACTGTTTCACGGTCTCTCTCATTCAGGATCTCATGGCGGTCATTTTCATACAGTTTGATCTGCACATCCCGAATGCCTGCAGAACTGTATTTCTCAAATACTTTCCGGACACCCTCTCCGTTATCTCCTACCGGATCCTGTGCACCTGCCACGAAGAAGACCGGAAGCTCCTTTGATACTTTTGCAGCGGACTCTTTCTTCGCAATGACTTTCATGCCTTCAAACATCTGATAATATCCACTCACCGTAAAGGTAAAGCTGCACAGCGGATCCGCCTCATATTTCGCACGCATTTCATCATCGGACGTGATCCAGTCCTTCGTGCTCTCGCTTGGCTCAAACTGTTTGTTATATCCACCCATTCCGAGTCTGTTTACGAATTCACTGCGGTAATTCCATCCTTTCACTGTTCCGATCACCCTGCAGACGATCTGTCCTGCTGCAAGTATCGCATATGGCATATAGCCTGTTCCCATAATGATCGCACCGGCAAGTCCTTCGCTTCTCATCGTAAGATACTGTCTGAGAAGAAAGGAACCCATGCTGTGTCCGAGCATGAAATACGGCACACCCGGATATTTCTTCTCCGTCTGGACACGAAGATTATAAATATCGGAAATCACATATTTATTTCCATCCTTCGGCTCGAAATGTCCCAGGCACGCTTCATCTGTGACCGATTTCCCGTGCCCCAGATGATCATGTCCGACAACACAGATGCCTCTATCCGCAAGATAGGATGCAAACCCATCATAACGGTCAATATACTCCACCATTCCATGACAGATCTGCAGAACCGCTTTTACTTCCCCTTCCGGGATCCATGTGATCGCATGGATCTTTGTCTTCCCATCCTTTGATCCATAATAGAATTCCTGTTTCATCATCGCAGATTCTCCTCTCTCAAATCCTGCAGCTTTCTTCCAATGATATTGCTGAGTGCTGCAAATTCTTCCAGCGTAAGAGCTTCTCCTCTGACACTTGCGCCCTTTCCGAGCTCTTCGATACTTGCAATGATCGTCTCTTTCGGGATCGATAATTCCGGTGAATTGTTCAGTCCGTTGGCAAGTGTCTTTCTTCTCTGGTTGAACGATGCACGGATTATTTTAAACATCAGTTTTTCATCATCCACCTGAACCGGCGGTTCATCGTGACACGTCAGCCGGATCACGGCAGAACCTACCTTCGGTCTCGGCATAAAGCAGTTCGGCGGAACATTGGCAACGATATACGGATCTGCATAGAACTGTACAGCAAGTGACAATGCGCCGTAATCTTTCGTTCCGGGGCCAACCTGCATACGGTCAGCCACTTCCTTCTGCACCATAACCGTAATACTCTCAATCGGAACATGCTTCTCAAAAAGCCCCATAATGATCGGAGTCGTGATATAGTAAGGAAGATTTGCAACGACCTTCACCGGCTTCCCGCCATTTTCCTCATTGACAAGCTTTGCGATATCAAGCTTCAGAACATCTTCATTGATCACTGTTACATTATCATATCCGGACAGCGTATCCTGAAGGATCGGGATGAGCGCCTTGTCGATCTCGACCGCGGCAACCTTACCCGCCGCCCGGGCAAGATACTGTGTCATCGTTCCGATTCCCGGACCGATCTCAAGGACGAAATCATCTTTCGTGATCTCAGCCGCTGCAATGATCTTATCCAGAACATGCGTGTCGATCAGAAAATTCTGCCCGTATTTTTTCTGAAATGTAAAATTATATTTCTTTAAAACTTCTATCGTATTCTGTGGATTCCCCAGTGTAGGTACCGGTGTTTTCATAGATTATTCTCCCTTTATCTGATACAAATTCCTTGCATTGGCTTCTGTCACCGCAATGACCTCCTCCACTGACACCCCTTTGAGCGAAGCAATTTCCTGTGCCATATATTGAATATAAGAGGACTGATTGCGTTTCCCGCGAAACGGAACCGGCGCCATGTACGGGCAGTCCGTCTCCAGAACAATGGACTCAAGCGGGATCTTCAAGACAGTTTCCTTTAGCTTCCTTCCATTCTTGAATGTCACCACACCGCCAACTCCGATGTAGTAACCCATCTTCACATATTCCACAGCCATTTCAGCAGAGTAGGAATAACAGTGGATCACACCCCTCAGTCCCTGTCCATGCTCCTTCATGATCTCCATCGTATCGGCTGCCGCCTCTCTGCTGTGGATAAGAACAGGAAGATCAAGCTCACGCGCAAGCTCCAATTGTCTGATAAACCACTTCTTCTGAACATCCCGCGGCTCATTATCCCAGTAATAGTCGAGACCGATCTCTCCGACAGCGACGACCTTTTCATTCTGAAACTGTCCTTTCATCTTCCGGAAGTTCTCTTCACTTAGATCTCCCACTTCATCCGGATGTACGCCAACCGCCGCATACATGAACGGATATCGTTTCGCCATCTCCGGCACACGGAAGCATGATTCATAGCTTGCGCTTACATTCACGATCGTGCCGACTCCGTTCTCCTGCATCGATGCAAGGAGCTCCTCTCTATCTTCATCAAACTGCTCACTGTCATAGTGCGCATGTGTGTCAAATATCATTGCAATGTTCCTTTCTGTAAAACACTAATCATTGTATTCGTTTCATTATACAACGTTTCACGAAAAGATGGTAGAGGATTTCTTTGCCTCGTCGCCATCAGCTTCAAGCCGAACGCATGTGAGGCTTGGCGCGCGATTCTGGTCAGCTTAAGCTGACATCTTTCTCCTCAGAATCGCTGCGCATCCTCGCGGAGCGTTTTTGCTCTATGGAAACAAAGTTTCCAATAGAGCAAAAAAATGTGGGCTACCAATTTTTCTCAATCGATAGCCCACATTAATGAATTTCTTTCAATACCATTTTTTGACCTCCAGTCTTAGATTATAAAGGGGGAATTACTTTTTCATCGGTCCATACCTTCCATTTCTTAGATTATGAATGTTTTCTTTCGTTAGATTGGTGGTTTGTCCTCCGTTCCTTTTGTTGAGTTTATCTTATCATCCCCTTCTTAAATTGTCAATACAATTTTATAATATTTTTCATATAATCTTTTATTTCTATTTAATTTATTTATTTTTCTGTTTATATTTTCATTAATAGTCCGTTTTCTGTTTTCTGAGTTTGTGAAATCAATCAACAAAAAACACCAGGCAGCACATTTGGAATGTATAAACGCAATAATGGCGAAACGGACAAGCCGCTTCGCCACACATCTGTTTTGTACCAGTCTCTTCTGTACAAATCATTTTATCTCAGTCGAAGAAGACTCCCACTTCTATAAGTGGTGAGTAATAAGAAATTTGTCTCAGTGGGAGTTCAATCTCCGACTGAGATAAACGCTCCGCGAGGATGCGCAGCGATTCTGAGGAGAAAGATGTCAGCTTAAGCTGACCAGAATCGCGCGCCAAGTCTCACGTGCGTTCGACTTGAATTACTCGAATAACAGTGTCGAAAAATATCTCTCCGCAGTATCCGGGAGCACGGTAACAACCGTCTTTCCTTCTCCGAGCTTCTTTGCCAGCTCGATCGCTGCGGCAACATTTGTTCCGCTGGAAATGCCGCACATGACCCCTTCTTTACGTGCGAGATCTTTTGCAGTCTGTACTGCCTCCTCATCCTTCACAATATATACATGATCGTAAATACTCTGATTCAGAATATCCGGGATCACCCCATCACCGATTCCCATCTGCATGTGTGTTCCGATCGTACCGCCGGACAGAATCGCTGCATTCTCCGGCTCCAGTGCCCAGATTTCCATATCCGGATATTTCGATTTTAAAGTCTCGCCGATTCCTGTGATCGTACCGCCCGTTCCGATGCCAGAACAGAAACCATGGATTGGTCCATCGACCTGCTCCAGAATTTCCATTCCCGTCTGATCTCTATGCGCCGCAGAATTTGCCGGATTCGCGAACTGCTGCGGAACAAAGACATTCGGGTCTTCTTCTGCCATACGAAGCGCCGTCCGGAGACATTCTTCAATACATTCACCAATATTGTTATCATCATGGATCAGCACAAGCTCCGCGCCGTACTGCGCGATCAGCTTTCTTCTCTCTTCACTCACCGAATCCGGCATGATGATGCGCACCTGATAGCCCCTGACTGCACCGACAAGTGCAAGTCCGATCCCCTGATTGCCGCTCGTCGGTTCTACGATGATCGTATCTTTGTGGATAAGACCCTTTTCTTCCGCATCCCTGATCATATTAAATGCGGTACGGGTCTTGATCGAACCGCCGACATTCAGCCCCTCGAACTTCACAAGGACACGCGCTGCACCCTCCGGAACCATATGGTTCAGCTGAATGATGGGAGTGTGTCCCATTGCCTCTAAAATATTATTGTAAATCATTTTCATTCTCTCCTTTGCATTACACAAAGATCTTTATACATAAAGTCTATGTATTATTCCATGAAAAGCGACAATGCCAGATATCTGGATCGCCGCTTTTTCATACTGATATTAATGCTTTACTATTAGCAGATTTCTGCTCCTGCCGGCATGTTCTTTTCCGGTGTCATAAGCGCAAGATTTCCGTCTGCGTCTTCCGCACAGAGGATCATTCCCTCTGAAAGAATTCCAGCGAGCTTGGCAGGCTTCAGGTTCACAAGTACCATAACCTTTTTACCAACCATTTCCTCTGCGCTGTAACATTTCTTAATGCCTGATACGATCTGCTTCACCTGGCTTCCGATCTTAACCTGTGAGCAGAGGAGTTTCTTGGATTTCTTTACTTCTTCACAGGCAATGATCTCTCCGACCTGGAACTGCATCTTCATGAAATCTCCAAACTCGATCTCTTCTTTTGCCTCGATATCAATGACATCTTCTTCCACCGTTTCTTCCGCCGGCGCTTCCTCAACAACCGGTGGGTGAAGTTCTTCCACTTTCTTCATCACCTCTTTGATGTCCAGTCTCTGGAAAAGGATCTCCGGTGTGTCTGTCACTTTGCCATCGCCAAGCTGTGCAAGGATCTTTTCGGATGTCTCAGGCATAAATGGTGCCAGTTCCTTAGCACCTGTCTTGATTCCTTCAATCAGATTATAAAGGACTGTCTCAAGACGGTCTTTCTTCTCCTCATCCTTTGCAAGTGCCCACGGCATTGTCTCATCGATATATTTGTTGCAGCGTTTGAACAGCGTGAAGATCTCTGTGATCGCATCTGCAACTCGAAGATCATCCATCTTCTTCTGAACTGCTGCCGGCATATTTGCGGCAACTGCCTTGAGATCCGCATCGACCTCTTCTGCCACACCCTTGTCTGCAACTGCTCCGCCAAAGTATTTATTTGTCATTGAGATCGTACGGTTTACAAGATTGCCAAGTGTATTTGCAAGGTCAGAATTCAGACGCTCTACCATAAGCTCCCATGAGATCACACCGTCATTTTCGAAAGGCATCTCATGAAGTACAAAATAACGGACAGCATCCACACCGAAGAAATCCACGAGCTCGTCTGCGTAGAGTACATTTCCTTTTGATTTGCTCATCTTGCCATCACCCTGGAGAAGCCATGGATGTCCAAAGATCTGCTTCGGAAGCGGCTCGCCAAGTGCCATCAAAAAGATCGGCCAGTAAATGGTATGGAAGCGGATGATATCCTTACCGATCAGGTGAAGGTCCGCAGGCCAGTTCTTCCTGTACTGTTCTGTGCTGTTTCCGTCTGCATCGTAACCGATTCCTGTGATATAGTTTGTAAGTGCATCAAGCCATACATACACAACATGTCTGTCATCAAAATCTACCGGAATTCCCCATTTAAAAGATGTTCTTGATACGCAGAGATCCTGAAGTCCCGGAAGAAGGAAGTTGTTCATCATCTCATTTTTGCGGGATACCGGCTGAATAAATTCAGGATGTGTATTGATATGCTCGATCAGGCGGTCTGCATATTTGCTCATCTTGAAGAAATATGCCTCCTCCTGTGCAGGCTTCACTTCACGTCCACAGTCAGGACATTTCCCGTCCACGAGCTGAGATTCTGTCCAGAATGACTCACATGGCGTACAGTAAAGTCCTTCGTAATGTCCTTTGTAAATGTCGCCCTGATCATATAATTTCTTAAAGATCTTCTGAACCTGCTTCTCATGATCCGCATCTGTTGTACGGATGAATTTGTCATAAGATGTATTCATGAGATCCCAGATATCTTTGATCTGTCCTGCAACACCATCCACGAATTCCTTTGGTGTCACACCTGCCTCAGCAGCCTTATTCTCAATCTTCTGTCCGTGCTCATCCGTTCCCGTCTGGAAGAACACATCATACCCCTGACTTCTTTTGTATCTTGCAATTGCATCTGCAAGCACGATCTCGTAAGTATTACCGATATGCGGTTTGCCTGATGTATAGGCAATCGCTGTTGTCATATAAAATTTTGGTTTACTACATTTTTCACACATAATGAAATCCTCCTATTACATAATGTAATCGAGCAGGGAAACCTACTCGATTCGTTGCAATAAGACACCTCGCATTCTGCTCGGTGATCTTACGCCCGTCAAATAGAATTCCGTGCAAGCACAATTCTGCTTGACGGGCTTTTGCAACAAAAAAATGTCTCCTCTGATCCTTTCCGGATCAGAGAAGACGATGATCTCGTGTTACCACTTCTCTTTATCAGTGCCTCACGGCGCCGACCTCATAAGGTGCCGGTATCCGACATCTTTCCGCTATAACGGGCGGTCCCATTGCAGCCTTACAGGTATCCTGCTCGGTGCACCACTCAGAAGCCATCTTCCGCCGGTTTCCATCCATCCCTCTCAGCATCGTACATGCATTTCCCTGTACTTTAGGATCTCTCTGTAAAACTTCTGCCTGCGTACTCTCTTCGTCACTGCGTTTTTCTCACTGCATTTGCTAAAAATCGTACCATAGCAGCATGCAAAAGTCAAGGGCGGCTGACCTCTATTCTACATAGAATGGGGTGCTGATGGAGATGGATCCTGTTTTCCTTTTTATTGTTCTGTGAATTCCACCCGGATCTCCATGTCTCCTACCGAATCATCCAGGATCTTATGGATCAGCTGCTCAATATTTTCATCTGCCTGCTCAAGAAGTGTACTTGTATCAACATTTGGATTTTCTTCGATATCTTTTTCCGCAATGGAAATGGCTTTTGTAACATCTTCCTGCTGTTTCCAGTTAAAGATTGCCTTTTTCTCATCCAGAAACTGAACCGAGTCCGGATCCACATGCGCCGGTCCAAGAAGCTCTGCATGCGGGATACGAATCACATACATTTTCCCTGATTTCTTCACTTCCATTTCTTCCATATCAATTCCTGCTTTTAATGTTGCATTATACTGCATTGTAAATCCCTTTTTCGTCAGTACAGGGATACTGCCATCTTCGATTGGAATTCTGGATGTGTAGGTAATCTGCTTCGTTGCCAGCTCTCCGATATCCTCAAGCTTTCCTGTCACATATGATACGGTGACTTTCTCTTCCTGTAATTTCCTGTCATAGTATGCTTTATGAGTTTTCCAGCCTCCCAGAAATCCGACTGCGATGCAGATAAGAAGCAGGATGCCGATCCATTTTGTTCTTTTTAATGTTTTTACAACTCCCCTGTAGCTTTTCTTTTCGATTTCTCCCATCTTTTTTCTCCTTTATCTGTCAGAAAGAAGTCCTACAATTCCGATCACGATCAGTATTGGAAATGCGATCTTTATGAGTCCCCCTAACACAAGTCCAACAAGTGCCAATGGAAGCAACACAATACTTACGAGCAGCTTTGCAATTCCCCATGAGGCTTTGATGCCCCAAAATAACATTTTCCAAAATACCCAGATCATACATATCATAAATAAAATCGTCAACACTTCTTTTACCTCCTCACCTTAATCGATTTCCATGTTGATTTATTTTGCAAACCAAGTTTCTGGCTGATTTCCGGATTTCGCTCCATCTTTTCAAGCATGCGGATCAACTGCATTCTTTTTGTCGGCTCCATAACTTCGACCTCTTTTCATTTTCTTATTTTTTCTTTGTTCTGCACTTATTATAGGCCTGAGTCCGCTGTAAACAAACCACCATTTCGACGAATTAGCAGCTTCTATTTCTCTATTTTAGAGATTCAGGTCGAACGCACGTGAAAATTGGCGCGCGATTCTGGTCAGCTTATGCTGACATCTTTCTTCTCAGAATCGCTGCGCAGGCTCGCGGATCGTTTATCAGATCATGTCTTTAGACACAAGAAAAGCCACCCCAATTCTTTGACAGAGTGAAAAGGTGGCATTTTCTATGTTATTCTTTTTCTAATCCTCTTCGATGTGCTCTCTTCCCTGGTCGATGATCGTTCTCACATGACCGTCTGCAAGGGAATAAAAAATCGATTTTCCTTCCCTTCTGCTCTTCACCAGTTTATTCTGCTTCAGAATGCGGAGCTGATGAGACACCGCAGACTGTGTCATATGAAGTGTCTCGGCAAGATCACAGACACACACTTCTGCCTCAAAGAGAACGAACAGGATACGAATTCTCGTAGAGTCTCCGAATACTTTAAAAAGCTCCGCCAGATCATAGAGTTCTTCTTCATCCGGCATTTTCTCATCTACGATCCGAAGGAGATCTTCGTGCACCTCCACACAGTCGCACCGTTCAATTTCTGTTTCATACTGCTTTTTCATCACATCATCTCCTACAAATTCTTTACATTCAATGCACGGATCGCATTCAGAACAGCGATCACCATCACACCGACATCGGCAAAGATCGCAAGCCACATATTTGCAATACCGACTGCTCCTAATATCAGACAGATGATCTTGATTCCGATCGCAAAGTAAATATTCTGATATACGATACGAAGGCATTTTCTGGAAATTCGGATCGCCTTTGCGATCTTAATCGGATCGTCGTCCATCAGCACGACATCTGCCGCCTCGATTGCTGCATCTGATCCAAGAGCTCCCATCGCAATTCCGATATCTGCTCTGGACAATACCGGTGCATCATTGATCCCGTCTCCGACAAATGCAAGTGTCGCCTTGCTGCCGTAAGAGGCTGTCATCTTTAATAATTCTTCTACTTTATCTACCTTATCGCCCGGCAAAAGTTCGCTGTGCACTTCATCAATGCCAAGCTCTGCTGCCACTTTATCCGCAACAGTCTTCACATCGCCGGTAAGCATAACCGTCTTTTTCACACCGGCTTTTTTCAGGTTTCGAATCGCATCTGCGGCATGTGATTTCACCCGGTCTGCGATCAAGATATGTCCTTCATATTTCCCGTCTACGGCAACATGAACGATTGCTCCGATTCCATCGCAGCCGATCGCTTCCACGCCGATCCTTTTCATAAGCTTTGCATTACCGGCTGCCACACGGATTCCATCTACATTTGCCACTACACCGTGACCACTGATCTCTTCCACATCTGTGACTCTTGATTGATCAATTTTCTTCCCATACGCCTTCTGAAGACTCTTACTGATCGGATGAGAAGAATAGCTCTCAGCATGCGCAGCATACTCAAGTACCTGTTCTTCAGGCATATGATTATGGTGAACACCCACCACTTCAAACACACCTTCTGTCATCGTTCCGGTCTTGTCAAACACGACACATTTTGTGCGAGACAGACTTTCCAGATAATTCGATCCCTTCACAAGGACACCCTCTCTGCTCGCCCCGCCGATTCCTGCGAAAAAGCTGAGCGGGATGCTGATCACGAGGGCACACGGACAGCTGATGACAAGAAATGTAAGCGCGCGGAAGATCCAGTCTCCCCACATCGGTGCTGTATGGAGAAATACGAGCCGGATCACCGGCGGTAGAACCGCAAGCGCCAGCGCTCCATAACAGACTGCCGGTGTATAGTAATGTGCGAATCTCGAAATAAAATTCTCCTGCTGTGACTTTCTTGAGCTCGCCTCTTCCACGAGCTCCAGCACTTTCGACGCTGTTGATTCTCCGAATTCTTTCGTCGTCTCTATTTTCAAAAGCCCCGACATATTGATACAGCCGCTGTTTACTTCATCGCCCTGCGAGACATTTCTAGGAATACTCTCTCCTGTCAGCGCGCTCGTATTCAACGTCGAATGCCCTTCTGTGATGATTCCGTCGATCGGGATCTTCTCTCCCGGTTTCACTACGATGATACTTCCGATCTCAACCTCATCCGGATCCACCTGCTCAAGCTCTCCATCTTCCGATTCAATATTCGCATAATCCGGCCGGATATCCATCAGCTCGCTGATATTCTTTCTGCTCTTACCGACCGCATAGCTCTGGAACAGTTCTCCTATCTGATAAAACAGCATAACGGCAGTACCTTCCACATAGTCTCCAAGAAGAATCGCTCCCACGGTCGCTGTCGCCATCAGAAAGTTCTCGTCAAATACCTGCTTCTTTCGGATCCCTTTCCATGCCTTCTTCAAAATATCATTTCCGATGATCCAGTACGGAACAAGGAACAGTACAAATTCCAGATAGTTTCCGTACGGCAACGTTCCAATCGATAACGCTTTCAAAAGGATAATCAATACAAATGATATAATAATCCTTTTTAAGACATTTTTCTGTTTCTTATTCAATTCTATCTTCCTCTCAAACTATCATTTGCAGACACACCTGATTCCGCGATATATGCTCTGCCTGCAATTTTCTATCTCTGCTGTGTGAATAAAGGTTTTCACCCTATGGGAACACAGCTTCCTATAGATTTAGAAAAAGATCTCACAGTCATCTTCTACGATCTTACAGTTTTCCAGTACTTTTGGCATCACTTCTGAAGGATCGGCTCCCTCTTCAAACTCAACAGACATTTTCAGTGTCATGAAATTTACAACTGCTTTCTTTACACCTTCTGTCTGATTCGCAGCCTCCTCCATTTTATTTGCACAGTTCGCACAGTCCACATCAATTTTGTAAGTCTTTTTCATGATTGTTTCCCTTTCTCATTTCTCATTTATTTACATATGAACAATTATTCATATGTTTGTTTTTATTATAACACTTCATGTCTTTTTGTCAATTCATATTTTGCCTTTCCGCCTCATATAATAATCAGACACCAGTTTTTTCAGGATCATGCCATGCCAAAAAAACGTTCTCTCTATGCTCTTTTACTAGTCATACTTTCTTCTGCTTTCTTCATAGCACTTCAGCTTTTCAATAATTTCAGAAATGCAGACAGACGATTCGAATCTTTCACAGACAGCCTTTTCCGGCAGGAAGTGTCATCAAACAGCATCACCCTTCACTACACACTCTCCCATCCGGAGTCCTATAACATTCACGAAGATCCCATCTGTAAATGTCAATATAAAAATGCTCAAAAAGTGGAAAATAAAAATGTACGTTTTC
>JAUNDE010000088.1 GCA_030526265.1 Eubacteriales bacterium | reverse complement strand
GGTGCTGCCTGTATAATCAGATAAGAAAATATACTAACCAGCAATAATACCGGTATCAATCCTAAAATACGCTTAATAATATATTTTTTCACAATTGTCGTCCTTTCGTCCCCACGTATGCCACAAAAGACCGCTTGTCCACAAGCGGCCTTTCTGCACAATATCTGATTACTGTTCCATTGAAATTACTGTATAATCCTCAAAAATTGGATAATTAAGAACTGTATCTAAACCTTTAAACTCTTTCCTTGATACAATTACATAATTTGTATTAGCCATTGGATAGAATGAATAATCTTCGTTCATCTGAACCTGAAGATCTTTGTAAAGCTGTTCTCTTTCTGTTTCATCTAATGACTGAGCTGCTTTTTCCCAGAGTTCTGTTGTCGCATCACTCATATAGAAACCATTCTGAATAAGGTCACCCTTCCAGCTTGTCATCTTTGTAGCCGGATCAGCATTTAAGGAATCCATACCGTTTGAAGCAATGTCCCATGATGTATCTTCAACTGTTTCTCCTGTAATCCATGCTGCAAACAAGTGCATAAAGAATTCTCCGTTATCAAATCCTTCGATTTCCACCTTCACACCAATTTTTTCCAACTGCTGCTGAACGATCTGTGCTGTCTCTTTCATATTCGGTCTCTGTGTAAAGTAGATATATTTCAATGTCATATCTGTGAGACCTGATTTTTCAGCAAGGGCTTTTGCCTCTTCAAGATCCTGTTCATATCCTGTCATTTCATCATTAAAATACAGGTTCTGTGGCGAACAGAAGTTTTTAGCCGGAATAGCAAGTTCTTCAGATCCATATGCACCTGTAACAATTTCTTCTGCATTCAGTGCGAGACAGATTGCTTTACGCGCATCATCATTCTTCATGATCTCTGTCTGATAGTTGAATGCAAGATAATTCAAACGTCCCTCAGGAATCGTATAAACAGTATAGTTGGAATCTTCTTTATACTTGTCAAGCTTCGTCTGGCTTGTTACGCGCATCATAGAAATCTCTCCGTTCTGAAGAGCTGCTTCCTGTGCACTCAAATCTGGCATCAGTTTGATCACTACCTGATCAAGTTTTGCAGGTTCTCTGTAGTAATCATCGTTTCTTTCATAAACGATTGATTCACCCTCGTTATACTCAACAAACTTGAACGGACCTGTTCCAACACATGTTGCAAGTTCATCTGTCATATCTTTTACATTTGTTTCTCCGCCAAAGATATGTTCTGCAATGACACGGATTCTTCCTAACTCACTTACAAATCCACTGAATGGTTCCTGTAATGTAATATCTACAGTAAGATCATCCACTTTTTCAGCAGAAATTGTCTTTCCGTCATAACATACAGATTCATTTGGTGATCCACCGTTTGCAGGATCAAGTAACATGTTAATAGTATATACTACGTCATCCGCATTGAATTCTTCCCCATCATGCCATTTTACTCCATCTTTCAGTTTCAACTGATAGTGGCATCCGTCATCTGCTGTTTCTTCAATGCTTTCTGCAAGATACCATCTTGTCTCATCTTTTGTGACGATGTAAAGCGGATCAAAACATGGTGCCGCTGCCATCTGTCCATCATCACTTCCGTAAATACTATACGGTGTCAATGATTTAATAGATGTTGCGTTAATCGGTACAATAAATGTACCGCCTTCTGCTTCTGCTGTAGTTTCTTCTTTTGTCTCCTCTGATGTCGAAGAAGAATTTCCACAGCCAACGAGCATGCTGACTGTCATTGCTGACATAAGCAGCATTGATAAGAATTTCTTTCTCATTTTTTTCCTCCTGATATTCCTTTTTTCATATATTCAATTGACATTTGTATCCTAATCTAAAGGATAGTCCTCATGTCAACCCAGGAAGTTAATCCACAAAAGGAATGAAAATATCCAGAAATAATTCATGTAATCCATTTCTATTCGTAAATCTTTTCAGACAATATACTGTTCTGCATAATTCATAACCAAGCTCAACTGCCTTGTTATATGTATCCTTCAAAAAGAGTTCCAGTTCTCCATTATCGGAATAACACCATGATCCACGATAAAGTTTTGGGAATCTTACGATTTCACCTGCTGAACAATCATCACATACTCTATCCAGATATTTGGCTTCTTTCGTTAGCACAGCAGCTTTTTCTTCTTTGATTTCCAATTTCATTTCTTCTGACATATGCAGCACTTGCATATCCCGGACATAGAAGCATTCTATTTCTTCTGTTTTAATCCGCTCACATCCAATGCACATCTCAAAATCATAACATATTCTAAAGGAATCTTTGTACAGTTTATTGTCAACAATCCATTGTTCATAGCTTCCGATTTTCTTAATCTGTCTGTTCAGTTTAATAATTTCCTTTTCTTTTTCTTCTCTCTTTTTTTCGATATACTGCAGAACTTCTTCTAATCCTTTCGGCGATATCTGGGACTCAACATCATCAATAGCAAGACCCAGGTCTCTCACATCCAGGATCATCTTAATTCTCTGCATATCAGCTTCTGTATATAACCGATACCCGGAAAGATTTCTTTTCGGACAAATCAGTCCTTTTTTCTCATAATATTTAATCATATCACGTGAAATTTTGTATTTATCCATAATATCTTTCATATGATAG
>JAUNDE010000045.1 GCA_030526265.1 Eubacteriales bacterium | reverse complement strand
GCATGAACATCAACTATATCCGCGTGGGGGATTACTATATCCCAGACCTGACGCTGCCGGAAGAACCCCGTCCCATGGGCAAGTGAGACGAGATTTGTCAAGGAGACTTTCTACAAAAAAGCAAATTGTGGTACAGTAGCAATCAACAGAGGAACAGCCACATGGTTCGAAGGGAACTGAGATGCCCCCCTGTCAAGTAGACAGTAGAAATAAACAAAAACATTTACGTGGTTCCCGCCTTGCGAAAGCAGGGTGGGATTTCTTTATGCTGCATAGGCATGGCCCTATTTCATGGGTGTCATGCCTATGCAGCCCTTTAACCTTACTTTGATCCGTCTGCGCTTATAGCAATCAATGCGCCACTGCTGCGTGCTTATACTTCAATCCCAGTTGCATTTCATTGTAGAACCTACAGCTAAGATTTGGCAAAAAGGCATGGCGAACTATTGAAGCCCAATACATCAGCCAGTATAATAGCGAAAGTTTGGACATAGCTTGAAATGTGTAGATTTTTGAATATGGAGGTATGAAATGATACTATCTGCAGTAACGCAAACACAGCCCGATTATGTTGCTTTGGCAATGGTAATTGTGCTGCTGCTCCTTGTAATCGTGGCTGTGCTTCGCAAACGCTTTGCATCTTCCCCGGCACAGCCGCAGTCCGCTGTTTCATCAGGAGAAAGTTCGGCTGAGGTGCCGCAAATCCTCGTTGCTCCGGGCAGCGCCGGCTCGGTGAAACTTCATAGTGTGGAGCCGAAGGTGGCGGCCATGCTGATGGCAATTGTGGCCAACAAAACAGGGAAGCCTTTGAATGAACTGCGTTTTATTTCTATCAGGGAGGTTACGGAATCGTGAAGTACGAAATTACACTCAACGGACATACCTATGAAATTGAGGTGGAGCTGAGCAGCCCTATGGGTATGGCAGAATTTGCCGCTTATCAGCCGGCACCTCCTGTTGCGGAAACAGCACCTGCCCCGACTGCGCCCTCTGTCGCCCCTGCTGCACCGGTGACCGTAGAAAATGGGGAGGTCATCGATGCACCGATGCCCGGTACGATTCTGAAAGTCAATGTAAATGTCGGGGATACCATCAAGGCTGGCGATGTACTGGCTATTTTGGAAGCCATGAAAATGGAAAATGAGATCATGGCGCCCAGAGATGGAAAAGTCACGCAAGTTGCCGTTTCCAAGGGCACTACCGTAGATACTGGTGCGGTACTTCTGGTACTTGCATAAGGAGGGACAAAATGGATATTCTGTATCAAAATCTGCTTGCATTCACCCGTTATGATTTGATTATGATCGGCATCGGATGCCTGCTGATTTACCTTGCCATCGCAAAGGAAATGGAACCGTCGCTGTTGCTGCCTATGGGCTTTGGCACGATTCTCGTGAATATTCCCTTTTCGGATGCCTTGACCGGCCCTATCCGGGAACTGTATGAGGCAGGCATTGCCAATGAGTTATTCCCTCTGTTGCTGTTTATCGGCATTGGTGCCATGATCGACTTTGGACCGCTGCTGAGCAATCCCAAACTGATGTTATTCGGTGCGGCGGCGCAATTTGGTATTTTCTTTACCCTGTGCATGGCCAGTATGTTCTTTCCCCAGATCGATGCAGCTTCTATTGCTATCATCGGTGCCGCAGACGGTCCTACTTCCATTGCGGTAGCCAATACCCTTGGCTCCAAATATGTGGGCGCCATCACCGTAGCGGCTTATTCTTACATGGCATTGGTGCCGATTATCCAGCCACCGGTGATCAAGCTGCTGACCAGCAAGAAGGAACGGCAGATCCGTATGCCCTATGAGCAGAAAACCGTTTCCAAAAAAATGCGGATTCTGTTTCCCATTATTATCACGGTTGTTGCATCCGCTATTGTTCCCCAGGCCACGGCTTTGATTGGCTTTTTGATGTTCGGCAATCTGATTCGGGAATGCGGTGTTTTGGAATCCCTGTCCGGAACAGCACAAAATGTGCTGGCAAACCTCATTACCATTTTTTTGGGTATCTCCGTGGCATTCAACATGACCGCAGACCAGTTCCTGAAACCGGATACGCTGCTGATTCTGGGATTGGGCCTGATTGCCTTTGTAGTGGATACCGCTGGTGGTGTACTGTTCGCCAAGTTCCTGAATCTGTTTTTTAAGAAGAAAATCAATCCCATGATCGGTGCGGCAGGTATTTCCGCCTTCCCCATGTCCGGCCGTATCGTACATAAGATGGGACTGGAAGAAGATCCCCAGAACTTCCTGCTGATGCATTCCATCGGTGTCAATGTTTCCGGCCAGATCGCTTCTGTCATCGCCGGTGGCATCATTCTGAACCTGTTTTCCTGAGGAGGTAGATGTATGCTTAATTTTTTAACGGCAGCAGCGCCGGAGCTGTTTTTTGAGCCTGCGAACTTTGTCCAGAATCTTCGATACATGGGAATCGGAATGCTGGTGATCTTTGTCATCATCGGTGTGATCATTCTGGCTACCACCCTGGTGGGCTATCTGTTTTCTGACGAGAAGCAATAAAGCGACTCGTTTCATCCGCATAGGCCTGCCAAAACGGCTGGTGTATGCGGATGTTTTTTCGGCTAAGATATGACAAAGACAGCGGTAGTTCCATTGCGGAAAGCTCCACTTTTCGTATAATGTAAGCTGAAAAGACTTGGTAAAATTACAAACAAATGGAGGGTATTCTTTTGGGAATCGCAGAAGTTTTTGGACTGCTTGGTGGTCTGGCGCTGTTTCTGTATGGAATGCAGATGATGAGCGATGGGCTGGAGGATGCAGCGGGTAACCGCATGAAGAAGATTTTGGAAAGGTTGACCGCTAACCGCTTTTTGGGTGTTGCGGTTGGTGCCGGAATTACAGCGGTGATCCAGTCATCTTCCGCTACCACCGTTATGGTGGTCGGTTTTGTTAACTCAGGGATTATGACCCTGAAGCAGGCGGTCTGGATCATCATGGGTGCAAATATCGGCACCACCATTACTGCCCAACTTATTACTCTGGATGTGGGTATGATGGCACCCCTGCTGGCTTTTCTGGGCGTTGCGATGATCGTTTTCTTAAAGATGCCCAAGCTGCACTACATTGGAAAGATCATGGCAGGCTTCGGTATTCTCTTCATTGGTATGGACATGATGGGCACTGCCATGGAACCTCTGGAACAGAGTGAGACCTTTATATCCATGATGACCACATTTTCCAACCCCATTTTGGGCATTCTGGGAGGCACCCTGTTTACGGCGTTGGTGCAGTCCTCCTCTGCCGCAGTAGGTATTTTGCAGGCGCTGGCAGGCAGTGGATTGATTCCATTTTCCAGTGCGGTATTCGTACTGTTTGGCTCCAACATCGGCACCTGCATTACGGCGGTGCTGGCGGCCATTGGGACCAACCGGGCGGCAAAACGGACGACGATTATTCATCTGCTGTTCAATGTGATCGGAACCATCGTCTTTACAATTCTCTGTGTTTCCATGCCTGTTGCGGGCTGGGTCGCTTCTTTGACACCCGGCAACGCAGTTGCTCAGATTGCGAATATGCACACCATTTTCAATGTGGCAACCACCTGCTTGCTGATTCCTTTCGGAGGCCTTATGGCAAGCTTTGCGGAGAAGATTCTCCCAGATATCAAGAACGAAGCAAGGACATCTTCTCTTTCCCTGCTGACGGAGGAATACCGCCGGGGCAGCATTACTCTGGGTGCGTCGGCTGTTCATACCGATCTGCTGGCACAGGAAATCCGCCGCATGATCACGCTGGCCGGAGAAAATACCCGTCGGGCTTACGGAGCAGTGCTGTCCGGCAGCACGGCCTCCCTTGCACAAGTCAATGAAACCGAAGAACTGATTGACGGACTGAACAAGGAAATTTCACACTACATCTCCAAGATTCTGGTAGAAAACAGAAGCGGCGAGAATGTAGCAGATATCGAGCAGTATTTCCTGATTACCGGAAACGCCGAGCGGATCGGAGACCACGCTACAAACATTGCCGGGTATACAAAGACCATTGAAAGCAAATCCATCACCTTCTCCGAGCAGGCATACACCGAGCTGAAGCAGATGTGCAGCATCACCACACGAGCCATTGACCGGGTACTTACCTGCGGCGAAGATGCCACCCGGTGCCTGTCGGAAATCGAAGCTATGGAGCAGGAGATGGATGACATGACGAAAGCATACCGGGACCTTCACCTGGAACGGATGCGCCAGGGAAAATGCTCGGAGGAGGCTTGTATTTTGTATTCCGAGCTGCTGACGGACTTTGAGCGAATCGGTGACCATATCCTGAATATTGCCCAGGCATATTCCAGGATTCATTACAGAGCATAAATGATTCCTGGAGGCAGTCCAGGCAAAGATGTGCTATAATGGGGAAATGGAGGGATCACTATGAAAAAAGCCAAGAAAACAATTTGCGACGGATGCTTTACGGTACTGGTATTGGTGTCGGCATTTTTCCTGAATCTGCTGCTGGACTACTGGTTTGATACCATAACCCTTGTCCCGATGATTTTTGTGCTGGGTGTTTTCCTTGTTTCCTTGAAAACACAGCATTTTTTCTGGGGCATTGCCAGTTCCTTTGTCAGCGTGCTGCTGGTAAACTACGCTTTCACCTATCCCTATTTTGGAATCGATCTGGTGTCACCGGAGTGTATCGTCTCTGCCCTGATTATGCTGGCGGTAGCGATTATGACCGGCACGCTGACGATGCAGATCCGCAAAACAGAGCAAATGAAAGCGGAGATTGAAAAAGAGAGTATGCGGGCCAATCTTCTGCGGGCAATTTCCCATGACTTGCGAACACCTCTTACTGCAGTATACGGTTCCTGCTCGGCTATTATTGAAAACTATGATTCTTTGGAAAAGGCCGACCAGATCAAGCTGTTGTATGGTATCCAACAAGATGCTCAGTGGCTGATCCGTATGGTAGAGAATCTTCTGTCTGTGACCCGCATTGACGGAGAAAAGGTACTGGTAAAAAAGACACCCACGGTTTTGGAGGAATTCATCGATACCGTCCTTCTGAAATTCAAAAAGCGGTGTCCTGATGTTTCCGTCATCACAGATATTCCGGACACCTTCGTCAGCATTCCTATGGATGCCATGCTTATGGAGCAGGTGCTGATCAATATCCTTGAAAATGCGGTATATCATGCCAAGGGAATGACCCAGCTGCGGCTCACCGTTGTGTTGAAGGACAATCAAGCCTGCTTTTCCATCAGTGACAATGGGTGCGGTATTGATAAGGATATCCTCCCAAATCTTTTTACCGGGTATCTGGATCGACATTCAGAATCCTCCGACAGCAGCCGCAGCAATATGGGCATCGGTCTTTCTGTATGTGCTGCCATTGTGAGGGCGCATGGAAGTAAAATCACAGCGGCCAATCAGAAATCCGGCGGTGCTGTTTTTCAGTTTTCTTTGGAAACGGAGGCAGAAGATGGATCACAACCGATATAAAGTCCTTCTGATCGAAGACGAAAGCAATATCCGCAACTTTGTAAAAACAATTTTACACGCCAAAGACTACCAGGTGATTTTGGCAGACTCCTGCCAGCAAGGGATTTTGATGTACAATTCTCACTTGCCGGATCTGGTTATTTTGGATCTGGGGTTGCCAGACCGGGATGGTTTGGAATTTATCAGGCATATCCGAAAGACAGATGTGACCCCTGTGCTGGTATTGTCCGCCCGTACCACAGAGGAGGACAAGATTAAGGCGTTGGATTTGGGTGCCAATGACTATGTGACAAAGCCTTTCGGTACGGGAGAACTTCTGGCTCGTGTGCGGGCAGCGCTTCGCAGTTGCCAGATCAGTCGGGACGCAGCCCTTCCGGATGGGAAATTCCAGCTTCTGGATTTGACCATCGACTATAACCGCAGACTGGTCACCGTAGGCGGAAATGAAGTGAACCTGACCCCGACGGAGTATAACATTCTGGATTACCTTTCTCAGAATAGTGGAAAGGTTTTGACATACTCTGCCATCATCAAGCAGATTTGGGGATTTGACGATGCAGGAAGTGTCAAAAAGTTGCAGGTCAATATGGCAAATTTGCGAAAAAAGCTGGGAGCAAAGCCCGGAGCGGAAAACTATATTGTCAACGAGCTGGGTGTAGGCTACCGCATGAACGATACATCGGCATAGCGGAGGTAGAATATGCGTAAAACGAAAATAATCTGTACCATTGGTCCTGCCTGTGAGGACGAAGAAACACTTACAAAAATGTGTATGGCTGGCATGAATGTGGCACGGCTGAATTTTTCCCATGGTACTCATGAGGAGCACAAGAAAAAGATCGAACTTATTAAAATGGTTCGTGAGCGTTTGGGACTGCCCATTGCCATCATGCTGGATACCAAAGGACCGGAATATCGCATCGGTATGTTTGAGAATAAGAGTGTCAGTCTGAAAGAGGGCGACCGTTTTATCTTTACCACAGACGATGTGATGGGAAATACACAAATGGTTTCCGTAAACTACAAGCACCTGACGGAAGAACTCTCGGCTGGAGATACGGTTACCGTCAATAACGGCTTGGTAGTCTTTCAAGTGGATCACATTGAAAATAGCAATGTCGTATGCACTGTTCAGGTAGGCGGCGTTCTGTCTGACAAAAAGAGCATGAGTTTCCCAAATAAAGTTCTTCATCATGCCTTTTTAAGCGACCAGGACAAGAGTGATCTGATTTTTGGCTTGGAAAATGAAATTGACTTTGTTGCCGCATCCTTTGTATCTACCGGCAGTGATGTGAAGGAATTGCGGGAATATATGGATGCCCACAATGGAGCCGATGTGGATATCATTGCTAAAATTGAGAATCGGGCCGGCGTGGATAACATAGACGATATCTGCCAGATCGCAGATGGCATCATGGTCGCCAGAGGCGATCTGGGCGTGGAGATTCCCTTCGTGGAGGTACCCTCCATTCAGAAATACCTCATTAAAAAATGCCGTCTTCTGGGCAAGCGGGTCATCACCGCTACGGAAATGCTGGAGTCCATGATCTACAATCCACGTCCCACCAGGGCGGAAATCTCCGACGTAGCCAATGCAGTCTACGACGGTGCTTCCGCAATCATGCTCTCCGGCGAAACAGCGGCAGGCAAGTACCCAGTAGAAGCGGTGAAAAGTATGGCTGAGATTGCACATTTCACCGAACAGCGCATCGACTATAAGCACTGGTTTGCTACCACCGAGTACAAGATCAAAAATAATCTGGATGCCATCTCCCACGCCACCTGCTCCATGGCAATCGATGTGAACGCAAAATGCATCGTTGTCAACTCCCTTTCCGGCAAGACGGTGCGGATGGTCAGTCGGTTCCGTTGCCCGGCAGACATTCTTGGCGTAACCACCAACCAGCGGGCATGGCGGCAGCTTAATTTGAGTTGGGGCGTGGTACCGGTCATGAGCGAGGAATACAAATCTCTGGACATTGTATTTTACCAGGCCTTGAATTTTGCTGCCAGAATCTTCTCTTTGCGCAGCGGCGATAATGTGGTTCTGACAGGTGGAATGATCAACGGGCACTCCGGCAACACCGATACAATCAAAGTTGAAAGTATAAAATAACTTTCCCCGCAATAAAACAACAATAAAGGATGGGATTATGTGATACCTGCACTTATTCTATTTGCGATTACCTACGCACTGATGCTTGCATTCAGCAAGTACAGACCTTATATCGCCCTTGGCTCCGCTCTGATCTATATCCTCAGTGGCATGCTTCCAGTATCGCTGATTATCTCCAATATTGACTTCAATGTTCTACTGATGATCGCTGGCACCATGGGTGTTGTTGCCTTGTTTATTGAAAGCAAAATGCCCTCGCTGCTGGCAGACCTGGTTATGGAGCGGGTCCCCAATGTACAGTGGGTAGCGGTTGCTCTTGCGATGTTTGCCGGTATCATCTCCGCTTTTGTTGATAATGTAGCAACGGTTCTTATGGTTGCTCCTGTAGCCCTGGAAATCTGCAAAAAACTGAAAACCAACCCAGTCCCGTTTATTATCAGCATTGCCGTATCCTCTAATCTGCAGGGTGCGGCCACCCTTGTGGGAGATACCACCGCCATTATGCTGGGTTCGGCGCTGGATATGAGTTTTATGGATTTCTTCTGGTACCATGGCAAGCCAAGTATGTTCTTTGCCGTGGAACTGGGTGCTGTCTTGTCTGCCCTGATTCTCTTCTTCCTCTTCCGAAAAGAAAAATCTCCCATTCCCAAAACCAGCGAAAGAACAAAGGTGACAAATTTTGTCCCCTCCTTCCTGCTGGTGGGAACCATCGGCCTCTTGATTGCGGCATCCTTCATCCCAAACAAGCCCGCCATTACCAATGGCCTGATCTGCTGCACCATGCTTGTGGTTGGCATCGTCTATAACTTTGCAGTCAAGAAAAATCTTTCCGCAGTCACAGAGCCGCTGAAGGCCATTGATTTCGAAACCATCGGGCTTCTGCTTGGACTGTTTCTGATGATCGGTGGCATCACGGAGCAGGGGGTAATCGATGCAGCGGCGAACATTTTGGCAAAGGCCGGCGGTGGTAATATTTTTCTCCTGTATACCGTAATCGTGTGGGCATCGGTATTGATCTCTGCCTTTATTGACAACATTCCCTATGTTGCTACCATGATCCCAGTGATCGCAGGTCTGGCAGATGCATTGCAGCTTGATCCAACGCTGTTGTATTTTGGCCTGCTATCCGGCGCTACCCTTGGCGGAAACTGCACCCCAATTGGTGCTTCCGCCAATATCACGGGCATCGGTATCCTCCGCAGAGAAGGCTATACCGTAAAAAATGCCGACTTCTTCAAAATCGGTATTCCGTTCACCCTGGCGGCAATCATTCCCGCCTATATTTACATTTGGTTTTTCTACGGCATCTAATTGATGAGATTATTCTCCGTAATTGGAAGATATTGATGGAAATAATCAGATGGCGCACGCAATAATAGTAAATCAGCATCACCCGGGTGGATTAATACTGGAACAGAACAAGCCAGCAGGTCGCCCATCTACAGCTACAGGAGAATGAAAAATGAGAATTGTCATCATCGGTCTTGGCACGATTGGAAGAACAGTATTAAGAAATCTTTCTGCGGAAGATCACACCATCACCATTATAGATGAAAACAAAGAACTGATTGAAAAATTAATAGAGAAATACGATGTGTTCGGGGTGGTTGGAAACGGTGCCTGCATGGATATTCAAAACGAGGCAAATACCCAAGATGCTGACGTGGTCATAACGCTAACACGAAATGATGAGCTGAATGTATTTGCCTGCCTTGTTGCGAAAAGGCTTGGGGTTAAGAACACAGTTGCCCGTGTTAGAAATCCCGCATACAGAAAACAAATCGCAGAAATGAAGGATGACCTCGGTATTTCCATGGTTGTCAATCCAGAGCGTGAAACTGCGGACGAAATATTCAACATTATCAATCTTCCATCCGTTACCAGAATTGATCGTTTTGCAGAAGGAAAGGTACTGCTGGTTGAGATTATCGCCGAAACAGGCTGTCCCCTGATAGGCGAAAGCCTGACTTCCCTTGGTAGAAAGCTGACCTCAAAGGTCCTTATCTGCGCTGTACAACGAGGTGATACGGTGATCATTCCCTCCGGCAGTTTTACAATTCAGGAGGGAGATAAGATTCATTTTACTGCTGATACCAAGAAGCTGGGTGAATTTCTAAGGGAAGCTAATCTTGTGAAATCACCTTTTAAGAATATCATGATCGTTGGCGGAGGTAGGACCGGTTTCTATCTGGCAGACATGCTCTCGAAAAAGAAATATGTGGTCAAGTTGATTGAAGAAAATGAAGCCAGGGCAGATGAATTGGCAAATGTCCTGCCCTGTGTGACAGTTCTCTGTGGAAACGGCACACGGCATGATTTGTTGGTAGAAGAAGGCATTGAGGTTATGGATGCCTTCATTGCGCTCACAAATAACGATGAAGAGAATATGATCGTATCCATGTTTGCCAACAAGAAGAAAGTTAAAAAGGCGATCACACAAATTCAAAGCGATGACCTCTTTGGCATGCTCGATGAGCTTGGCATCGATAATAACGTGTCACCGAAGAGCATAGTGTCCAGCAGGGTTATCAGTTATGTCCGTGCTCTTGCGAACACCAGGGGTAGTAATGTTTTGACATTGTATCGATTGGTCAATGGTCAGGTGGAGGCATTGGAATTTGCGGCCAAGACTCCTGAACCAATTTACAACAGACCTTTGAAGGACTTGACGATTAAGAAAAACTGTCTGGTTGCCTGTATCATCAGAAATAATGAGGTACTCATCCCCAATGGCAACTCAATGATTCAACTTGGCGATCATGTCGTAGTTGTAACAACGCATAAAAACTTCGATGACCTGTCAGATGTTTTTGAATAAGGTGGCGTAATGAACTATAAAAAACTTGGGGTAATTTTGGGCAAGATCATGGTTCTTGAGGGCGTTTTAATGGTAGCGCCTCTTGTTGTAGGGCTGGTTTATAAGGAGTCCCTGATACATATACTTGCTTTCTTAATCCCGATTGTTGTTTTGTTTGCTTTGGGGCTACTGTTACAGACACCAAAACCAGAACGAAATAGCCTCTATCAGAAAGAGGGTTTTGCTCTGACCGCTTTGGTCTGGATTATAATGACGTTGTTCGGAGCAATTCCCTTTGTGATCAACGGTGACATTCCAAACTATGTTGATGCCTGTTTTGAGATGATGTCCGGCTTTACAACGACAGGTTCCAGCGTGATCACTGATATTACTGCGATTTCCCATTCCACACTTTTTTGGAGAAGCTTTTCTCATTGGATCGGCGGTATGGGTATCCTTGTATTTGTTTTAATTTTTATCCCGGAAAGCAACGAAGGCTTTTCGATGTATCTGCTCCGTGCAGAGAGCCCCGGGCCGCAGGTCGGCAAACTCGTATCCAAAATGAAAGTAACAACAAGAATCCTTTATCTGATTTATTTGGGTATGACTGTTCTGGAAGTTGTTTTGCTCATGCTGGATAAGCCAATTCCTGGATATGAGAACGAAAAGTTTTTCTTCAGCCTGCTGGCAACCTTTGGCTGTGCAGGCACAGGAGGTTTCGGATTTATTCCCGGAAGTATGGAACTGTTCCACCCATTCTCCCAGTATGTGATGTCGATTTTCCTGATTCTGTTCGGATGCAATTTCAGCTTGTATTATCTGATGTTGATCGGCAAAATCAAAGATGTCTTGAGAAGTGAAGAGTTCAAGAGCTATTTTCTGATCATAGCAACGGCGGTTACTTTTGTATTTAGCAGTCTTATATGGCGTTTTGAGTCCTATCCACAAATCTATACAACAGAGGAGGCATTTCGCCATTCGCTGTTCCAGGTGGCCTCTCTGATGACAACGGCTGGTTATACCACAACAGATTACCATGTGTGGCCGATGCTTGCTACGACTACCTTGGTGCTTGTCATGTTTATCGGCGCCATGGCAGGTTCTACCGCTGGCGGAATCAAGGTATCCAGAATCGTTATAGCCATAAAAGGGGCTTTTATCAATGTCAGAAAGCTTATCAGTCCTCGATATGTGGCTAAATCAACCTTTGAAGGAAAAACGCTGGAATCGAAAACGATAAATGATGTTTTTGCCTTCATCACGTTATATTTTTTCATTTTTCTGACTGCCTTGTTTCTACTGGCCTTTGACCCTATCAACGGTCAGATCATAACAATAATATCGGATGCTGGTACATATGATGTGGAGCATGGTTTCTTCAGCAACTTTTCTGCCGTTCTTACTTGTATATCCAATGTTGGACCGGCATTTGAAGCGGTGGGACCGTATTCCAACTTCGCAGGCTACAATGGATTTTCAAAAATCGTTCTGACCTTTACTATGATGCTCGGCAGGTTGGAAATTCTGCCTGTTCTTATTCTGTTTAGCAAAAGAACGTGGAAACAATTATAATATTCACATATGAGAATAGCTACCATATAAAGCAAAAAAGCGGGAGCGCATCGTAAAAATGCACTCCCGCTGATTTTGTTAACGCTCCCAAGCGTCCCGCCTTTTCTTGGGCTGGGACTGCTTGTTTTCTCGTTGGAGCCTGCGTTGCTGTTCTCGTTTCATTTGCTGAATTTCCTGACCCTCGGCATATTCGTCCAGCATGAGAGAAACTTCACGCTTGCCATCAACCATGGTCAGATGGCTATACTTATCGGCATATTGTTTCTGCAACTTGTGAACAGCGTCCTGCTCCATTTCCGGACGGATGGCCTGTCGTGCATCGTACAGCTCGATGGGGTCAAAGTCTGCTGCCTGTTCCTGTAAGGCAACAAATTCTTTCTGCGCCGCATCCAGCTCGGCAGCGAATTGTTCCTCCTTGGCGTCCAGATCTTTCAGCGAATCCTTCATGTTGGATACGCTGGTTTTTACTTTCCTGACTTCTTTATCATCAGCGCAGTCCAGTTGGTTCAAAAGCATGGTTCGCTCGGAACGCAGCTCCTCCAAATCTTCCGTCAGCTCCGTGATGCGCTGAGAAAGTTCCATCTGCTTTTTGACATTAAAAACAGAGGTATCTTTCTTTTCGGAGTGCAGGGATTTCTGCTCTCTGCTCTTTTCTTTGATTTCCTGCTTTAGCTCGTCGTAGCGCTCCAGAATGGGACCTGCCGTATCCACATATTTGCTCATACTGTTCTTGCCTTTGCGGATATACCCAAGCTGATAGCAAAAAAAAATCATCTTTCCACGCAGGGATTCCATAGCTTCCGCAAGGGTAGGGATGGTATTCTTCACTGTGTCTATCAGCTTTTTGACAGATGCTTTCAGTTCACGGAGCAAAGCATTGTCTGCCTTGATCTGTCGGTTCAGTTCACAGCGGTCAGAGATAATACCTTTGGCTTCCAACGCACGGGCAACTACACCCTCATGGATGGTAGGCTGCTCGGTTAAGCCCCTATCTGCATGGCTACGGTGGTCGATACGGGCATCGTGACCATATCGCTCCAAATAGCGGTTGGTCACATCTGCCCACGCTTTGCGCCAAACCACAAGCTGTTCTTCGCTGTTCCAACGCTCGGAGATGGGATTCTGCCTGCCGAACTTGGTGCTTTTGGGGTGTTTGCTGGCTCGCTCCAATCCCTGTTTCTCGGCTTCGGAGGGTGGCATATACACTTTCTTGCGACCTACCTTATACGGATACTGCTTTTCCCATCCATCTTTCTGTGCTATCTTAAACTCGGCGGCAGTAAAGCCCCGTTCCTCGCCGTCCTTAACACAGAGATATTCTTTCTCGGTTTTGTACTGCCAGTTGCCCTGCTCATCCAATGGGCGCACCGTCAGCATAATATGGGCGTGTGGATTATGGCCGGGCGGGTTCGGATCGTGAATTGCTACGTCAGCGCACATTCCCTCGGCAACGAAGCTGTTCTGAATGAAATCAGATAAAAGCTCCTGCCATTGTGCCGGTGTCAGCTCAATGGGGAGAGCAGGAACGAACTCACGGGCAAGGCGGCTGTCCTTTGTTTTCTCGTTTTCCTCCACGGCGTTCCAAAGTACGCCCCGGTCTTTCCATTCGGGAGGAGCATATTCCGGCAGAAACACCTCCCGCCATACAAGCCCTTTTTTACGGGTAAAATCGTGTCTTACGCCATCGTAATCATTGAGGATATTGGTGCAGCTCAGATAAGCGGAAGCTGCCACGGCAGACCGTCCCGTACCCCGGCTGACCACCTTGGCTTCCAAGTGGTAAATCGCCATTCGTTCTCACCGTCCTTTCGTTCTTGGCTTTTTGTTTCTTTTTCGCAAAAAGAAAATGGGTATTGCGGAAAGCGATACCCATAACCGCAAATAAAGCTGCCGGTGACAGCTTTATGCGGGCAGTCGGCATGGGTGCAGAACGATTTTGTTCTGCACCTTGTTTTGCTGTGAAGCGAAACAATCAGCCGACTGCGTGGCCAATGACAGCAGCACGGATGTGATGTGGCATTGGACATAAGGCTCCCGCAGGAGCCGCATCCGCCTCGCAGAGCGCACGGTTGCCGTAGGCAATACCACCGCCCACTTCGTGGGTGGTGAGTAAGTGCGCCCTTCGGGACTAAAGAAATGGGACGCCCGGTTTCCCAAACGCCCCTCGCATCAATTCTTTCGTAAAATCCCATATAAAAAGTCCTCCAGTTCTTCCAGGTTCATCTTAGCAGCCTGCGGAAAGGCTTTTTCCAGTATCGCCCCCTCCTGGATCAGCCGCCGTGTCCGTGCCTTTCGTTCCTTTTGGCGGTCACGCATTTCGGCTTCTTCCAATCTGTGCTTGGCTTGCAGCAGTTTCTTTTCATCTTCGGTCATAGGTAATTCCTCCTGTGGTAGTAAAAACGGTTTTGTCTGATAGTAGACAGATACTAAATATCCGCCCGGTTGGTATTACGATGGCAGCGGTATCCGTTGCAAAATCATTGTGGTAGCAAAAATGCCCCTGCCTGGTATTGCAGTAATACCAGGCAGGGGCAAAAGTAATATCAGAAGCTGTCCGCAAAGTCCAACGCTGCGGAAAGTTCCTCGTCATCCGGCTCTGGTGCTGCCGGTTGCGGTGCAGGTTGTGCAAATTGGAGCATCGGTGATGGGGCAGTTCGCAAGCCCTGTTCGATTGTTTCTCTTACCCGCCGAAGAAAAGAGTCCTCTTTCTCACGGGTTTCCAGATAGGGGTCAGCGGCAAGGCGTTCCTGCCGTTCAAAATGGTCATTCACAGCAGCGACTATCGCTTTGCTGTAAGAGCGATATTGCTTTTTGTCCATCGTCTGTAAATACTCAAAAGCCCTGCGGTCATCCTCGTCTGCAAGGTTCAGGCGCAGAGTGGTCGTGTAGATTTGCTTCATACGATACCGCCTTTCCTATGGAACTTCTGCTCGGCAAGCAGTTCGTAGCCCTTTGCGGTGGCGCAAATATCATCGTTGATGGTCACACGGTCTTTGTCGTAGCTGCCGAAGTTTTTGAGAATACAGCTTCCACCGCCGACCACATACAGACGCATCAGCTCCGGGTCATACTCGTGTTCTCGCAGTCTGCGGAAGATACCTTCGGCGTACTCGGTTGCCGTATCCCGGATGGCGGTCAGATAACGCTGGCTGATGTCGGCTGTGCCATGACGGATTACCCGATCAAGGACAGTTTCATCCACCGATACGCCAAACTGCTTCATCAGATTTTCACGCACAGCAAGCATACACTGATTGGTGCCGTACTTTTCGGTAAAACACTTCTTCGCCAGCGGGCGGCATTCGTTGATATACATGACATTCATGGTGCCATTGCCAATGTCGCAGAGCATATTGATACCCTTGAACTCACGGAGCCGGTCTGCCACAGCAGAAAAACCCTGCGGGAAAATCTCTGCGCCTACAAATTCCACATGATACTCCACGCCACGGAACGTAAAGTCAACGCTTTCGTTCTGAAGCAGATATGCTCTGAAGCTGTCCTTTTGCTCGGATACCCAGGTCAGGGGAAGTCCGGCAGCAAGGTGGACACGGGCGGAGGTCAGTCTGCGGATATTCAGTTCTCTGGCAACGGCGGCAAGGGTGAGGATATAGTAGTCGTTGTCGGTCATCTTGTCGGAGATAAATTCCTTGTGTTCCTCCCCGATGAGATAGTATCTGCCCTCATAGACAAGCAGATTGCTCTTGAAGGTTGGCTCTTTGTCATAAGCCGCAACGCCCGTTTTGAAACAGCAATGGGCAGTCTTGATATTGCCGTAGCCGTGATCAATACCAATGATAATAGGATTAGGGGTTGCGTTGTAGTTGTTCATAAAATTCATATTGGTTCCTTTCTGCCGCATAGCGACGATACAAAAATAATGGATGGTTTTGGTGGCTGGGAGCACATGAAACAGAAATACCACAAGTGGTCAAAATGTCCACTTGCGGTATTTGAACCTTTATGCGGTTTTTTCTCCCTGTTCAGGATCAGTTGTAGGAACCTCCGCTACCATTATTGTGCCAGCTTGCTCTTTTGCCGATTCTCGTTCTGCTTTAGCCTCCTGCCTGTAAAAACGCTGCCGACAATTCGGAGTACAGAACAGTGCATTGGAACGCTTGGATTCGAAGGCTTTGCCACAGCACTTACATACGATTGCAAACGGTTTACCGACTTCGATTTCCCCGGACTTGAGCTTTTGATAGCGCTCCCAGCTGCGGATTCTCTGGCGGCGGAGATATTCCTCCCGTTCCAGTTCTTCCGGTGTCAGTACAGGTTCGGGAAGATCAAACTGTCCGATAAATTTCAGATAGATTTCAACCTCTTGCACTCTGTCGCCGTCCACCTTTTCGGGGGCGTGGACAATGATTTTGTCGATAAACTCATTGATCATCGGAGTGGTCAGTTCCGAAAAATCGGTGTACCGCTTGGCAAGCTCCATGAACTGCTCCACACGAATGGTATCTTCTTCAAAGGAAGAAAGATGTTCCTCTGCAGCTTTTACCGATGCCTGCAATTCTTTCTGCTCTGCTTCATAATCGGCAAGCAGACTGTCAAAGCGTTCATCGTTGATGCGTCCGGTGGCAAAGGATTCGTACAGCTTTTTAATGATATTATCAAGCTCAGTAATGCGCTTGCGGTCTTTGTTCAGCTTGCGTTTGGTGTCCTTAGCAGCTTCCTTTTGTCTGATCTGCGATGCGGCTCGCACCTTTGCGGCAAATTCCTCTTGGTTGGAAATGGCATAGGTGCTGACCGTCTGGATAGTATTCAACAACAACGATCTCAAAGCCTTGGTGGTGATGTGGTGGCTACAACACTCTTTGGTGTGATGCTGTCTGCCCAACTTGTAGGAAGAACAGTCGAAATAATCATAGGGATAGGGCTTCTTATCTGTGCCGCCTCTGGAACGCTGATTATACATCTTCGCCCCACACTCAGCGCAGAACAAAAGTCCAGTTAAGGGATTAGCTTCTCCCAGAGTATCGATACGGCGTGGAGTTTTCCGAAGCTTTTGTGCCAATTCCCAAGTTTCACGATCTACAATGGCTTCATGGGTATCCTTAAAAATCATCCACTTGTCGGGGTCATTTGGAACACAATTCTTATCCTTGTAGGATTCCTTGTGAGAGCGAAAGTTGACCGTATCACCCATATATTCGGGCTTGGAAAGTATCTCTCCGACAACATATCCGCTCCAGTTATAGGGCGTTGGGAAATCCTCTTTGCTTTTCCATACACCAAGGTTCCTTTTGGCAAAGTAAACAGCGGGCATATCCACCTGATCTTTATACAGGATACGGGCAATTTCATACGGCCCAACTCCCTCAATAGTCAAGCGATAAATTCTACGGACAACGGCAGCGGCCTCCTCGTCGATGAGCCACTTGTGCTTATCGTTGGGGTCTTTCTTGTATCCGTAGATTGCTCTCGTAGTGGTCGGTTTGCCGGATTCGCCCTTGACACGGATAGCTGTTTTCTGCTTGCGGCTCAAATCTCGCAAATACCATTCGTTCATGATATTGAGAAATGGCGCAAACTCATTGGTGTTCTGATCATCACTGTCCACGCTGTTGGCAATCGCAACAAAGTGAACACCGTGCTGTCGGAACATGACCTCAGTGTAAAAGCCGGTTTGCAGATAATCACGACCGATTCGGCTCATGTCCTTTACCAGAACATGAGCCACTTTTCCGGCTTCAATATCTGCCACCAACTGTTTCCATGCCGGTCTTTCAAAATTACCTCCGCTCCAACCGTCATCGGTGTAGTGCCGGAGATTGGTGTAACCTCTCTGCTGGGCATAGCTTTCAAGGTACTTTTTCTGATTCACGATAGAGTTGCTATCGCCAACCTGGTCATCGTCACGGGACAATCTCTCGTACAATGCCGTAATCTTGCTTTCAGTCT
>JAUNDE010000044.1 GCA_030526265.1 Eubacteriales bacterium | reverse complement strand
TATAGGGCAATCACGGAACGAATAGCCTTGAAGAAGCAGATAAATGATAATTTAGCGGCTACTGCTATGGCAATTTTCAAGTCTTGGTTCATTGATTACGAGCCATTTGAGCTTGATGATGAAGGTTTACCTATCGGTTGGGAGAAAACCACGCTCGACAAGAAGCTGACAACCTCTACGCAAAGTGTAAATCCTCAAAAAATACAGGCTGATTATGTATGGCATTATAGTATTCCTGCTTTTGATAACGAGAAACTACCAACGATGGATATGCCTACGAATATCTTAAGCAACAAATATCTTGTTCCTGAAAATGCGATCTTAGTTTCAAAGTTAAACCCTGATACCAAGAGAATTTGGCGAACCATGTCTTGCTTTAAAGATGCTATTTGCTCAACAGAGTTTATTGTTTTTTCTCCGAAAGAGCCAAGGCACAGAGCATTTTATTACTTGCTGTTCAACACAAAAAGTTTTATAGACTTCTTAGTGAGCAATGCAACGGGTTCCACAAACAGTCGTATGCGTGTTAAGCCGGCATCCTCGTTAGATTTTGAGTTCATTTGTCCTAACACGAGTATTATTGACGATTTTTGTAACAAGATCGAACCTTTGTTAATTGAAATTGAGAACAACACTCTTGAAATCCGAAAACTAAATGAACTTAAACCTCTTGCGGTTGCAAAAATGATGACATCAAGCCGCTAAATTATCATTTAACATAAACGTCGCTTTTCAGGCGACCGCTGCGGAAGGCAAATGATTTAAGATATATACAGAGAGATAAAAATGGGAGTAGCCTCCCGAAAGGAGTGAACACAATGGCCAACTTCAATGAACACGCATTAGAAATGTCCATTATGGAGCTGTTCAAAGATGAAGGATACATTCATTTGAATGGAAGCCAAATACACAGAGAAAGAACAGAGGTGCTGCTACAAGAGGATCTGAAACAGTATCTGTATAACCGTTATGCAAAGGATGGCATCACACCAGGCGAGGTTGATGGTATCCTCCTTATGTTGCGTAATATTTCCGGCACTTTATATGAAGCAAACAAGGCTTTCTACAAGCTGCTTTGTGACGGCTTCATTCTCAATCGTGAGGATAGAACGCAGAAGGACATCTACATTGAACTTATTGATTTCGACACTCCCGAAAACAATATCTTCAAAGCGGTTAACCAGTTTGAAATCGAGGGTATCAACAATCAGTTGCGTATTCCCGATGGCATTGTGTTTGCTAATGGTATCCCTGTCGTTATCCTTGAGTTCAAGAGTGCAGTCAAAGAGAATACCACAATCATGGATGCATACAAGCAGTTGACTGTTCGTTACCGCAGAGATATTCCTGAGATTTTCAAATACAACGCATTTATCGTTATCAGCGATGGTGCGAACAATAAATATGGTTCTTTCTTCAGCCCGTATGATTTCTTTTATGCCTGGAGAAAGATCAATTCCGAGGATAAGGAACTGGACGGCATCAGTTCCCTTGTAACGATGGTAAAGGGTCTGTTTCGCAAAGACAGACTGCTTGCAGTTATGAAGGACTTTGTGTACTTCCCTGACAGCTCCGATAAGGACATCAAGATTGTGTGTCGCTATCCTCAGTTCTTTGCAGCAAAAAAGCTGTTTGAGAACATCAAGACGCACATGAGACCCGATGGTGATGGTAAGGGTGGTACATACTTCGGTGCAACCGGCTGCGGTAAGAGCTACACCATGCTTTTCCTGGCCCGTATGCTGATGAAAAGCCCCCACTTCCATTCACCGACCATTTTGATTATCACAGATAGAACCGATCTGGACGATCAGCTGTCCAAACAGTTTATCGCATCCAAGAAGTATATTGGTGATGAAACTGTTGTCAGCATCGAATCTCGTGACAAGTTGCGTGAAGAACTGCAAGGTAGAGAAAGCGGCGGTGTTTATCTTACTACTATCCAGAAGTTTACCGAGGATATTCTGCTTTTGACCGACAGGGCCAACGTTATCTGCATTTCTGATGAAGCACATAGAAGTCAGATCAACCTTGACCAGAAAGTTCGCATTACGGATGCAGGCGTAGAGCGTAAATATGGCTTTGCAAAATATCTCCATGACTCCCTTCCTAATGCTACTTATGTTGGTTTCACCGGTACTCCTGTCGATGGAACTATCGAAGTATTCGGGCCTGTGGTAGACGCTTATACCATGACCGAATCTGTTCGTGATGGCATAACGGTCAATCTGGTTTACGATGGCCGTGCCGCCAGAGTTACACTTGACCAGGCGAAGGTTCGTGAAATTGAGAAATACTACGAAGAATGTGAGCGACTGGGTGCAAATGAGCATCAAGTTGAAGAAAGCCAGAAAGCTGTTGCCAATATGGAGGTTATTATTGGCGATCCCGACCGACTTCGTGCCGTTGCAGAAGATTTCATCAATCACTATGAAACCCGTGTAGCCGAAGGCGCAACCGTAGCCGGAAAAGCAATGTTCGTTTGCATGAACCGCTATATTGCCTATGATTTATATAAAATCCTTATTGAACTCAGACCTGAATGGGCAGTAAAAAAAGTTGCTGCTGATGGTGTTGAGCTTAGTGAAAAAGATAAGAAGGAACTCAAACCTATTGAAATGCTCAAGCTGGTTATGACCCGCAATAAGGATGATGACAAAGAGCTTTTCGATATGCTGGGGACAAAGGATGATCGCAAGGAGTTTGACCGCCAGTTCAAAAATCCGAAGTCTAACTTCAAAATTGCGATTGTCGTGGATATGTGGCTTACCGGCTTCGATGTTCCTGAATTGGACACTATCTATATCGACAAGCCTATTCAGCAGCACACACTAATCCAGACCATTTCCCGTGTCAATCGTGTTTGTGAGGGTAAAGATAAGGGCTTAATTGTCGATTATATCGGCATTAAAAAGAACATGAACCTTGCTTTGAAGAAGTACACAAACTTTGAGTGCGAGGAATTTGAAGGTGTGGAACAGTGCGTTGTCATTGTAAAGGATCAGTTGGAAGTCCTTGGCCAGATGTTCCATAACTTCAACAGCAACGATTACTTCCATGGCTCCCCTGCAGAGCAGCTTGCCTGCTTGAATCGAGCAGTTGAATATGTTCAGCTGTCCGAAGAACTGGAGACACGATTTATGGCTGCGGTTAAGCGAATGAAGCAAGCCTTTAATCTCTGTAGTTCCAGTGAAAAGCTGTCTGATGAGGATAAAGACTACATCCACTTCTACTGTGCGGTGCGCTCCATCCTTTTCAAGCTCACAAAAGGTGATGCACCTGACATCTCTCAGATGAACGCTCGTGTTCGTGAAATGCTGGAGGGAGCAATTCAGTCAGATGGCATTGAAGAACTGTTTGAAACCGGAAAACATATTTCTGTCGATATTTTCAGCGATGAATATATGGACAAGATTAACTCTATTCAGCTGCCTAATACCAAGATTAAAATTTTGCAGAGACTACTTTCCCAGGCGATTGATGAGTTCCGTAAAGTCAATAAGATAATGGGTGTTGAATTTGCTGATAGACTCAAGCGTGTGGTTGACGAATACAATAACCGCCGTCGTGATGAAGCCTATGCCAACGAGGTTCTGGACGATGTTGCTGAGCAACTTGCACAACTTCTGGAGGAGCTGAAAAAAGAAAAGAACTCTTTCAAAGCAATGGGTATTGATTATGAGGAGAAGGCTTTTTACGACATCTTGAAAGCAGTCGCAAGGAAGTATGAATTTGAGTATCCTGATGACAAGATGATTGAACTCTCCAAGAGGATCAAAGTTATCGTGGATGATAAATCCCGCTATACCGACTGGTCTACTCGTGAAGATATTAAAGCAAATCTTCAGGTTGATCTGATTCTCCTGCTTGACGAATTTGGTTATCCTCCTGTCACTCTGGATGATGTTTATAAGGAAGTTTTAGAGCAGGCTGAAAACTTCAAGAAATATGCAAATTAAGGATGGTGAGATGAATGGATATTGGAGCAACCGTAAGTGAGGTTCGCAAAGAATACAAAGATTATTTACGAGAGAAGCACCCTGAATGGGCTGAAAATACGGTTAAAACCCATGTTTCAGATGCGTTTTACATCTGGAACAATACCCTCTTGCCGTCTTTCTGGAAAACTCTTATTGATGATGAATCCATGGAGATTGGTAGGCAGGCAATCTACAACTATCTAAAGAATGACCTGCTTTCTGATACAGCAGAAGTTCGTGCAAAAGCCTATTTTGCTGATCTTACTATGCTGAAGGACTTCCTGGACACCGTTCATGGTGGCGTGGTAAAGCGTGTGGGCTATGAGATTGACTGTGAAAAAACGGTCTATAAGTATGCCAAGATGGTCTACGATGGACAGATTACTGCGGATCAGGCAGTAGAAGCAATGGTAAAGGAAGTGCCATGCTTTAATAATACTTCCCATAAAATGACGGTGATGCTGTTTGCGTCTATGATGAATGGAGACAGATATACCCGCAGAGCCAATACCGAAACAACGCTCTATTTCATTACTCAGATGGGGGCAGATTACGGCAAGGAACACATGATCAATGCACTAAAGGCTACTCAAGAAAATGTCAAATACTATTATGAGCAGTCTGGGAATAAATCCAATAGCATTTGCCGTGGTTGTAAAAAAATCGCAATGGAGAACGATATTGATATATCTTTCGATGATTCCATTTTTGAGGGTATCATTCCTAAGAATAATACGACGGATGATGTGTTGACCGATCAAAGTGGTGTCCGTTATTGGATTTACTCTCCGTATGATGCGTGGGATGAGTTCTGCAATACCGGAATTATGACCATTGGTCGTGACTATCTTGGCGATCCTATGCTCTATGAGAGCAAGAGCCAGATGCAGAGTGCGATGCAAGATTGCGGTACGGAGAGAGATACCACAACATATAAAAATGCCGTTTTGGAAGTATGGCAGTTTATTCATGAAATCAAGCCCGGCGACATTATCTTTGCCAAGAAAGGTACTAAAACCGTACTCGGCAGAGGTGTAGTCACATCAGAGTTTATCTACGATGAAAAGAAACCTACTGATTTCAAGTATTACCGTCAAGTGAACTGGACGCATAAAGGTGAATGGGAACATCCGGGAAAGGCTGTTACCAAGACTCTGACGGATATTACTCGCTATACTGACTATGTAGCAAAACTGGAAGCTCTGTTTGTGGATGAGGATTCCGAGCAAAATGTAGTTCCTGTTGATGAACCAGAAGTGATCTATGATTCCTACACCGCAGACGATTTCTTGCAGGATGTGTATATGAGCGAGGAACGCTACAATACTCTGGTGAATTTGCTTCTGACCAAGAAGAACATCATTCTTCAAGGTGCGCCGGGTGTTGGAAAAACATACGCAGCAAAGCGACTGGCTTATTCTATTATGGGTGAGAAAGATACCAGTCGTGTTAAGATGGTTCAGTTTCATCAAAGCTATAGCTATGAAGATTTCATCATGGGTTTCCGTCCTACTCAAACAGGATTTGAGTTGCATGAGGGAGTTTTCTATAAGTTCTGTAGAAAAGCAGCTGACGATGATCGGCCGTATTTCTTTATCATTGACGAAATTAACCGTGGCAATCTCAGTAAGATCTTCGGTGAGTTGTTCATGTTGATTGAAAGTGATAAGCGTGGAGTAGAGCTTCAGCTACTTTATAAAGATGAGCAATTTTCCATTCCGAGCAATGTCCATATCATCGGTATGATGAATACCGCCGACAGAAGTTTGGCTATGCTGGACTATGCACTTCGCCGCCGTTTCGCATTTTTTGATATTCTTCCTGCATTTGATTCTACCGGGTTCAGGGCTTATCGCAAGAATGTGAACAATACGAAGTTTGATAAGCTGATTAGTGCCGTTCAGCAGCTGAATGAAGCAATCACCAATGATGAATCTCTCGGTGAGGGGTTCTGCGTTGGTCACAGCTATTTCTGTACCAATGTTACAGTCAACGATGAATGGCTCAAATCTGTTGTGGAATTTGAGCTAATCCCTTTACTGAAAGAGTATTGGTTTGACGAACCTACCAAGGTAAGAACTTGGACGAACACTCTGCGTGAGGTGATAAAATGATCCGATACCAGAACATCTATCATATGCTTGCCTATGCTTTTCAGGTTCTGAATGAGCAGGGCTATCGTGATGTTGCTCTGGAGGAAGATTTTGAAAACACAGCCGAACTACTGGCTGCAATTCTATGTCGAGGTGTCGCTGTACAGATTAAGCGAGGATTGATGCGAGAGTATATTGTGACAGAAGAAGCACTATCTTCACCAAGGGGTAAGATAGAGGTTTCCGATTCGATCAAATCTATGGCAGTTCGCAAAAAGCAGCTTATATGTTCTTATGATGACTTTTCGACAAATGCCTACAATAACCGCATAATCAAGACAACCTTTGATATTCTGCTGAGAGCAAAAATATCTAAGGAACGCAAAAAGGAAATCAAGAAGCTACTGATCTACTTTGATGGTGTAGAGTTACTGGATGTCCATAGCATCAACTGGAATCAGCGATATGACCGTAATAATCAGTCGTATAGAATGTTAGTATCACTCTGTTATATGGTCATCAAAGGGCTTCTGCAAACCACCACGGACGGATCAACAAAACTGATGGATTTCCTCGATGAGCAGCGAATGTGCAGACTCTACGAAAAATTCATTCTGGAATACTATCGTAGGCACTATCCGCAAATCAAAACATCTGCGGCTCAGATTCCGTGGATTCTGGGCGAGGATTGCAGTAGTGCTATGTTGCCGATTATGCAGAGTGACATTACCCTGTCTTGTGGGAATAAGGTGTTAATTATTGATGCCAAGTATTACTCTCACACGACACAGGTACAGTTTGACAAACATACACTTCATTCAAACAACTTGTATCAGGTATTCACCTATGTAAAGAATAAGGATGCACAGTTTGGGGATGAACCCCACGAGGTTTCTGGTATGCTTTTGTATGCCCAGACAGATGAAGCTGTTCAGCCTAACAATACCTATTGGATGAGTGGCAACAAAATTACTGTCAGAACCTTAAATTTGGACTGTGATTTCAAAGAAATCGCTGGACGGCTGAATGAAATTGCAGATGAATTTTTGAAATAAATGGAGGTGTCCGATATGATGATTAGTCCTGAGGGCTACTACGAAATGAATTTGAAAGGCAAATCCGAAAAAGAGATTCGTTCTGCCATTCGTGGGCTGAAGAATGAAATCAGACATCTCAAAAACACTATGGAACACCCTGAATACAGTAGCGCACCACTGATTCATCCTACTGAGGACGTTCGTATCTGGTGTACCAGAATGTATTTGGAACGAGCAAAACAAGCTCTGCTTGAGATGGGGGCAACTTATGCTCCCTCTCAGGCCGAGTTAAAATCTCAACAGTTCCAAGACAATATTGACTACATAAAGAAAATAAGGTTCGAGATCGGCGGCTATTTTGGAGGATACGAGTTTTATACTATTACCATCGATGATGAACATATTCATTACGATGCTGAACACTCTTTGATGTTGAAACCATTTAATCTGCCGGATACGACAGATTATCCAATGTCAAAAGCTGAGTTTTTGGATGGTCTCCGAGAGCTTTATATCGGGGAATGGCGTCCCAGCTACAATACCGAGCGTTTTGGTTATATGGTGTTAGATGGAACGCAGTGGTCGTTGGATATTGAATATTCCAATGGAGGGAAACCAGCACATTACTATGGAAGCAACTCCTATCCCTACAATTTTGATAAGCTCAAAGAATTGTTCGGGATTGAGGATGATATAGATTGCGAAACAGAAGAATAAGGATATGGAACGAAAAGAATTGTTTGAGTGGGCAGAAAAAACTTACGGAACGACTCCGGATTACCCGTGGAATGATTGGAATTGCGTTTTACGCCATAAGCACAATAACAAATGGTATGCACTTGTTATTGAACTCAACGAAAAGAAGTTGGGGCTTACCGGAGAGCGAATTGTGGATGTTCTAAACATCAAATGCGACCCGCTATTGATTGGCTCGCTTCGCATGAAACCGGGGTTCTTTCCCGCCTATCATATGAACAAAGATAAATGGATCAGTGTCATTATGGATGGTACTGTACCATCAGAAGAAATAAAGAGTCTGATAGAACTTAGCTATCAGCTAACCCAAAAATAGAATATGTGGAGGACACCATTATGTATTACATGGAACCGAAGACACTTATTGTTGTATATAAAGATGAATTGCTGGTCAATCAGCTAAAAAAATTGATTGAAACTAAGGACGACGGCGATGAAACAGCTGTCGTAGGAACAAGGGATGGCTCTGTTCAGATTGTTGCATGGACGGAAAAGGTCTGGTTGGAGCAAAAGAAAACCGGAAATATCACTGCTAAAGTATTATTCCTTGGAGACATCAAGGGAACAGATAAGCTCGTGCCGGTGATTGATGTTAAGTTCGACCAGTATGGCATAAAGTACGGTTGGGCAGGCAACCAAGCTGTTCTGACAGCTGATCCTAAGGGAATGAAGTCACGAGAAGAATACGCTTCCTTTGTCACTGACTTGGGATTGCTTCCTGCACCTGCATCGGTCAAGACAGCAATCAAAGCGACTGAAAGCCATAAGATTTCCGTCAAGAAAGAGGATGGTAAACTCAATGTGAAAGGTATGTTCTCTGCAATCGGTGCCAATGTAGCCGATACTGCAAAAGATACCTTCAGTAATAAAAAAGCTCTTGTTCAGCAGATGCTCATTTTCGGTGTTATCAACCTATACAACAAGGATCTTGAAGCCTTTATTCAGGCATAATGGAGAAGCACTATGAATGAAAAAAATGATTTGCAGAGAGGATGGGATTTTTCGGCGCACTTAATTGGTGCTGATGTTGCCGCCCATGCTGGAAGTCAGTATGTAGCACAAGTAAATGAAGCCATTGAACAGCTTGCTAAAGATATTGTTGCAATGAAAAGCAATCAGACAGACGCTGTTCTGGGTGGCTATTTAGCAGAGGTATGGCACGCTGACACATTTAATGTGGATGCCATAGCCGCCGGCTCTGCACATCGTGCATGGGTTGATGTTGAAGGCCGTATTGATTACGGTTCAGTTGACATCAGAACAAACTTTGGTACTGACTACAGTTCAAAATATATGAAAAACCCCGAAGCAAGCGCTATCGCACAAGCTCAATATGCGAGAGATCTGGGGAGACCTAAATACCAAGGGCAGGAACGCTTGATACCTACCGATCACATGGAGGGTGCGCTTGAAACCGCAAACAGACAGGCTTTGAGAAATGAGCCTATTCGTCCAGAGATTTCTGAATCTTATCGTGAAGCGGGTCGTCATTTCACAGATAGAGTAAGTGATGGTGAAGGAATTGAATCTGTTCCACTCACTAAGGAAAATGATCTGGAAATGGCTCGTCAGGTCAAGCGTGATGAATTTGCACCTGAGAACTTTGGCGAAAGTGTTTCTACCGCAATCAAGACTGAGTACTTGATTAAGCAGGCAGCGAAAGCTGGTATGACAACAGCCGCTATTACAGTAGCATTGCAGTTGGCTCCTGAAATGTATAAGGCTTTGGACTATCTGATAAAGACTGGACAGATTGATCTGATGCAAGTCAGACGAATGGGAACCAAAGCTATTTCCGCAGGAGCTGAGGGATTCTTGAGAGGTTCTGTTTCATGTGCGCTTTACATTGCTTGCGAAAAGGGGCTATTGGGAGAAGCCCTGAAAGGTGTAAATTCCACTGCTCTGGGTACTGTTGTAGCCATTGTGATTGAAACGCTAAAAAATAGTGTTCTGGTAGCTGCCGGTAAAATTACATCAAGGCAGATGGGAGCTGCCTTTGTGGATAGCGTAGTCATTTCCGCAGGTTTTGTCGCCGGTACTCATATTGGCGGAGTTATTGGTCAGACATTGGGTTTCCAGCTTCCTGGTATTGGCTATTTGATTGGTAGTCTGTTGGGATCTGCCTTTGCAGTTGCATACAACATCGGTAAAAACAGATTGATTTCTTTCTGCGTAGATTCCGGTTTCACCTGCTTCGGTTTGGTAGACCAGAATTATGAATTGCCAGAGGAAATTTTGTCCGAAATGGGCATTGATACAATTCAGATTCCGAGAGCTACGATCCCTCGTGCAGTTATTCCAAAGTCTCAGGTACATAACACTATTCAAAAGGCACGGTATGAGACTATTGATATTAAGATGGTTCGCCGTGGTGTAATCGGTGTAAATAAGGTCGGATATATGCTCAGTTAGAAACATTCGCAAAATTTACAACGCCTGTTATGAGGAGGTTTTGCGAAAACAAAATGGAGCATAGGAGGAAAAGAGATATGAGTACGAAAGATTCAATACCTACAGGTATTAAGCGTACCGTAGCCATAATGTTGGCAACAATTTTTGTATTCAGCACTTTCACGCTTACTGCATTTGCAGCCCCGGCTAAAACGGAAGTGCCTGGACAAGTTTATGAATTTGGCAAGGACAGCCATTATGAGTTCTCCGACAGTAAAGATTCTGTTTCTTCAGAGAATGCTGATACATACGGTACATTCTCGATCAGCGGAGAAGTATCTGATTTGACAACAAAGAATGGTGTTCCTGCGTATGAAGTAACTGAGGGCAATTTGAAGTTCTTCTATAATTACGGAGATACACTTCTCAATGCTGACGAGGATTCTTGGCATCTGATTGAAGACAAGAGCAAAAAACTCGATGGTCTGAAGCTGAGCGAAAATATTCTCAAGGGCGCTATCATTCTGCAAACTTCGACAGATAGATTGAACTGGGTCGATGTTATAAGTATGACCGATGCGTTTAACAAGACTCCGATCAGGACAGAATCTATCTATGAAACTAATGATGTTCAGCTAATCAATGGTTGCTACTACAGATTAGTTGTAGCCTACAAACTGCGTATCAGAACTGAGGATAGCAACATCCTGTTTATCAATACAGATAAGTTCGATTATAAAAAGTGTGCTGAAGTATATGAGTTCTACGCTTATACTGATACCAGCAGCGCAAATGCCGGAGCATCTAATGAAACATACAATCTTGGTTCCAAGGTGCGAGTGGCTGATTTTGACAGCTATTCTGGTGAAGAAACTATTACCAAGGATGATGCACACTATGGTTGGGATCTCGGCAATTTCTTTGTGAGTGGATATACCGATGAAGTCAAAGGTTCTGACGGAAATATGGTATTCCTGAAAAATGTTGGTGACAAAGTGACGCTTTGGTTCCGCCTGAATCAGGACATCAATAAACTGAATGGAAATGAGAAACTTTCCATTACTGTCGATGGGACTGGAAGCGACCAGTATTTTGAAACACCTACCATGGATTTCGGTCGTGGTACGCTGATTATCCGCTATACAGACCACAATAATGTAAAGGCAGAGCCTACCATCTACACAAACTATTTGGAAGCAAACACTTCCATTGGTGCGGACACGAAAGTTCAGCTTTTTGAAGAAGGCGACTATGAAGTGGCTCTGGATTATCAAATTACAGACGATCAGCTGATTGATAAGATTGGACATTACAGAATCTTCTTCAAGTTCTCTATTCGTAACGGGAACTGTATGGTATATCCTTTCGATGTGGCAACCGGAAGTGAGTTGACAAACAGTTCCATGACGGAAAATGGATTCCGTCTGGATCTGGCGAAGTCTCGGTATCTGAAGGTGAATCTGAAAAGAGAAATGCTGGCCGAAAGTGCAGATGGCCTTGTTGAAGATACCCGTTTTAACGGCCCTGCACGAGATGGTGCGGAATATACCGACGATGGTATCTACACCATTACGGTAACTAACGAATATACCGGTCAATTTACGGTCAAGAAGATTTATGTGGGTACAAACAATGTGCTGAGAGCGTATATGACAACAGGTCTTTCAATCCCTGAAATCAACAGTCTGGTAGATCAAGGAGCTACTATAACTGATGATGGTAACATACAGCTGGCATCTATCGCACAAACCGCATCGGAACGTAATGATGTAGCCGAATCGACAACCACATCTGAACCAACAGCAGAAAAAAACGATGAAACAACTGTGACCAAGGAGCCGACAGGCGGTTTCCCTGTTATCTCTGTTGTTGGAATAGCCATAATCTGTGTCATTGTCGTTGTTGCTATGATGGCTAAGAATAAGAAAAGAACAAACTCTGTGTCTGTAGATGACATAGGAAATATTGAAGGAGGTACGGAAGAATGAAACGCATAGTTGCCCTCCTCCTTGCTTTTACAATGATTTTGACTGGTTGTTCTCAGTCCCAGACTCAATCACAGTCTACAAATCCAACAAGTGATCCTATTACCGGGGTTGTATCTGTGCCGGTTGAATGGCTTGACGATCAGCCCGATTTTGATTCTCTAAGCGATGAGAACCTACTTCTCCAGGTTGAAAACCTTGTGTATAGAGAAACCGTTCAGGCTTTGAACAGCGAAGAATATGTCGTAGAAAATGTTAGTGCGGTTTATATCTCGAAAGAATACCTGGAAGAGGTTGCTTTCAATTCGCAGGCCAATGTGTACTTCGGTTATACTCTTGCTGAGTTGGATGAGGTGTTCCAAGGTTCACGCTATATCTTCACTCTGGGCGATGATGGAAACACCACTGTTCAGGAACTTCAAGCTATAGATGATAATGCTACTGAAACAATGCTCAAGAATGTTGCCATCGGTACGGGGGTTATTCTTGTCTGCGTAACAGTATCCATTGTGTCCGCAGGTGTCGGAGCGCCAGCTGTAAGTATGATCTTTGCGGCCTCTGCAACGACGGCAAAAACCGTAGCGATTTCTTCCGCAGCCTTTGGCGGGATTTCCGCAGGTGTTGTAAGAGGTCTCGAAACTGGTGATTTTGAAGAAGCGCTGGAAGCAGCTGCACTTGGAGCAACTGAAGGCTTCAAGTGGGGCGCAATCAGCGGTGCTGTTATCGGAGGCGGTAGTGAAACATTCCTGTTGAAGTCAGCTACAAAGAGTGGTCTGACTATGAATGAAGCAGCAATTATTCAGGCTGACTCTAATCTGCCAATGGATGTCATTTCTCAGCTTCACAGCATGGATGAATACCTCGTTTACAAAGAAGCCGGGTTGAAACCAGTAATGGTAAATGGTCGAGTTGCACTTGTGCAGAACATCGATCTAAACTATGTGAGCCAGCTTCCTGACGGAACCGAGGTTACTAACCTGGTGCGTATGCAAAAAGGATATGCTCCTTTAGACCCTGCAACTGGAAAAGCTTATCAACTGCATCACATCGGGCAAAAAGCTGACGGCACATTAGCTGTTCTGACAGAAGCTCAACACCAAGGGAATTCAACTATACTTAACATCGCTGATAAAGCGTCCGAAATTGACAGATCTGGTTTTGGAAATACAAGAAAAGAATTTTGGCAATATGTTGGTAATCATGTGTTTGGAAATGGAGGTGTATAATATATGAGTAATATAATTGAGATTCTAAAAAATGCACCAGATTATATTGGGGGAACTGGAAGAACTGAGGATGAAATCCAAGACGCAGAGGAACATCTCGGCGTGAAGTTTGCTTCTGATTACAGACTATATCTTAAGGAGATTGGCCTTGCCTGTTTTGACGGACATGAATTAACTGGTATCTGTAAATCTTCACGATTAAATGTTGTAGATGTATCTCTGTCTCAGAGAGAATTACTTCCTAATGCCTGCTCTTGGTATGTTGTTGAAGAAACAAATATTGATGAGATAGTAATTTGGCAATCACCTTCCGGGGAACTATATCAGACAGCTTCAGGCTCCATGTGCCGTAGAATTTGCAGTTCTTTGGCAGAATATATTACAGGCGAATATTGAAGAACTGCTCTATGATAACAAGGAAGTCCAACCACAACGATGTAGTAAGCATCATAGTGGTTGGACTTCCTCTTTTCGTCTGGGCAAAATCAAATTTGGTCATTACTTCCAGCACCATCCTGTGTGTTTAGGAAGGTCATTCATAATCAAAATCAATACCTGGATCATAATCGTTTAGGTCGGTTTTAAGAAAATTGGATTTGCGAATGTACATGGGATTTACCAGCTCTCCCTTTTCGTGAAGCAAGCTGAATTTGTAATCCAGTAGAGCTGCCGGTACATACAACATTCGTGCTGCTTCAAAAAATGAATGCTCTGATAGACACGAAAGGACCCGTTCATCCTCCAACAACAATTCTGCTGCAAAAAAGTTAGCTTCATCTTCTTCTTTGGAGCTACTGTCAAACATCTCCATCTCCTGAAAGCCTTTCATCATGGCTATTTTTGTATGAAGGACAGCGTGACCAAGCTCATGGGCAACCAAAATACGTTCCAATACGGCGTTTACATTATTATCAACGACAATGTTCTTTTGACGGGATTGATAAAAAAAGAAGCCTTTCAGTTTTTTGTTCATATCCAGGAAATGTATTTTAATTCCCAATAATCGGCATAGCTCATATGGGTCTCTGGTGTCATATTTTTTAACCAATTTCTCAACGGTTTCTGCGATGTGTATTGCTGTTCTCAATTTCATCACCTCCGAAACAGGTGCAGAAAATACGAATATACCTATTCAAAAGTAATTATAGTATGGGACGTGTCCAATAATTAGGTCTTATCCTTGTGTTTTCTGTATTTCTTTGGCGTAAACTTCTCCTGAGCAGTTTTTTTGGAGTCCATATATACAGTCATCAATGCCTGAAAGAACACGTCTTTTGCATCGTCATCCAAATCACCACCGGCAAATAAAGAGCTTACTCTGCCGAGAACCTCCTGTGCTTCTTTTGCACCTTTGGCACCAAATTTTTCCTTTGCATCTGCGATAAACATATCTTCATCAATATGGCTCTGTGTATCAGTTTCATCTTCATCGAGAAGATAAGATACGGAAATGTGCAGGGCTTCAGCCAGTTTTCTTATATTACTCTTACGAGGAATTGTCCCCAACTGTTCATAAGTATATAGCGATCTTTCAGAAATGCCAGTCATCTGAGAGAGTTCGGTTTGAGAGAGGTTCAACGCTAAGCGAGCTTCTTTTAATTTTTCTCCAAAAGTCATTGTCGTACCCGTCCTTTCACAAAATAATTGTTTCATAACTTCCGATTATCTGTTGACAAACTTCCGAAACATGATATAATGAATAATGAAATCGGAAGTTTAACTTCGGTTTAATTATATATCGGAAGTTAATAGAAGTCAAGAACTTCCGGTGCTATAATTTACGATTCTATTTGAAAATATGCAATTTTCGATAGGTATCTTGCCGGGTATCTGATTTTTCTTTCCCTTTGGTTGGAAGCCTGGCTTAGAAAGGAATTTGAATCTATGGTGTAATGCGGAAGGAGAATGTGTATGGGTAGAAACAACGCTCATGCTTTGAATAGTATTCGTATGCTGTGCAGAATGCAACAGGTTGACGAAAAAGTTCTGTATGAACGAGCAAAACTTATTTTGTCCATTTATCGAGATGTCTGCTGGTCAACAGTTGGCAGAGCTGATGAGGTACATGACGAATTGATTTGTTACTGTGGCTCTAATTTGGATAGTGCTTTAATTTACTTAGAGACCTTTGCTCCGGATGAAGCAAGGGAACGCTTCGAGGAACGCATCCGTTCGCTTTTTGAGACGAAGTGGATCATCGAACTTGTCGAAAATACAATGCTTCGTGTTAGGGATTATCCGAACAGAGGAGATCTGTACTGTGAGATTTTATCGAAGTGCTATCTCACCTGCTTCAAATATCGAGAATCTGAATTATTGGAGTTGTTGAATATGGAACGAAGCACGTTCTATGACCGTAAGAAAGAAGCAATTATGCTGTTCGGTTTATCACTCTGGGGAAGCAGCATTCCCAAACTGAAACAATTCCTTGTGGGTTGCGAGGAAGATTTATCAGATACATTTGATGAAGCGAGTTATAGTCCATAAATGGTCCGACATAAATCCGACGAAAGTCCGACAGTTTCCCTACTGAAAGTCCGACCCGTCAAGTGGTATCCTTGGTATGCTGGGGGATAGCAGTTTATCAAAGATACATAAATACAAAGATTGCCTCGTGCCGTTTTGGCACGGGGCTTTTTTACTGCCCTCTCCCGGACATTAGCACAAGAAGGAACCAGAGATTATTCTCCGGTTCTTTTTTTGTGCTGTCAAGGAGGAAACGGTATGTATTACGACCAAAAAGAAAGCGGAAAGAGAATTGCTAATTTGCGAAAGAAAGAAGGATTGACACAAGAGCAACTCGCAGAAAAGTTGAGTATTAGTTACAGTCTGCTGGCAAAGGTAGAGAGTGGCTCCAGAGCAGCGTCGATTGATCTGCTTGTGGAGATGAAGGCTTTTTTTGATACTACGCTGGATTATTTAGCTTTAGGGATTGAGCCAATGGCAGAACCATCAAAACACGAAGATCTGGTTTGCAAAAATCAAGCTGAACAAAAGATTGCAGAGTTAGAGCAGAAATTCAAGGAACTCAAAGAGATTATCCTCTGACTTGCACGAATTGTGTTAGTTGCAAAGCCCGACTTGCACTAATTGTCCATAAAAAACCAAATCCAAAACCAGTACAATTTAGATACAGCCAAAGAAAACGGCTGATTGTTCCTTGAAAATTAAATAGTCATTCATCAGATACATTCCTGTTGTCGGTGCGAAAGCATCAGCCACATCAGCGATACGCCATGATCTGCTACTCAGGAGATAGAGCCACTTGTTTTTTTGTCTGTCCTTCCTCGTGGCACGAGCGAGAACCATCGGCTTGTAAATATCGGGTTGCTCCCGATACGGCAACGAAAGCAACAGGTACAATGATACTTCTGCCCAGCCACAGCCCCTTTTCTCTTTTAGGGAATGGGGATCACGCAATGGGGGCAGCCCGGTGAGAACCACGGGGAGGTTAGATTCCTATGGAGTCGGTCAGCAGCCGACCGTTTGATGATTTCCCGACAGGGTTTCGGCTCTGTCTCCCAGGGGTGTTGAGGACAAATATGGGAACGACATAGTAAACACAAAGGGGCAGTCTCTGCCCCTCTTACATAAGCCGATGAAAGGAGGGCTAACAGGTGATGAATAAAAACTGGGAGTATCGCCGTGGCGATATATATTTGGCTGACCTGTCTCCATTCTGTGGTTCTGAACAAGGCGGTATTCGTCCGGTGGTTGTTATACAGAACAATACCGGCAACAGGCACGCCCCTACTTTGGTTGTGGCAACCGTCACAGCCAAGACCAGAAAAAAGACAAAACAACCAACCCATTATCTGATTAGAGATAACCCGGCTCTCAGCAGACCTTCCATGGTACTGCTGGAACAGATCAGAACCATTGATAAGCAGCGAATTGAAAGATACCTGGGCAGAGTTACCCGTAAAGAGATGTTCGGTATCAATAGAGCGTTGCTTGTCAGTTTGGATTTGAATACATCCTCTTGTCAGTGAAAACTATGGGCAGACCTGCTCCGGTGGGTCTGCCTATCCTTTTGCCGATGAGATTCCCCCTGAATAAGTTAGGAAGATTTTGGCAAGAATTATTATCGAAGGTGGTGATTGCAGATGACAAGAAGTGAAGCGACAAAATCTACAGCAGCTGATCAGCTGGTGGATATTCGAGATGTGAAGATTGATCGCTCTTTGCCGAGTGAGGAAAGAATCAAGTCCTTTATCGAGCAGATTAAAAATCCTTACCAGTTCAAAGTAGGCAACACGGTTGTTAGAGTGTCGTTTGCAAATACGCAGAACACGATAACCGACAACTTCATCAACATGATTGCTTCTATGTAACGGATAAATCCGTTGGCAGAAATTGGCGAGATACTAATGCGGCGACAAACTGGATTTTCGCAGTCCGCTATGTTATTATAGCTTTGGACAAAATCATGCGAAAACTCCGGTTTGTTTTTCCATCGCTTCGGACGATTAACAAACAGGAGTGGCGCACTATGCAAAAAATTATTGATAAGACTTACTATGCCGCCATCTACCTGCGTTTATCGAAGGAAGATGGCGACA
>JAUNDE010000043.1 GCA_030526265.1 Eubacteriales bacterium | reverse complement strand
GATTGTACATTTTTATTTTCCATTAAATGTACATGTTTATCTTACCATTTACACCTGGATCATTTATTGCGTTTTTCAAAGCGGAAATCTGATTTTTCTCTTTTTGCTCATTCTTGATCAATTCAGAGGACATCAAATGCATGATATCCATATAAGATATGTTCCACTTTGCGGAGAACAGCGGAAAATCTTTACGATTGCAATGCTCAATAATCTCCTGAGAAAAAACATGTCCCGGACGGAGTGCCACGATCAGTCCCCCTGCATTTGCTTCATCCAAAAGATCAATATACCCCTTGAGCCACTCATCCGTCTCGTACTCTGACTTTAGAATGATTTCCCCGCCACGAAGCAATGAGACGAATTCAATGTCTTCCAATATATGCATCCAGCTGATCGTCTTTTCAAAACAGCTCTTTGAACATAGCTTTACACCATATTTGGGATAAAGTTTACTATATAATTCCTTCAGCTTTACCGCCATCTCATCTATCTCCTGTCGTCTGTTTCTAGTCTATCATACCATACAGGGCATCTCCGATGCCTTGTGATACAATCATGTATTTTCTTGATTTTTATGGTCTGTTGTCCTATTTCCAAAACCTTCTGTTACTGTTATCTTAGTTTCAGATACATAAATCCCGAAATTGTATCAAAACCTTCAGATTAAAAAGGAATGCGCACCACCTCAGAGGAAGTGCGCTTTCTTGCTTTTTATTTATGTATAAATAAATCGGACGATCATTTATATCTCCCAAAAATTCTAGAAGCATTCATAAGAGCGTGCATATTTTCCTGAGGCGTTCCAATCGGCATCTGACAACCCGATGTCAATGTATATCCACACGGCATACCTTTTCCGATATCTATACACTCTTTTGCAGAAAGTATAACGTCTAACGGATCACCCATAAGCATAACATCTATCGGTGGAACATTTCCCTGAAGACCTATTTTACTGCTCAAGGCATCCTTTGCCTCCTGTAAACTTTCAATATCATCTAAGCCAAACACACCAATTCCCGTTTCCGGCAGCAAATCCCATATCTTTTTACTTTTTCCACAGATATGAAGACCGCAACCTCTTCCGTATGATTTAATATAATCCACATTTTTCTTAAAATACGGAAACGAAAATGTTTTGTATTGTTTTACGCTAATCACAGAAGTAGAACTCAACGGATCAGCAAATCCAATTCCTACTCCTAATTCTATCAGCCTTTTTATATATTGATTATTGTTTTCCACGATGACTTCCATTAGCTGATGCACTTTTTCCGGAAAACGAATCGTTCCTAATAATAAATTTTCCGTACCTACTGTCATTGCCGCAATTGTAAAAGGACCTGTAACTGTTGCACTAACCGGCACCTCGTGTCCAATTTTTTTCTTTACCAGGTCAACACCTTTTAAAATGATCGGCAATCTTCCATCTTCATCAATGTTTACCCTTTTTGCGCGATCCACTTCGTTCAAAGAGAACGCAGGCTCAATAATCTGTGCAATATTATGATCAAAATACCGGACTTTTGCTCCCATAGCCTCTGCCATACCCCGAAGCGTACATGACACTCCCACGCCATCGGTGCCAAATGTTCGATACATGTACTCCTCCAATTCACACATTTTTTCTGATGAGAAATAATAATCTTTAATGGAAAAACCAAGCATAGGAGCCATCGTCTCTCCCCCATCAAGACAACACGGCATACGATCTACTTCTTTGCCTTTTGCCAAAAGTTCGCTTCTTTCTAACGCAGTTAACTCATCCGGCAAAATATCAATATGAGTTAAATACTTTTGTAATTCATCTTTATTGTCAATTCTCATAAATGCTTATCCTCCAACAATAAGTATATATGAATCAGACCATGTATGATACAAATATTCCTTTTATATCTCATAGATTATTTACATACTTTTATTTGTTTTTTCAATATATAGTCAATGAAAAAAGAAGCCAGACACGTGCCTGACTTCTTTCTGTTCTTTGTAATCATATCACTTTCTATAAATGCAATACTCTGTCCTTGATCTCCTGTGTTCTTCCCTGATTCCAGAACTGTGTTCCGATATATCCGCACGTTCTTCTTGCCACGGCCATCTTATTCTGGTCTTTATTGCCACAGTTCGGACATTCCCAGATAAGCTTTCCGGATTCGTCCTCCTTGATCTGGATCTCTCCGTCATATCCGCAGCATTCACAGTAGTCACTCTTTGTATTCAGCTCTGCATACATGATATTGTTGTAGATGTACTGCATAACTGTGAGAACCGCCGGGATATTCTGCTGCATATTCGGTACTTCGATGTAGCTGATCGCTCCGCCCGGAGACAGCTTCTGGAAATCTGCTTCAAATGACAATTTGTCAAATGCATTGATTTCTTCTGTTACGTGTACATGATAGCTGTTCGTAATATAGTTCTTGTCTGTAACACCAGGAATAATGCCAAATCTCTTCTGGAGGCATTTTGCGAACTTGTATGTCGTAGACTCCATCGGTGTTCCGTATACAGAATAGCTGATATTTTCAGCTTCTTTCCACTCTTTACATTTGTCATTCAGCTTCTGCATAACTGCAAGTGCAAATTCTCTTCCTTCCGGATCGGTGTGTGACTTGCCGAGCATTCTCATGCACATTTCGTAAAGTCCTGCATATCCGAGAGAAATCGTAGAATATCCGTTGAACAATAACTTGTCGATCTTCTCACCTTTTTTCAGTCTTGAAAGTGCGCCATACTGCCACAGGATCGGAGCGACATCAGAGATCGTTCCGAGAAGTCTCTCATGACGGCAGCGAAGTGCACGGTGGCAAAGCTCCAGCCTTGCTTCCAGGATCTCCCAGAATCGGTCCATATCACCCTTTGAAGAACATGCAACGTCTACAAGGTTGATCGTTACAACCCCCTGATTAAAACGTCCATAGAATTTGTAGCTTCCATCCGGATTGCGCTGTGAGTCTTCTACCGTAAGGAATGAACGGCATCCCATACATGTATACACATTGCCCTGTTTCATCTGCTTCATGATCTTGGCTGAGATATAGTCAGGAACCATACGTTTTGACGTACATTCTGCCGCAACCTTTGTCAGATACCAGTATTTTGAATCTTCTGTAATATTATCTTCATCAAGCACATAGATCAGTTTCGGGAACGCCGGTGTGATCCATACACCCTTTTCATTCTTGACACCCTGCATTCTCTGTTTCAGCACTTCTTCGATGATCATTGCAAGATCATCTCTCGTCTGTCCTTCCGGAACCTCATCCAGATACATGAACATTGTAACAAACGGTGCCTGTCCGTTACATGTCATCAATGTGATAAGCTGATACTGGATCGTCTGAATACCGCTCTTAACCTCATCTTTCAGACGTCTCTCTGTGATCTTTCCGATGATTTCTTCATCCAGACTTTCTCCACACTCTTTGCGCTCCGCAATGACATTGTTCATGATCTTCTTTCTGCTGATGTCAACAAACGGTGCAAGGTGTGATAATGTAAACGACTGTCCGCCGTACTGATTACTTGCAACCTGTGCCACGATCTGAGTTGTTACGTTACATGCTGTAAAGAAGCTGTGCGGTTTCTCGATCATCGTCTCGCTGATCACGGTTCCATTCTGAAGCATATCCTCGAGATTGATGAGGTCACAGTTATGCTCTTTCTGTGCGAAATAGTCTGAATCATGGAAATGGATGATTCCCTCTTCATGTGCGCGAACGATCTCTTCCGGAAGAAGCACACGTCTCGTAAGGTCTTTGCTGACCTCTCCAGCCATGTAGTCGCGCTGTGTAGAGTTGATTACTGGATTCTTATTTGAATTCTCCTGATTTACTTCCTCGTTCAGATGCTCGATCAATGCAAGAATACCATTGTCTGTAGTATTCGATTTACGTGCAAGCTCTCTCTTATAACGATAACGCACATATTTCTGCGCAACTTCATAACCGCGCATTCCCATGATGCTCGTCTCTACCATATCCTGAATATCTTCTACGTGTACAGCGTGTGTCATTCTCTGCACCTGTCCCGCAATATCCTCTGCGATCGCCATGATCTGATATTCATTCATCTTGTAAATATTTTCAACTTCGTTGTTCGCTGCTTTAATCGCATTTATGATCTTCTGGACATCAAATGTTACTTCTTCGCCATTTCGTTTGATAACCTTATTTTTTACGATAATTTCCATTCTCTGCTTCTCCCCTCTTTATCCTGTGTTTATTCTATTCATGCAGATATTGTGTGTAAACGAATATGTTTCCCATGCAAACCACAATATATTGTGGCTTCAAAAAGGATATTACCACATAATGGGCAATTTGAAAAGTAGTATTTTACAAAAATAAAAACAAAATATTTTCATCCTTAGTATGTTATAATAGACACAGGTTATACTAAGTCGGAAACAATCATGTCTGCCCGATTCTACCCGCACAGACAGTCTTTACAGGAGAAGAAATTCATGGCGTATTCTCATCGTTTTATTTCATCGTGCGCAGCTCTCATGCTTGTGAGCGAGATATGGAAACAGTGGACACTCACATTTATCCTCGGAGCCGGACGCTACAATTTGTGGTATTTTCCATTCCAGCTATGCAGCATCCCTATGTACGTCTGCATTGCACTCCTGTTTTTTGGACGTAAAAATGAGAAACTCACGTCTCTTCTGCTCTCATTCCTTATGTCTTTCGGATTACTCGGCGGTATTTTCGCTTTCTTTGACACAAGCGGGATGCACTATCTCTATGCCCCTCTGACGATCCATTCCTATGCATGGCATATCCTGCTGATCATACTCGGATGTTACTGCGGCCTGTGTAAAAAAACAGAGCGCTCTTATCGAGGGCTCTGTTTCAGTATTTCCCTTTATCTTGTCTGCTGCCTGATCGCAACCGGCTTCAACCTGCTGTTTTACCGCTTTGGGGAAATCAATATGTTCTATATCAATCCGTACTATACCATGAATCAGAAGTTCTTCTGGAGAATCGCCGCCTCTTTTGGAAATACGGCCGGAATACTTTCTTATATTATGGCATCCATGATCGGTGCGGCATTATTTCACCTGCTCTTCCATAGAATCTGTCACTCACTCGCCAAACATAAGATCATGAATTTCATTTAATGCATTTGCCAGTTTTCCGAGCTCTTCTGTCCTTGTGTAAGCGGTCGACATGACAGCCATGACATACGGATGTTCCGGACACAGAATCACTCCGGCATCATTTTCCGCCTGATAGAGATTTCCGCCGATCCATCCCGCCTTGGAATAGACCGTATACTCATCTCCAATTTCTTCCAATAGAAATGAATGCCATACATTTGCAAGCAGTTCTTTACAATATCCAGTCCCGTCACCGCCTGTCTCGAGGAAATCGTAGATTTCCTTCCACATCATTCCCATCTCTTTTGCAGTAACATATGCATAATTATACTCTTTTTCAACATCATCACATCCGCTATCACGCAGCCAGCTTTCAAACACTTCATCTCCGTACAATGTTCTCAAATATCGATAAGAATTATTGTCAGACACAGAAATGGTTGCTGCAACCGCTTGCCTTGATTTCTCGATTACAGACGGATCCTGTTCGATCACACTGATAATATAAGGTGCTTTAATAGCACTGGCACTGTAATATCTCTTATTTTCATCAAATCCAAGTTCCCATCCAGACTCAATATCATAGACATAGAAGGAGTAATCTAATCCATTTAATCCTTCCACTGCATCATAATATGCTTTCCAAACACGATAAAATCTGGTCGTATCTTCCTGATACAGCAGAGGTTGATATTCCGTCTTGCCGGCAAGGCAATGTAAATCTTTGTTTCCTCCTGAATTAACCAAAACGCTGCCAGACAAAACAACCATAAACAGAAAGACAATAAAAGCTGATATTATATTTTTTCTTTTATACATTATCTTATCCTCTTTTGTATTTCTCAAAGAATAATCTAACGTATTTCGACAAAATTCGCAACCGTATGGAAACAGATTCCTGAGAATGATACCGCACTGCCGTAAATCGAACATCCGAATATCGTTTCGCTAATTGTTCTCAAATGCATGCACCCAGTCGGTTCTAAGCAGGAACCACAGAAAAACGATGCTGCTAAGTGACCATGTGATCGGATATGCAGCGCTGATCGTCCGAAATACCGGTATGAAGTGAATTGCAGTCGTTACATACAGAATGCGAAATCCACACCAGAAACCGAGCATCGTAACCATCGGCACCATCGCTTTCCCACAGCCTCTTAAGATTCCGGCTGCTGCATGTGAAAACGCAAGCAGGAAATAAAAAAGCGTCGTCGTTCTGGCCTGAATGACACCGTAATGGACAGCCTCCGCCGAATTCGTGAAAATTCCGATGAACATCGGAGCAAATGTAAAAGAAATCAGACCAATGAATTCAGAGACAATCACACAGGATACCACTCCGAATAATGCGCCTCTTTTAGCTCTCTTATATTCTCTCGCACCAAGATTCTGACTGACGAAAGTTGTAAGGCACAGTGCCAGGCTCTGAATTGGCACAAATACGAAGCCTTCGATTTTCGAATGCGCACCCATCCCAGACATCGCAAATTCACCAAACGCATTTACATTTGTCTGCACAACAATATTTCCAATGCTGATGACAGAATTTTGAATTCCCGTTGGAAGCCCCTGCCTCAATACCTCTTTCATAATTTCCGGATAATATCGAATTCTTCGGAACGAAAGCTTTGCTGCGCCCTGGTTTTTACGCATCCGAAGAGCGCAGAGAATCGCACTTAATCCCTGCGCCAGAACTGTCGCTGACGCAGCACCTGCAACACCCCAGTGAAATATTGCTACAAACACAAGATCCATGACAACGTTCATAACAGATGACACTGCCAGATAATAAAGAGGATGAACACTGTCTCCGAACGCACGCATAATAGACATAAATGTATTGTACATGATAATGGTCGCACTTCCCGCAAAATAAATGCGGAAATACATGATCGACTGCGGTAATACATTTGACGGAACATGCATAAGTTTCAAGATCATCGGCGTGAAAGTCACTCCGATCAATGTCATTGCAGCTGAGGAAATAATTCCAAACAATACGTTCGTATCGACAGCTTTTACTGTCATCTTTTCATCTTTGGCTCCAAAATAACGCGATATCACCACACCTCCGCCAAGCGCGATCCCCTGAAAGAAACCAACAATCAGGAAAACAAGTGATGCCGAAGAGCTGACTGCCGCAAAAGATGCGTTGTCAGAAAAATTCCCGATTACCCACGCATCTGCAATATTATAAAATTGTTGAAGCAATTGACCGAAAAACAGCGGAATCGTGAACAGGATGATTCCTTTTGCGATAGGCCCCTTAGTAAGATCTTTTGTCTCTGATTGTATTTTCATAAACATTTTCCCTGCAAGTGTCTTTTTCCTTATTTTTCTATTATTATACATCAGAATCCCTTTTTTTACATAAAAAAGATTGCGCTTCACGCGCAATCTCCGCGCGGGAGCGGGCTGCCATGCAGCATTTTCCATTCCGCGAGCTGCGCATCGTCACACGTAGTGTTTTTTATGTAACAGGGAGATCCCAGAGGAATTTCCCTGTTACATAAAAAACATATCCACCAAAACCGTCATCAACAGTTTTGGTGGATATGTCCTGTTTCATTATTTTATTATCACCTAAAAGTTTGCTTCTACATACAGGTCTTTGTCATCAATCTTATCAACGACTTCTTCCTGCCATTTTTCTTTTTCCACTTCCTCTACGGATACGGAAAAGTATTTTGCATCCATTCCCATCGCTTCTACAAGGCAGTCTCTTGTCTTAACTGCGATATCTTTCTTAAGCTCTTCACTTCTTCCAGGATACATTTTAATTGAAATGTGTGGCATGTCACTTCCGCCTTTCTACTATATTTTATTATTTCAGTTCCAAACCGATTCCAAGCTCCACTGCTCTGTCATAGATTACCTTTGCTGCGCAGAGATCCTGTGCTGCTACACCAACTGTCTCATATACGATGATCTCGTCATCATTTTCTCTTCCGACGATCTTGCCAAGAGAAACGTCACCGATATTTCCATTAATATCAGACTCAGAGATAATTCCTTCTGCCATTGGAATCAGAAGGTCTCCTGTCTCTGCAAGCGCTGCACTCACAGAATCACAGTAGATTTTGCTTGTTCTTGAAAGAACTGCCGGATCCATCTCATGCTTGTGCGGCTCATATGTTCCTACACAGCTGATCGTACAGCCTGGTTTGATCTTGGTTCCGTCAAATACCGGCTTCGGTGAAGGAGTAACTGTGATAAACACATCCGCATCTACCGTTGCATCATCAGCACTGTCAGCTGGTGTAATCTTCGTTCCGTAATGAGCAAGCTCCTCGCTCATTGTATTACAGAAGCTTTCCAGTCTCTCTCTGTTCAGATCATAGATCTTGACTTCTTCAAGATCACATGCACAGATCATAGCCTCAAGCTGTGTTGCAGCCTGTCCTCCCGTACCGATCATTCCGCCGATCTTTGCATCTTTTTTAGCCAAAAGTTCAAATGCAACCCCCGATGAAGCACCTGTCCTTAGCTGCGTAACGTAATTGCCATCTAAAATAGCCTGAACATATCCTGTCTTGCCGTCAATCAGCATTGTCTGTGCCGGAGCACTGATCAATCCCTTTTCAATATTCTTTGAGAAAATATTGATAACCTTCACTGCTGCAGCATCAAGACTTTCTGCATAAGCCGGCATAAAAAGGAATTCTCCCTCTGTCTTTGGTGCCGGAATCTTTACTCTGAGCGGGATATCTACGGTATCCTCTGCCACCATCTCAAATGCAGTCTTCACAGATGCGATGATTTCTTTCATTGTAATAACTTTTTTGATATCTTCTCTTGATAAGTATAACATATGATATATCTCCTCCTGATTCACTCGAAAATTTGCTATTTAGCGTTATTCTCTCTATCCTTCTTATTAGAAATCATAAAAGAAATTGCCATATAAATCAATACAACTGCAACAATATATGTCAAAATGTTGACCGGCATTGATTTCACGATATAGTACGCTGCAAGAACACCGAAAATACCTGTCACACTGGCAATCAATGCTGCCTTGCGGTTATATCTTCCAGCCTTAATAAACTCCATACTTGCAGGTGGCATAAGAAGTGCACAGGATCCCATCATAATTGGGAAAGCAACTGTGATGTTCAGTCCCATCAATGCACAGAGCGCCATACATGGTGCGTAGAGACCAACACCTGCACACATGAGCATTCCAAGAACGAAATTGATGATAATGGAAATAATCAGTTTGCCTCCTGAAAGTGCTGTTGCATCTCCCATCAGACCAAATGGACCAAATCCGTTTATCTTACATACAAGGATTACTGCCACACATGGAAGTGTAATCGAAAGAATTGTACGGATCTTCTGTACCGGAAGATGAGCGATCACCTTTCCGCCAACGATACCGCCAGCCATTGCAGCGATCAGCATTGAGAACAATGTAAGTGTATCCACATCAATAACGGTCATGAAAAGAAGCGCTTCCACGATAACAGGAATTCCGAAGATGACATTTCCATTTCCAGGAAGTTCTTCATCCGGACTAAATTTTGTAAATTTGAAGAATGCTGCCTGTGTTGCATTACTTCCAACCCCCAATGTGTCAAGCAGGTTGAGCACGAATCCCATAACCGCATATGCTGCCTTCTCGCCCATGGAAACTTCGCTAAGCTTTGTTCCACTTTCCTTATAATCTTTGATCAGTGCCGCAAACAGCCAGATAACGAACAGCACCATTACGATACGAAGTAATAAAATAATCATGTTTATCCCCCTTTTCTCTTAATCTCAGAACATTTCAAATCATTTTATCTTTCAAATAATCTTTTAGTAACTTTTCAAACAGCTTTTCATCCATTCATTCCATCATTGGCTTATACATGATGATAATTATAATTTGCACTCAGATCCCATGGCTGCATTGCACCGCCCTGCTCTGCAGGTCTGCAGTTCTCTGCATAGATCTTAAGCACACCTTTTTCCTGCTTGAGCGGCGGGCGTACCCAGCTCTTTCTTCTCTCCGCAAGGACTTCGTCTGACACAAGAAGATTTACATTGCCGCCTGCGATATCCATCTCGATCTCATCGCCATTCTCGATCAGGGCGATCACTCCGCCGTCATAAGCCTCCGGAGAAACATGACCAACGATTGCACCGTAGTTAAATCCTGAGAAACGTGCATCTGTGATCAGTCCAACACTCTTGTGGAGATCTTTCGCGATCAATGCATCGATACTGAGCATAAGTTCTTTCATACCAGGTGCACCTTTACATCCTTCGTAACGGATTACGATGATATCACCAGGAACGATTTCACCGGCCATGATTGCATCGTAAGCCGGCTGATCTCCTTCAAATACTTTTGCCTTGCCCTTGATATACATTACTTCTTCAAATACAGCTGTAGGTCTTACGATCGCACCTGCCGGGGAAATGTTACCGCGAAGGATCTTAAGTCCAGGCTCTTTCGCAACAGGATTGTCCAGAGAATGAATCACCTTATTCGTCTGAGCCTTCACCGTCTCAAGAAGCTCGCCCCATGTATTTCCATAGATCGTAGGAGCATCTGTATGAAGCTTTGACTCAAGCTGTTTCATAATGCCCTTTACGCCGCCGGCATAGTGAAGATCAACAACGGTGTATGGTCCACTCGGAATTACTGCATTGATACAGTAAATCTCTTTCGCATATTTTTCAAAGTCAGCAAGTGTAAGCTCAATTCCAAGCTCATATGCATAAGCCAGAAGATGAAGCACTGCGTTTGTAGAGCCGGCAACTGCCATATCAAACATAATTGCATTTTCCAGAACTTCTTTTGTGATGAGATCTTTTGGAGCTTTTCCTTCTTTTGCCATTTTCACCATATATTTTCCGGCAGCTCTTGCAGCTCTGAGTCTTGCATTGTCAGATGCAGGAATCGTAGATGTTCCCGGCATAACAAGATTCAAAACTTCACCGAGCATCTGCATCGTATTTGCAGTTCCCATGGAAGGACATGCGCCAAATGACGGGCATACGCTCTCTTCCATTTCCATAAGTTCCTCTTCACTCGCGCCTGAGAATCTGGCTGAATCAAGATCTGCCTCAACAACTGTCTTTCCGCAGTAGTTACCTGCCTGCATCGATCCTCCCGTAACAACCATAGCAGGAATATCCAGTCTGCATGCTGCAAGGTAACATCCGGCAATAATAAGGTCGCAGGATGCAACGCAGCAGATCGCATCAAAATTGTGCACTCTCGATACGAACTCAATTGACATCGCAACAATGTCTCTTCCGACCTGTTCGTATTTCATTTCGTCTGCACCATTCGCAACGTTTCCGCATGTTGCCGGAATTCCGAATTCAACCGGAATACCACCTGCTGCCCAGATACCTTCCTTCACTGCCTCAGTAACCTGACGTAAGTGTGCAGTTCCCGGAGATGCTGACATGTATGAATTTGGCACACCAATATGCGGTTTCTTACGGATATCCTCATCTGAATATCCTGCAGCCTTCATCATTACACGACGATGAGCAGTTTCTACTCCATTCCAATAACTGTAGCCCATAACCTTTCCTCCTTTACATTATTTCCGCCATCTGCGGTGGCAGAAATTGTCTCATATCCGACATGTTTGATAATTTATTATCATTTTCTTAGTCTCATCATACACATTTTATGATGTTAGAAAAAGCCATAAAAACTGACTGTTTCATTAAGTTTTTCTAACATATTGACAAACATACTCTTCTTTCGTTATAAATAAAGTAAATCTAACAATATGCATCAAAATTTGTAACATTTACTGTCATTTCAACAATCATTTTTCATTGTAAAAAAGGAGTGCTCGCAATGAATAAGTACAAAGTGATACTGACTGTTTATGAAAAGAAAAGCATCTCAAAAGCTGCAGAGAAGCTAAACTATACGCACTCTGCCATCAGCCAGACCATCAAATCCTATGAGAACCGTCTGGGAATTACTCTCTTTCACCGCACCAAGCAGGGAATGTTGGCAAATCCATACTGCGAGGGCATCTTCGATTCCCTGAAAACAGTCTGTTCGGAACTCGACCATATGGAACATATTGCCAGAGATCTTCATAGTATCGATCATGGCAAGATCCGGATCGGGACGATTCAGAGTGTGGCATACCACTGGCTCCCGGACCTTCTGAAAGACTTTTCAGAAAAATACCCGAATGTTGATTTTCGTATGTCAGTAGATGGATTTCAGGGATTACATAAAAGACTGGAAAACAGGGAAGTGGATTTGATCTATACAACATCTGTTGCCGCCGAAGGCATCACATTCATTCCACTTTTTAAGGACGAGATGATGCTTGTTACTCCGCTTGATCATCCTCTTGCAGACAGGCTGTACGTTCCTTTTGCAGACATCAAAAAAGAACCATATATTCTTCCTTCCGATGAACTTGACTATGAGACCGGTGAACTCTTCCGACAGAATCGGATAAAGCCTCAGATCCGCTATCGCCTCAATGACGACTACGCGGTACTGAAGATGGTGGAACAGGGATTCGGAATCACTATTCTCCCGAAACTTCTGATTCAAAATGCACCTTTTGACATCTGTGTCAGACCATTTGCCGAGCATTTTTACCGTACGATCGGCATCGCATTCAACCCTATGGAAGGGATGCCGCGCGTAATCAAGGAATTCGTGAATCATGTGAAGGAATATACAAAAGAAATGGAATAAAATGACTGCAATATTCATGATATATCTCAAATATTTCCTTTCATATTATTGACTTTAAAGCCGCTCCAAGGTTTATAATTTCTTCAAACAAAGGAATTCAACGTTGAAATCATTATGAAACTTTAAGGAAAGGGAGCATTATGCAGCACTATGAAGATTAAAGAAGTAGAAAAAAGGGTTGGAATAAAGAGTGCCAACATTCGATATTATGAAAAAGTCGGCCTTTTGAATCCAGGGAGAAATACAAATAATGGATACCGTGATTATTCGGAAGAAGACATTCTCCAGCTCGAACGCATTAAGACGCTTCGCCTGATCAATATTCCTACTGATGACATAAAGCTTCTGTTTGAAGGAGGTATTACTATGGAATCAACAATGAATAAGAGACTTGAAGAATTAGATCAGTCCGAAAAAGATATTAAAGAACAACGTGAAGTTTGCATTCATATTCTAAAAAACAAGCTTGCATTAGATCAGTTAGAACCGTCAATCCTCGAAAAACATGAGGATGTCTGGGATGAAAGATTAAAGGAAGTCCAAAAAAACGATATCGACAAGCACCTTCTTGTAAAAGGATGTGCTTTGATGTTTGGTATCGCAGCTCTTCTCGCCTGTGCAATCAATGCAAACAGATACATGATAGGAATGGACCCGGCAACAATCTGGATCTTACCTAAAGTTGGCATATTCTTCTTCGGATATGCATTTGTATTATTGATGATTGAAAGCAAAAAGGATCTTCCATTTTTATATATCGGAAGATCTGGGAGTCACTGGAAAGCACCCGGCCTTGGAATCTTATCCAACTCTTTCTCATTTGCCGGGCTTGCAATTGGACTTATCAGTTCCTCAATTTTGCAATTTGTCCTCGCATATCTGATAAGCTGTGCTGTGATATGCTCTGTCAGAACTGCATTTACGTACAAGCATCTGTATGCGAAGTAATTTATCCCTTCCAAACTGTTAAGGTAATCATGGACGGGGGTGATACTTATTGCAGTCAGCGATAATGAAGCATGAATTGTAATCCGAAATTCCATACCCTTAATTCCAGATATTGGTTAATTAATATATCACCGAAGAGAAGGGTATAGATTATCTCTTACAGATTTTAAGGAGGAATCGGCTAATGCCAATTCCTCCTTTGAAATTTATCATCTATTTAATATTCCGTATATAGAGATTTGTCCCGAGCCGCTTGAAGACTCATCTCCCACATAAAATCAATGTTCCAATCTCCATCTGGCAAACCGGAGATGCCAATGTAAGAAACATCCATAGAACTCTTTTTCTCGGTATTGGTTCCGCTGGAGGTCTATTTCAGTGAAACATACATGATTACTCCGATGCCATCATCTATCAGATTTACATTATTTCCGACAGAATCGCTTGCGCTGAATTCATAACAGGTTCTGCCGTTACGTTCTCCGATCTCATTTTCAGTGAGATTCGAAGTAAATCCGGCATTTTTCAGTTCTTCACAATAATCGAGGATAGATTGGTGCGTCACATCACCATCCGTCCCTCCGTTTGTAGATCGAATTTCAACAGAAGTTCCATCAACATTTATCTCATAAGCAAAAGGTGGCTCCGGAATCGGCATGATATAGTCTGGGCCAGCCCAGCCTGTATCAAAGGCAGGCTCTGTTTCAACAGGCTCGCTGCTTTCTTCTGGCTGTGTGGTTTCTTCTGTTGTAGGTTCTGCTGTTTCAGTCTGTTCGGCGGATGCACTACTTTCATCAGCGGTTGCTTGACCACCGCAGGCAGTCAAAGATACCACCATGAGCAGGCAAAGCACCAACGCAATGGTTTTCTTCATAGTAATCCTCCTGATTGATATTGAACTGTGTACTTTTGCAAATTTAGGGCTTTTGAAATACACAATAAAATTATACACAAAAGCTCCTTGCTTTTCAAGGACTTACAGGTAAATATGATGTGTGAAAATATGCTTGTTTTAACAGTTTGCAAAAGTATACCTTTGCAAATTTAAGGCTTATTTTGTTTATTCCACATCTTCAAATTTTCTAGCCTTTCTATAAAACGTTCCAACCGGCATATGACAGGCAATTGCTGCCTGTTTCAGCGTGATTTTCTTTCCTCTCCAATCCTTGTGCACCTCGTAAAAATTGTCCGGCAATGGCAACGGTGGTCTGCCGAACTTTATGCCTTTCGCTTTTGCGGCTGCTATACCCTCTGCCTGACGCTGTCGGATATTGGTGCGCTCGTTCTCTGCCACACCGACTCTCTTTAATGCAATCAGTTGCCGCTCTTCATTCTGATCGCGGCTGCTGACACGAATATAACCATACACATTTGCCATGATTCTCTCCTTTCCTGTACAGAACGAAAATTTCCCTTGTATCTGACATTTTCTTGGTTTAACTGTGCAGGTATACCGCAGTGAAAAGATTCAAATGTTATTTTTCGATTTGGAAACTTCATTAATTTCACAATCGTTCCAATCAAATGCCTTGTAATATTCCCTTTCCATATATAGATGGGCTGCATCTCTTCCATATATGAAATTGAAACGACACCCATTCCTAATATAAGGAGTTTAATCTATGCTGACAAAAGAAGAATTGCCAGATTCTTGATTCTATGGTTGAATGGGGAAATGCGTACCGTTGTTCTTGCGATATGCCCGAAACAAAGATATAATAATGAATAGCGCAAGGAGGAACGGAACATGGAATTTGAGAATTATTTTCCGGTATGGAATCAACTGACTGCAGATCAGAAAAAACGCATTCAGAAAGGCCTTATTACACGACAGGTTGAGAAAGGAACCATCCTTCACAATGGTAATATGGACTGTACCGGTCTGCTACTTGTTAAGTCCGGACAGCTTCGTGCATATATTCTCTCAGACGAAGGCCGTGAGATTACCATTTATCGTCTGTTTGACAGGGATATGTGCCTGTTTTCCGCCTCCTGCATGATGCGTTCGATTCAGTTTGACGCAACCATTGAGACAGAAAAAGATACGGATCTTTGGATCATTCCATCCGAAATCTATAAGGGTATTATGGAAGAATCCGCCCCAGTGGCAAACTACACCAACGAACTGATGGCTTCCCGTTTTTCTGATGTCATGTGGCTGATTGAGCAGATCATGTGGAAAAGCCTGGATAAACGTGTTGCCTCCTTTCTTCTGGAGGAAGCTTCTATTGAAGAAAGTAATACACTGAAACTCACCCATGAAACCATTGCCAATCATCTGGGTACACACCGGGAAGTTATTACACGTATGCTTCGCTATTTTCAAAGCGAAGGCATCGTCAAACTGTCCCGTGGTACCGTAACGATTCTGGATAAAGATAAATTAGAAACGTTTTACTGATCCATTCCGCACGCAGTTGCTCTTTCAATGAGGCAGCGGTCATGCATCACTGCATCGTAAAAGCGGAATCCTCCTGAAAAGTTATAGGCTTCATAGCCATTTCCTTCCAGAATACGTGTGCCGATATAGCTTCTAAGTCCGCTTTGGCAGATCACATAGACAGGTTTGTCTTTTTCAATCTCATCCAGACGTTCCCGAAGCTCGTCGACAGGAATATTTTTAAATCCTTCGATATGGCCTCTTTCATATTCTGAAACAGTTCTTACATCAAGAAGCGTCACGCTTCCATCCCGAGGCAAGCGGTCAACTTCTTCCAAATGCCATTGTTTCAATATGCCTTTCGAAATATTGTCTATCATAAAACCTGCCATATTCACAGGATCTTTCGAAGAAGAATAAGGCGGAGCATAGGCCAGATCCAGATCTTTCAGTTCCGTAGCCTTCATTCCCGCATGGATGGCCGTAGCCAGTACATCGATCCGTTTGTCAACCCCTTCATAACCGACGATCTGCGCTCCCAGAAGACGATAGGATTCTTTTTCAAAAACAACCTTCATCGTCATCACCTTACCACCCGGATAATAACCGGCGTGGCTCATAGGAGAAAGAATCACGGTATCGACATTGAGTCCGGCTTTCTTTGCATTCGTTTCATTGATTCCGGTAGCAGCTGCAGTCATATCAAACACCTTAATGACAGAACTTCCCTGATTGCCCAAATACCTGCTGTCACCGCCGCAGATATTGTCCGCAATGATACGTCCCTGTTTGTTTGCAGGACCTGCAAGGGAGATCAATACATCCTGCCCGGTCACATAATGTTTTACCTGTACTGCATCGCCGGCAGCAAAAATATCCGCTACCGAAGTTTCCATGCGGTCATTTACGACAATACTTCCTTTGATTCCCAATTCCAGACCGGCTTCTTTTGCAAGATGTGTATCCGGAGTAACACCAATAGCCAGGACAACCATATCTGCATGCAGCGACTCCTCATCTTTCAGTAGAATATCGATTCCGCCGTCTTTTTCTTCAAATCCTTCCACCGTATGTCCCAAAGCAAGCCTGACTCCGTGTTTGCGCATTTCACCGTGAATCAATGATGCCATATCTGCATCAAATGGGTTCATGAGCTGCTTCGGACGCTGGACGATGGTCACATCCATGCCAAGTTCTTTTAAGTTTTCTGCCAGTTCCAGACCGATGAATCCGCCGCCGGCTAGTACGGCTGACTTCGGCTTCTGCCTGTTGATGTACTCTTTGATACGGAAGGTATCCTCTACCGTACGCAGGGTAAATACTTTCTCAATTCCCACACCCGGAAGTCTTGGCTGTGTTGGTTTTGCCCCCGGAGAGAGGATCAATTTATCATAGGATTCCTCAAACTCTTTACCGGTTTTCAGATTTTTTACAGAAACTGTTTTCTGATCCGGATGGATCGCAGTCACCTCATGATGCGCTTTCATCCTGATCCGAAAACGGGAGAAAAAGCTCTCTGGTGTCTGGAGCGTCAGCTCTTCCGGATCCGTAATCACATCTCCAATATAATACGGCAGTCCACAATTTGCGTAGGAGATATATCCCGAACGTTCAAATACCATAATCTCTGCATTTTCATCTAATCTGCGAATGCGTGCTGCTGCAGTTGCGCCGCCTGCCACGCCACCTACGATCAATACCTTCATCTTATCGTTCCACCTTTCCTGTATAGGACGAAATTCCTCCAATATTATTTACATTTGTGTAACCCATACGTTTCAAGGCGTTTACTGCCTTGCTGCTGCGGGAGCCGGAATAGCAGTAGACAAATAAAGGCGTTTCTTTTGTTTTGACAACCGATGTAACCTTATCTATCATCTGAAGAGGTACATTTTTACTTTTCGGAACATGTCCTTCTTTATATTCCTGTGGTGTACGCA
>JAUNDE010000042.1 GCA_030526265.1 Eubacteriales bacterium | reverse complement strand
TTGAACTTTATAAAAAGACAATGTAATAAGCCAGTATGTTGATTTGAATTTATTTATTCACATTAACTTACCTTCCTAAATCTGAAAGGCCCTTTCGAGATGATCCTCGAAGGGGCTTTTCAGTGTATAAAACTCTGCACTACAGCAAATAATGTTGACATATTTGTGCGATAGGGTATAAATTAAATGTAATTCACGAGACTGCACAGCGATTTTGAAAAGAAAGATGTCAGCTCAAACAAATAAGAATCGCGTGCCAAGTCTCACGTGTATTCGACTAGAATTTGGTGTATGAAATGAGGAAAAAGAAATGTCAAAAGATTTATTTCTTGTAATAGATATGCAAAATGTCTATACAGATGAAGGGAAATGGTGTTGCCCTGCAACGAAAGAAGCTGCTTTAAACATTAAGAGAATCCTTCAGTCAAAAAAGGAAGAGATCAATGTAATATTTACCAGGTTTCTTGCATCATCAGATCCACAGGGAGTATGGAAAGAATATAACATTGAGAATCAGGATGTGAATGAGGATGCATTTTCAAATGAAATGATGGCTGTGTTTCAGAGCGAATTAGAGGAGTATCCGCTGTATACGAAATCAACATACTCATCTCTTGCGATTCCGGAAGTACAAAAAGCTGTAAAAGAATCAAGGAGAGTGGTTGTCGCCGGTGTTGTTGCCGAATGTTGTGTTCTTTCAACAGTTATGTCTTTGATCGATGAGGGAATTCCGGTTGTTTATCTGACCGATGCAGTAGCAGGAATTGATAAAGATACAGAATCTGCTGTAGAGCTTATACTTTCTGGACTAGAACCTCTGCATGTTCAGAGGATGACAGTGGAAGAGTATCTGGATACTTCACAGTAAGAGCTGGCAAAAGAAAAGGATTTAGGAAGAATAAAAGGGATTAACGTGAGTATGGAGGAAATGAATATGGAGAAAGAGGGTATTCTTGGGGTTGGAGTAGCTACAATGGATATCTATGTCAATGAGGGGCGCATGTATCCGGGAGGAAATGAATTTAATGTTGCATGTAATGCCAGATTTATTGGCAAGAGGGCCGGATTTTTAGGTGTATTTGGAAATGATGCGTATGGTCCGATTCTGGAAGATACATTAAAAAGATGTGAAGTAGATGTATCGTATTGTCGTCATGAAAACGGGACAAGCGGCTACAGTCTTGTGGAATTGAAAGATGATGGAGACCGCGTATTTCTGGACTGGAATAAACAGGGAGTCACAGATCTCTATCCTGTACAGTTTCAGGGAGAGGAACTGGAATATGTAAAGACTTTTGAAGTGGTAAGTGTCGGTCGATGCTCTACGGTGACACTTGAAAAGATCAAATGGATTTATGAAAATGATATGGATATCTGTTATGATTTTCATGCAATCTATTCAGATGAGAAGATTCGGTCATTTTGCCCTTACATAGAATATGCATTTTTTTCATGCAGTCATCTGAATATGGAAGAGATCAAACATACATTGAAACTGGCCGTTGATTCGGGAAGTAAGATCGCGATCGGTACAAGAGGTGCGGATTCGATCATCGCATATGACGGAATCTGGTATGAACAGAATACATTCCCGGTAGAAAAAGTTGTAGACGCACTTGGGGCTGGCGATTCTTTTATTGCTGCATTTCTGGCAAGCTATCTGGAACATAAGGATAATGAGGAATCTGATCGGGTACAGAATGGATTAAAAGATGCGGCTGAATATGCATCGGGTATTATTTCAAAAGAAGGAAGTATTGGTGTTGGATTTGACAGGATATAGCCATGTGATTCATGAGTTTGAACCAGTCTTTAATCAAAGATCAGAAATTTTGATTTTAGGAACGCTCCCCTCTGTGAAGTCAAGAGAGGAGCGGTTTTATTATGGGCATAAACAGAATCGGTTCTGGAAGGTTCTGGCAGGGATTGTCGGGGCAGATGTTCCGGTTGACGCAGAGCAGAAGAAGGCTTTCCTGCTTGAAAACCATATAGCGGTCTGGGATGTAATTGCAGAATGTGACATTATTGGCTCGAGTGACAGCTCCATTCGCAATGTTGTGCCGACAGATCTCAAAGGACTGCTTGAGCAGACAAATATCAAAAGGATCTATGCGAATGGTGCAACAGCATATAAATTATATATGAAATACAGTTTTCCATTAACAAATAGAGAGATTGTTAAGCTTCCTTCTACAAGTCCGGCAAATGCGGCTTATTCGCTGGACAAATTAATACAGATATGGAAGGCATCGCTAAGTTTGGATGAACCGATTATTATGAATAAAAATGCAGAATAATATGAATAAAAATGCTGGATTTTTGGTACACTTTCGCAAATTGTGCTATAATCATTTCAGGAGAAAATATCAGAATGCTTCCAGAGAGCATGACTGATACACAGGAGGGAATTTGAAATGATTATTTGTGCGAAATATCTCATGACAGGTGATGGAAAAACAGTTTTGGAAAACAGGGCTGTTCTTACCGGTGAAGATGGAAAAATCAAAAAAATTGCAGCAAAGGAAGAACTTGCAGCAGAGAATCCGGATGAAGAAGTGAAAGACTATGGTGATGCGACACTTCTTCCGGGACTTTGCGATATGCATGTACATCTGGCTTACTGGTATTCACAGCCGGACAGTTTTAACTATGGTCCGCAGCTGGTCACACTGTATGCACTGCAGCATGCACAGGCAGCATTTGAGAGAGGTATTACTTCTGTAAGAGATCTGTCCTCCGCACATGGTGTATGTAAGAACTTGAAGCTCGCAGCTGAGAAAGGCTTTATTACAATTCCACATATTACACATTCAGATACAGGTATGTGCATGACCGGCGGACACGCCTGGGATGAAGTGGAACAGGTAGACGGACCTTGGGAAGTTCGAAAAGAGGTTCGCAAACAGGTGAGAGATGGAGCAGACTGGGTGAAAATTCTCACAACACACAGATCACATATTCCGGAGTTTACACAGGAAGAATTGAATGCTGCTGTTGACGAGTGTCACAGAAGAGGAATCAAATGTGCTGTTCATGCAGGAACAAACCCGGGAATACAGATGTGTATCGATGCCGGATTTGACACGATCGAACATGCTACATTCATGAATATCGACCACGCAAAACAGATGGCAGAAAAGGGAATTGCATGGACGCCGACGATCATGGCATATACACTTCTCTATGATATCTGTAAAGAGAATATTGAGAAGAATGCAGGAAAGCCTGTCAATGATCCGGTTATGCAGAAAGAGATGAAGGATTATGAATATTTTGAGCCAGCATACAAAGCTTACAGAGATAATTTTAAAGCATTTTATGATACAGGAGTGACTGTTATTGCCGGAACAGATATGGTTATGTACGGCTCACCGCTGCTTCCGCTTCCGAGAGAACTGCAGTATATGGTGGAATATGGAATCACACCGGTGCAGGCAATTCAGACTGCGACATCGAACCCGGCAAAGGTTCTTGGCGTTGAGAATGAGCGTGGACTTGTGAAAGAAGGTCTGGATGCAGATCTCCTGGTCGTAGGCGGAGACCTCAGCAAGGATATCAAATGCCTGAATGATGTGAAATTAGTCACACTTGGAGGAAAGAGAGTTTTTGAAGACGGAATCCGCTATGTTGGAACTTCGAATATGTTTATGTAATACAATAAGCAGCAATGCTTTCCGGGATTGACGGGAACAGGATTTATTTTTCGTCATTAAAAAACCCGCGTGATCGTGAGAATGAAGAAAAGTGTTCGTTCACACGATTATGCGGGTTGTTTTTATAATCTGTTAATTCCGCTTCTGAGCTCGTCTGCAAGTCTTGCAAGATCTGACGAATGTCCACAGAATAATTTCAAAAGAACACCGGTAGGATTTTCCATTCCAGCAAATGCGTTTGCTTCGTCGGTGTCAACGTGCATCGCGAGCGCGAAGCTTGGATGTACACGGACAACGACATCTGCAAAGATCAGAGAGCGCTCAAAACTGTTCGTGATCACAAAGACTTCATCTTTGTCTTTTACACGAAACTGGGTTGCCTGATAGGGTGTCATATGAATGTGACGCTTGGCAACGATCACTCCGTGATCCAGTTCGATCTCTCCGGCAGGACCAATGAGCTTGCAGCCAGGGGTTCCTTCGGTGTCACCCGACTGGCGGATGATTCCGGGAATTCCCAATTTGCGGGAATCTGTCATGGAGATCTCAACCTGAGTCTCGTTACGGAATGGTCCGAGAACGGCGATATTTTCAAATACGCCTTTTGGGCCTACGGCAGTGAGACGCTCCTCGCATGCGTATTGTCCCGGCTGACTGAGTTCCTTCTTATAAGTGAGTTCTTTACCAGGGCCGAATAATACATCAAAGTCCTCACGGCAGAGATGAATATGCCTGGCACTGGTTTCGATTGGTATTTCATTTGCCATATATTATTTGCCTCCACGGATATGTTTTTTTAATGCAGCAAAGCTCTCCGCGCTGATCACATGCTCAATACGGCATGCGTCGTCAATTGCAACCTCTTCGGTGACGCCAAGATCGATCAGCCATGTTGAGATCACTTCGTGGCGCTCATAGATGCTTTCTGCGATTTTTAAGCCTGATTCAGTTAAAGTGATAAATCCTTCCGATGAAACAATGATGTGGTTGTTCTCTCTTAATTTTTTCATTGCAACACTGACGCTGGATTTTTTGAAGTCTAATTGATTCGCGACATCAACACTGCGTACAACAGGGTGACTCTTGCTGAGAATAAGAATAGTTTCCAAATAATTTTCTGCAGATTCATTCATTGTCATTATGTAATACCTCTAACTAAATATATGATCGAATTATACCATAACTTGGGAAAATGAGCAATTAGAAAACGGGCACTTCATGCAGCTCCAGAATGAAGATTATTCCGCACAGGGTGTCGATCCCGGACGAATGGCCGATTGCATGAAAGGCTCGGGATAAGAAGGCGGTTCTGGAATTCTGATATTCGGAGTCGGAGTTTTGTTCTGCCAGATCAGTCTGATTCACATTTGCAAGATCCAGAACTGCCTGGCTGAATTGGCCGCGTGCGGCACAGAGAAGGAATGCCCGGCTGATATCATTTGTGTTTGTCAGGTTTTGCTTTATGGTTCGAATCAGAGCATTTGTAAATTCCGGAGTGTAAAAAGTAGTAGCCTTTATCAGATTGAGTCCTGCTAATACACCGCACAGGAAATCATCGCCGCATGGAGTCAAACCGGTTCCGAGGCCGATCAGTTTTGAGAGCGTGCGTGCTGCATCATCCGTCTTCCCGGAGAGGAGCAGTTCTCTTGCCTGAAGGATGACAGATCTTGCGTATTCGGAAAAAAACGGATGGTCAGAAGCAGGAGTATCACGGAAAATGACTGCGAATCCGTTCGTGTCGGACGTATGCACAATTTGTCTGACCAGTGTTCGAATATATAATAACTCGCTTTCTGAAAGGGAAGCATCGAGCTTACAGTCGGTCATCCGGCTGCTGTGGAAATCAAAGCTTACCGGTTTACCGTCATGATCAATACATGTAAAGATGAATTGCTTCTGTCTGACACAAAATGGCATACCTGAAACGACAGGCAATTTGTGAAAATCATTTTCGGACTGATCTGTCTGAAGCGTGATCGGAGAAAACGGTGTATGTTTTGCCTGTAATGAGAAGAGATGCCCGTCTGCCATAAGGTTGATCGTGCGATTGTAGACAGAATGCACGATTCCGGCAGTGTCTTCGCACAGTATTTCATATAAGTAAGTGGAAATATTTGTTATCCTGTAATTCATATAATCCTCAAATCGTCTGATTTTATCGTATTTTCTGAATCTTATTATATTGTGCTGTGCATGATTATGCAAATTAAAGTATTGTGCTTTGACTCGTTTTCAAGTAAAATATTTTTTGAAAAAAAACAGAAGAGAACAGTACCAAAAGAGAAGGAGCAAAAAAATGTACGATTTGTTGATTAAAAATGGAAAACTGGTTACTCCGGATCGTATCTATGAGGCTGAAGTGGCGATTTCAGATGGAAAATACGCTGCATTTCTGGCGCCGGGTACAGAAGTAGAAGCAAAAGAGATCATCGATGCAAAAGGGAATTATGTATTTCCGGGAATCATTGACTGTCATGCACATATGAATGAGCCGGGATTTGAATACCGGGAAGATTTTGAGACGGGGTCTCGCGCTGCAGTCGCTGCAGGATGCACGACATTGATCGATATGCCTTTGAACAATGACCCATCTCTTATGAATAAAGAAATATTTGATCTGAAAATGGGAAAGATCAGCAGACATTCCTATGTGGATTTTGCATTGTGGGGAGGTATCGTAGGTGATTATGATAACGAGCCGGGTTCTGTAAAAAACAATATGAATGATCTTGTTGATCTTCATGAATGCGGAGTTGCTGCATTTAAAGGATTTACATGTCCGAACGGACCTCTTTTCCCGACCGTAAACATGGGAAATGTGAGAAAAGCACTGGAGATATTGAAACCATATGGTGCGCTGTGCGGATTCCACTGTGAGGAATTTGGACAGGTTCGTGAGCGAGAGAGAGAAGCTAAGGCAAGGGAAGGAAGGACGAATGAAGAGAAGATCCGTGACTTCCTTGATTCACATGATGTCTGGTCAGAGTATGTTGCGACAAAAAATGTGATCGATATGGCAAGAGCGACGGGTGGAAGAGTTCATATCTGTCATGTGAGTCATCCGATGGTTGCACAGGTTGTCAAAGATGCGATTCATGAGGGACTTCCTGTTACTGCTGAGACATGTCCGCATTATCTTGGATACACAGAAGATTTTGTGTTTGAAAAAGGAGCTCCTGCAAAGTGTACTCCTCCGATGCGCACGAAAGAGGATATGGAGAAGTTGTGGGATTATGTACTTGACGGAACGCTGTCCTGTGTCGGCAGTGATCATTCTCCGGCAGCAGATGAAGAGAAAGATAATCAGACAAAAGATATCTGGCATGCATGGGGAGGCTTGAATTCCATTCAGTTTTTCCTTCCGATGATGTTTGATCTTGTGGTAAATAAAAAAGGACTCAGTCCGACTCTGATCGCAAAGGTAATGGGTTACAATCCTGCAAAAGTATTTGGTCTCTATGGAAGAAAAGGTGCTTTTGAATTGGGATTTGATGGGGATATTGTCATTCTTGATCCGGATAAGGAGTGGAAATGCGAACAGGAGAAACTGTTCACAAAAGGTCATGTGTCATGCTTTGACGGTGAAGAAGGAAAAGGCACTCCGGTGTGCACGATCATCCGTGGTAAAGTAGTTGCAAAAGATGGTAAGTACATGGATGATGCGGTTGGATACGGTGAGTACATTACCCCTGTAAAATAAACGAAAGAAAAGGAGAGATTCAATGAGTGAAGTGAAAAATGAGAAAAAACAGGCAAGTTCACTGGCTCCGATCAGAGAAAAAGACCGTATTATGAGCTGGGGCTCAAATACGATGCTCTGGCTTGGCGGATGTATTTCCATCGGAACACTGACGATGGGTTCTGCACAGCTTGATAAAGGACTGAACCTTTTACAGGTATTTCTTGCGGTGCTGATCGGTTCCGGTATTCTGGTAATCGGAATCACCTTTAATGATCAGTTCAGCTATAAGACCGGAGCTCCATATGCGGTTCAGTTAAAGAGTGCGTTTGGTACAAAGGGAAATATTGTTCCGGTAATGCTTCGAGGACTTCCTGCCATTGTATGGTACGGATTTCAGACATGGCTCGGAGGTGCGGCAATCAACAATATCTCAAAAGCCCTGTTTGGATATGATAATATCATTCTGTTTTTCCTTGTGTTCCAGCTGATTCAGATTCTGCTGTCGATCAAAGGATTTAAAGGTGCCAAATGGGTTGGAAATGTAGGTGGATGTGTTATTATTCTTGCGATGTTCTATCTGCTTTATGTGTGTGTGACACAGTACTGGGATGTAATCGGCGATCAGCTGATTCACAGAGAAGGAACATGGGGAATGCCATTTATTGCTGCAATCATTGCATTCTTTGGAAACAGTACGACAGTTATGTTAAATGCCGGCGACTATTCGCGTGAGATGAAGACTGGTATGTCAGATATGAAGAGGGGATGTTCCTACTTTATTGCAATGGTTCCGACAACCGTTATGCTTGGACTGATCGGTGCAATGGCTTCTACTGCGACAGGAATCGCCAATCCGATCAATGCGTTTGCAGAGATGGTAGATAATAAAGTTGTTCTTGTCGTAACACTTGGATTCATTATTTTTGCTCAGCTGTCCACAAACCTTGCTTCGAATGTAATCCCACCGGCATATGCTTTTATGGATGCATTTAAGATGAAGCATAAGACAGCAGTAATCCTGGTTGGTATTCTTGCTGTTTGTACATGTCCTTGGATCCTTACAAACGACAGCTCGGCAGCAGGACTTGATCTTTTTGTGAAGATTTATACAGCGTTCTTTGGACCGATCTTTGCAGTATTGATCACAGATTACTTCATTCTTCATAAGAGAAAATATACAGAAGAGGCGCTTGCTGATCTCTATGATGACAATGGAAACCATGCAGGTGTGAACTGGGCAGCGATCATTGCGATTATTGTCGGAGCAATCATCGGTCTGATCAATGTAAATATTTCGTTCTTCACAGCAACGATTCCTACAGCAATCATTTTCTACATCTGTATGAAGAAGATGCCGTCGTGTGAACGATTCCGAAAAGGAACAACATTAGAATAGAGAAGTAAAAGAGGCCGTTGTGAAAAGAACAATGGCCTCTTGTTTTGTTTGCATGCATACGGAGAATGCTGCCGATGGTTTATTTTGAAGATGCTGGATTTACTTTGTATGCAATACTTCCCGGTTCAGGAAAGAAAGTGTCTTCTTAAGAAGCTGTTTTGTCTGTGTGCTGTCGGTATCCCTGTCAAAATCATGGGTCTTGCCGGAAGCGATAAAATGATCTGCGTTGTATTTTCTGCACAGCTCCTGAAATTCCGAGAACGGGACATCGGTGTCTCCGGTGCTGTGTGTACAGAAAAGAGGGCATGGCAGTGCATCGACAAGTCGGAGTGAATAAGACAGATACAGATATTTTTCCCTGCCTTCATAAAACAGAGATTTCCATGATCCGGTCTGTCTGGCATATATGTAAGCGCTGTAATGTGTTTCAAGCTCTCCCGTGCAGTGAAGCCCTTCCGGGAGATGATCCATGACAGATGAAGTCAGAGCAGGGAAGGAAAGATAATAGTCACTTGGTGTATCGATCCAGCCGTCTGTAAGCAACCCATAGCCATAATAGGAGAGAACGCCACGTGGCAAAACATGAGATGAAGTTCCATCAAAGTCATCTTCTGAAAAAACGGATGGTAGTTTCGATGCAGCTAACAGACTTATGAATGCACCGGAAGAGCGGCCCCATAGGAAATATGGAAGGTTCGATCCGATATATTCCGGTGCATTTTTAATATAATCTCTGATTGATGAGAGAACATCGTCTAAAATCAGATCAATTTTGGCAGCAGGAGCCAGTGGATAATCATATGCTAAAATGGCATAGCCTGATTCGGTGAGAAGACGAATGTGTTCCGGCGGGAGATCTTCCCGGTTCCCATAGAGTAATCCACCGCCGTGAAAATAGAGGATGGCTCCTTTGATAGTATATGTATCAGCTTTGTACAGGGTTATTTTTTTCTCATAAGAGAGTGTGTTGCGTGTGATAACTGTTTTTGTATACATGATAATTCCTTTGTCATATTTCGTTCGGGTTGACTGATCGTATCTATGAGATATCTTAGCATAGCGGGCATGGCAGTGCAAGATGACCGAGATAAACGCTCCGCGAGCCTGCGCAGTGATTCTGAGAAGAAAATGTCAGTTTAAGATGACCAGAATCGCGCGCCAAGTCTAACGTGCGTTCGACTTAAAAAATGAAAAGAAGTGAACCGAATGTTGATGAAAACAGAACTCGGGAGTATGATAAGATATGTAGAAGAATGGGAGGTTATCATAATAAAAATGAGATTGAAAAGATCCGGAAACTATGAAATAGATATGATCCATGGATCAATTATGCCAAAGCTTGTCACATTTTTTATACCGCTTATGCTGTCCGGCGTACTGCAGCTTTTGTTCAATGCGGTCGATCTTGTTGTGGTCGGAAAATGGGCAGGAAGCAATGCTCTGGCAGCGGTTGGAGCAACAACAGCTTTGATCCATATGTTTTCCAATCTGATGATGGGTGTTTCGATGGGGACAAATGTAATTGTAGCCCGCTATATTGCGCTGGAAGATCAGGGTGGGACAAGCGAAGCGGTGCATACATCTGTGGCGATCGCAGTGATTCTTGGAGTTATCGTTCTGGCTGTCGGGCTGTTATTTTCAAGGGGATGTCTTGTGCTGATGGGAACTCCTGCAGATGTGATCGACAGCTCTGCAATTTATATGAAAATCTATTTCTGTGGGATGCCGTTTTTTGCGGTTTATAATTATGGAGCAGCAATCCTTCGTGCATCAGGAGATACAAAGAGGCCTCTGTATTATCTTGTGATTGCGGGAGTATTAAATGCAGGACTGAATATGATTCTCGTGATTATCTTTCATCTTGATGTGGTAGGTGTCGCTCTGGCAACGATCTTCTCGCAGATGGTATCGTGTGTTCTCGTAGTCCGCTGTCTGATAAAAACACAGTCAATTTATCGGCTGGATTTTCGAAAGCTGCATATCAACGGACCGATTTTAAAGAGGATTTTTATCGTCGGTATCCCTACAGGTCTTCAGTCAACGGTGATTAATTTTTCAAATGTGTTGCTGCAGTCATCTGTCAATTCATTTGGCCCTGTTGCGATGGCAGGATACACAGCTGCAAATAACATTCTGGGATTCCTCTATGTTTCGGTGAATTCAATTACACAGGCGTGTATGAGTTTTACGAGTCAGAATTATGCGGTAAGAAATATCGGCAGGATTAAAAGAGTGATCGCGGACTGTCTGATTCTGGAGTGTATCGTTTCGGCTGTTCTCGGAGTCAGTGTGCATTGTCTGGAACAACAGCTGCTTGGATTCTATACAGGATCCGGTCAGGTGATCGCGTGCGGGGTGCAGATTTTTACATATACGACGATCACATATTTCCTGTGTGCGATTATGGATTGTCTTCCGGGGGCGATGAGAGGGCTTGGGAATTCTGCTGCACCAATGATCCTGGCGATCCTGGGCACTGTGGGAACGAGAGCCGTGTGGGTTTTTCTTTTGTTCCCTCATTATAGAAGTCTGGATTTTCTGTTTATCTCCTATCCGGTATCGTGGCTGCTGTCGGCGATCATGCAGACAGTGTGTCTTTTCTTTGTATTCCGGAAAAGTAAAAAATCCATCTCCTAGACTTCGTAAAATGAAATGGATGAATCATCAGAACAGTGGCAAAGCGAAAGGATGTGTCCGGAATCAAACGCATGCTGAAAACATGAGACTTCTGGATCAAAACACTGGATTTTGTAAGGCTCTGCTTCTCCTGTAAAAGAGAATGAGATATGATCCAGAGGGACAGTGATCCCGGTGCCGGACATCTTGACATAGGCTTCCTTTAGCGTCCAGAACCTGAAAAACCATTTTTGTTTTTCATCATCTGAAGATGCGATTTTTTCCAAAAAACATTTTTCCTGATGGGAAAATGTTTTTTTTGTGACAGAATCGAGATACTTTCGTGGGAGTTCGCAGTCAATTCCGACCGGTTTCGTATCGAATGCACATGCAACCATATTTTTGCAGTGCGTAAGATTGAAATGAATGTGTGGATAACCATTCAGGTATGGCTTCCCGTGTTCGCCTTTTGAGAGGATGGAGTCAAGTTCGTTCTCAGATAAGGATAAATGAAAAAACTGATACAGTCCGATCTGCAGAAGCTCCAGTCCTATCTTGTGCTCGAGATCATGGATATCCTTAGGGGAATCGGAAGTCGTTTGATAAAATCGATAATAGATTGCCGGCATATTACTCCTTTTGTGAAGATCTCACTATTATATTTGTTTCGGGATGAATTATGATCTTTCAAATAATTAAAGATGTGTCCGGATCATTTCGTTCATTTCACTCCGTTATCTTTATTTAACAATGGGGTGTGAAAAATGTCAATGAAAGTTCTGCGTTTGTTTACGCAACAATACTTTATAATTTGATGTGTATGTAGTATGATAGAAATACAAAAGTACATAAGTATAACCCGTAAAGGGTGTCTCCTGATTCCGGAGGAGAGAAAAAAATGGCAGGTGATAAAGTGGTTCAAAAGAGTATAGACGAACTGTTTTCTTTTATTCAAAAGAGTCCTACCGCTTTTCATGCGATCGACACGATTCGGGGCATGCTTGATGAGCAGGGGTTTGAGGAACTGATGGAAGGAAAAAGATGGGATGTCTTCCCCGGCGGCAAATATTATGTGACAAGGAATGGCTCCAGCATCATTGCTTTTAAGATCGGAAACGATCTTGAGCAGTATTGCTTCCGGATCGTGGCTTCGCACAGTGATTCTCCGACATTTAAAATAAAAGAAAATGCAGAGATCGCTGTAAATAAAAGATATACGAAACTGAATACCGAAGGCTACGGAGGGATGATCTGTTCGTCCTGGTTTGACAGACCTTTATCTCTGGCGGGCCGTGTTGTAATAAAAGAAGGTCAGAAATATGTGACAAAGCTTGTGAATCTTGACAGGGATCTTCTGATGATTCCAAATGTTGCGATTCATATGAATCGAACAGTGAATGAAGGATTTGCGTACAATAAACAGATAGATCTCCTTCCTCTGATCAGCGGGAAAGCATATGAGCAGGGTATGCTTCGGGAACTGATTGCAAAGGAACTGTCTGTTTTGCCGGAATCGATTTATGGAATGGACCTGTTTTTATATAACCGGACGGCACCGTGTAAGTGGGGAACTGAGGAAGAATTTATTTCCTGTCCGCAGCTTGATGATCTGGAGTGTGCATACACATCGCTGCAGGGATTTCTGAACGGTGAAAATGACAAATCGGTGCAGGTATATGCCTGCTTTGACAACGAAGAAGTAGGTTCTTTGACGAAACAGGGGGCAGGTTCTACCTTTTTGTGTGATGTGCTGACGCGCATCAATCGGCTGCTTGGAAAAGACGAGGAAGATTATCTTTGTGCACTGGCTTCGAGTTTCATGCTTAGCTGCGATAATGCACATGCAGTTCACCCTAATCATCCGGAAAAGACAGATATGGATAACTGTGTTTATATGAACGAAGGAATTGTCATCAAGTCTCATGCGGGTCAGAAATATACGACAGATGCATTGAGCGGGGCTGTTTTTAAAGGTATCTGTGAGGCATCAGGTGTGCCGGTTCAGTATTTCGTTAATCGATCTGACATGGCAGGTGGAAGTACACTTGGCAATATTGCGATGTCACAGGTATCCGTGCATTGCCTTGACATCGGGCTTGCCCAGCTGGCAATGCATTCCTGTTATGAAACAGCGGGTGTAAAGGATGTTGATTATATGATTCGGGCAGTGACCGGGTTTTATAATACAGAATTCTGCGGAAAACGAGATGACTCTTTGGAAGTCAGACAGAACGATTCTGTTGCAGAAATCTAAATAAAAGGAGATTCTTCTGATCGGAGAAGAGAAAGAATAGGAGGAACGCAATGAGAGAGGAAAAGATGATGTGGGCTCTCGTCAAAGACAAGCCGGAAGTGGGCCTTACGATGAAGAAGGTTCCGATTCCGGAGGTGGGGCCGACGGATGTGATGATCAAGATTCACAAAACAGCGATCTGTGGTACGGATGTGCACATTTACCAGTGGAATGAATGGGCGCAGCACACGATCCCGATCGGACTCACCGCAGGACATGAGTATGTGGGGGAAGTGGTTAAATTCGGAGATGGTGTGAAAGGATTCAAAGCCGGTGACCTCGTGTCCGGAGAAGGACACATCACGTGCGGCAAATGTCGTAACTGTCTGGAGGGACACAAAGAGAATTGTAAGGATGCAAAAGGTGTGGGTGTAAACAGAAATGGCGCGTTTGCAGAGTATCTTGTTATTCCGGCAAGCAATGTTTGGCCTTGCAACCCAAATATTCCGGAGGAATTGTATGCGATTTTTGATCCGTTTGGAAATGCGACACATACAGCACTTTCTTATGACATGTTAGGTGAAGATGTGCTGATCAGCGGAGCAGGACCGATCGGAATCATGGCAGCTGCAATCGCGAAATTTTCAGGGGCAAGACATGTTGTAATTACAGACTTTAATCAATATCGTCTTGATCTTGCGAAAAAACTTGGAGCGACAAGGACGATCAACCTCAAAGATGAGAAGCTTCCGGACGTGATGAGAGAAATCGGAATGACTGAAGGTTTTGACATTGGGCTTGAGATGTCAGGAAGCCGTGCTGGACTTCATGATATGATCCACAATATGAAACATGGCGGTAAAATTGCACTGCTCGGTCTGCAGAGGCAGGATACCGTTGTAGATCTGGAAACAGTAATCTTCAACGGTCTGAATATCCGCGGTATTTACGGAAGAAAAGTGTGGGATACATGGTATAAGATGTCTACAATGGTTCAGGCGGGTCTCGATATTTCGCAGATCATTACACATCGTATGGATATCAGAGATTATGAAAAAGGATTTGAGGCAATGATCTCGGGACAGTCAGGTAAAGTTATTTTAGACTGGTCACATATCAATGATTAATGTAAGTAAGAAATAAAGGAGAATAGCGATGGCACGTAAAGATGATATTTTGAGTATTTATACAAAAGAGGTAGAGGGGATCCGGGAGGCAGGTCTGTTTAAAGGAGAAGCTCCGTTTGTTTCTCCGCAGGGATCCCGTGTGATCATGGAAGACGGAAGAGAACTACTCTGCATGTGTGCAAACAATTATCTCGGGCTCGGAGATAATGAGAGACTGATTGAAGCAGCGAAAAAAACATATGATACAAAGGGATATGGCGTGGCTTCTGTTAGATTTATCTGCGGAACACAGGACATCCATAAAAAACTGGAAAAGAAGATTTCTGATTTCCTTGGCACAGATGACACGATTTTGTATTCATCATGCTTTGATGCAAATGGCGGACTTTTTGAGACGATTCTCACAGCAGAGGATGCTGTTATCAGTGATGAACTGAATCATGCATCAATTATCGATGGTGTCCGTCTCTGTAAGGCAAAGAGATATCGTTACAAAAACAATGACATGTCAGATCTGGAAGAAAAGCTGAAAGAGGCCGATGCTGCAGGAGCAAGAATCAAACTGATCGCAACAGACGGGGTGTTCTCAATGGATGGTATCATCTGTAATCTGAAAGGTGTATGCGATCTTGCGGACAAATATCATGCCCTTGTTATGGTGGATGACAGTCATGCGGTTGGATTTGTCGGAAAGACCGGTCGTGGAACAGCGGAATACTGTGGTGTTGAAGGCCGTGTGGATATCATTACGGGAACACTTGGCAAGGCGCTTGGCGGAGCATCGGGCGGATACACAAGCGGACGGAAAGAAATCATCGATCTTCTTCGCCAGAGAAGTCGTCCTTATCTTTTCTCAAATTCTCTTGCACCGGCAATTGCAGGGGCAAGTATTGAGATGTTCACGATGTTGGAAGAAAGCACAGACCTGCGTGATCATCTGGAAGAAGTGACGGCATATTACAGACAGCAGCTTACAGAGAATGGATTTGATATCATCGAAGGAACACATCCTTGTGTGCCGGTAATGCTTTATGATGAAAGACTTGCGGGAGAGTATGCGAAGCGTATGATGGAAAAGGGAGTTTATGTTGTTGCATTCTCGTACCCGGTCGTTCCGAAGGGAAAAGCACGTATCCGTACGCAGGTATGTGCAAGCCATACAAAGGAAGATATTGATTTTATCGTTCAGTGTTTCAGGGAAGTACGCGATGAGATCGGGAAGTAAGGATGAAGTGCTTTGTCTCAGTCGAAGAAGACTCCCGGTTCTATAAGTGGTGAGTAAGTAGAATAGAAAGTTTGAGTAAGTAAAAAAGAAGAATCCTTTTTGGCAGGTGAAATGCAGCATTTGATCTGTCTGAGAGGATTCTTTTTTATGTAACAGGGAAATTCCTCTGGAATTTCCCTGTTACATAAAACACACAACGTGTGACGACGCGCAGCTCGCGGAATGGAAAATGCTGCATAGCAGCCCGCTCGCGCGCGGAGATTGCGCATGAAGCGCAATCTTTTTCATTGAATAAAACTACCCATACAGAAAATATGGGTGTATAATAAAGTGTACTTCGCACAGAGATGTGCAAATTTGATCATCAAAGGGGATAGCAATGAAGTCAACATTAAAAAGAACATGGGCAGAGATCGATCTGGATGCCATCGAACATAATTACAGAACTTTGAAAGAAAGAGTTGGAAAGGATACAAAATTTCTTGGAGTTGTCAAAGCAGATGCTTATGGACACGGAGCTGTCATGGTTGCAAAGACACTGGAGGAAATCGGTGCAGATTATCTGGCGGTGAGCAGTATTGATGAGGCGATGGAGCTCAGGCTCAATCATATTGAAATGCCGATCCTGATCCTGGGGCATACTCCAAAGGAACAGGTTTCCAGATTGATCGAATATAATATTACTCAGGCAGTCAGCTGTGAGGCTAAAGCTTTGGAGTACAGCGAGGAAGCACAGAAACTCGGCCGTATCCTGAAGGTTCATATTAAAGTGGATACAGGAATGTCTAGATTGGGATATCTGTGTGAAGGGGAACATTTTAGTACGGGTATCGATGGTATTGTGCACGCGTGTGAACTTCCGGGGCTTTGTGCAGAAGGAATTTTTACACATTTTTCAATGTCTGATGAGGCGGATGAACGATGTGTCAAATATACAGAAAAGCAATTTCGTTTATTTATGGACGTTGTTCTGGGGGCAGAAGAGAAGCTTGGAAAAAGATTTGATATCAGACACTGTGCAAATACGGGAGCGGTTGCGAAATATCCTGAAACATATCTCGATATGGTTAGACCGGGACTTTTGTTATATGGATATGGAGAGTTTGCAGAAGAATTGAATTTGAAGCCGGTTATGACACTAAAGAGTACGATCAGTACGATCAAAGTATACTCAGAGGGTACGCCGGTCAGCTATGGTGGAATCTATGTAACAGATAAAAAGACAAGAATGGGTGTGATTCCTTATGGTTACGCGGATGGATTTTTCAGATGCCTTTCCAATAAATGCTCTGTCATGACGGATGAAGGCAAAGCGATGCAGCGAGGGAAAATCTGCATGGATATGAGCATGATCGATCTGACAGATAAAATGTCTGTAGATGTTGGTTCAGAGGTAGAAATATTTGGAAAGAGAAATTCGATCAATGAACTTGCATCTCTGGCAGGGACGATTCCCTATGAGATCACATGTGCTGTAAGCAAACGAGTTCCCCGTCTCTATATCAGAGGAGGAGAAGTGATCGAAAAGGAACTTCTGCTTCGAATGTGATACGTATTCTTTGGTTAAAAGGAGTGAGATGATGATTCCGAAAGATAAAATTAAAACGATGTTTGATGCGAAGTTTGTCCGTGTATATGATCTTCAATATAAAGAAGGAAAGCATTATTATAATGCATCCAGAAGAAAAGCGGAGGATCTTGTCGCAGTAAAAGAAGAAAAAGATTTCAAAGAAATGCTTCCTGATGCGGTAAGCTGTTTTGTGGTTTTAGATTGTAAAGAGAAAGAACCTGTGCTTCTTACATTCTATGAGTACCGTTATCCGGCAGGACAATATCTTTTGAGTGTTCCGGCAGGATTGCTGGATGAGAAGGATAAAAATGAAGAGAATCCGATCTTTTCAACTGCAATTCGGGAGATCAAAGAAGAGACGGGATTGAGCTTTGGGAAAAATGATTCAATAAAAATGGTAAGTCCATTATCGTTTTCAACTCCGGGAATGACAGATGAGAGTAATGCACTTGTATGTGTAGTGATGCATCCGGATGATCTTGGAGAATTATCTCAGGAAGGTGCGGTTGGATCAGAACTGTTTTCGGGATTTGAGCTGCTGACAAAAGAACAGGCGATGGAAGTGCTGAAAACAGGGAGAGACAAGTATGGAAATTTCTTCTCCATGATGACATGGGCAGGCCTTATGTATTTTGTGAGTGATATGTGGAAAAAATAATAAGTTAGGTATGTTAAAAATTAATGAATT
>JAUNDE010000041.1 GCA_030526265.1 Eubacteriales bacterium | reverse complement strand
CTTTCCGCGAGCTGCGCATCGTCACACGTAGTGTGTTTTATGTAACAGGGGAATTACAAAGGAATTTCCTGTTACATAAAAAGGAAGCCCCTTCGCCAATACGGGCAAAGGTTCCTCCTCAATAGAAAAATATCATAATTTAAGAAATATGACAATAAATTGATTTTCTGGAATGCCCTGTGAAAATCTTATTCATTTACACCGATAAGCGGGAAGTTGTCGAGTTCTCGACTGCCATCTATAACGCGTTCTTAGGACAATTACTCACACATTCAAAGCAGAGGATACATTCTGTCCCATTCTCTCTCTTTCTGGAATTGTCTGTAACATCTACATTCATTGGGCACACACGTTTGCACTTGCCACAGGATATACATTTTTTGGTATCACATTTGATTCTCATCAGAGAAAAATAACTCATCGGCTATAGAAATACAGTGATTGGGCATATATATTTGCAGAACGCCCTGTTGTCCTTGAAAAGAAATGCTAACCCGATACCTGTAGCGTAATAAGACAGGTTTCCGACCAGGAACGCCCAAAACATGATGCGTTCCATATTGCCAATATGTGCCATAAAGAGAGCCGCCACAAATAAAAACGATACCACAAAGGTGATATATCTAATCCAGCCCAGTTTCTTTCGAGGGTACTTTGGCACTTTGTACGGCATAAAGTCAAGCACCATGGCAGTCCAGCAGGCATAGCCGCACCAGCCCCTTCCAAAGATGAGTGGTCCAAAGATCTTAGCAACCGCATAATGAATGGTTGCTGCCTCAAATACGCCTGTAAACAGATAGTACCAAAAACCCTCAATCTGCATATTTTCATTGCAGATAAGTCCCAAATACACAAGCATATATGTACCTATCAAAAGCTGTGCCACTCGCCGTGTGTGTTTGTGCCTTTTGGTATACAAGAATATTGACAGTAATAAAGACATCCCAATATAACTAAAATTAAAAAGATAAAACTAATTATCCTTCGTTAGTCTTCTGCCTCTTCATAATCCCAGAAGTCATCATAGTTATCATCATAGAAATCTTCTACATCAAAATAATCATACACATGATAAGGATCATCGTCCTGTCCATTCGAATTTGATTTTTCTTTTCTCATAATGCCCCACCCTATGAAACATGCTCAAACAATTCTTCCAGAATCCGCGGTTTATACTGTCTCCGTTCCATCCCCCTGATCTGACAGATAGCCGACTTAAGTTTTTCCGTCAGTTCAGGTTCGCTCAGTGCCTGGATAGCAACCGTGACCTTATACTCTTCATCTTTGATCGTACGTCTCCTCAGCCGGCATTCTCTCAACATTTTATAGACTTTATATCCTTTTGCGGCATCCAGGCAGTTAAACTCTATATAATGCATAATATCACATATTTCTTTGTCTACTTCCGAAAGCAGATAATTCAGATTATTTCTATATTGCTGCAGCTGCGACACGAAGCTCAGCATATCTTCCAGATATCCGAGCCAGTCTGTATCCAGACTGTCAAATCTGGTCTCCCGAAAATCCTCTTCGGTAACAACCCTGATCTCTCCATCAGGGAGACTCGATATACTTTCGCCTGCTTCGACAAGAATATATTGATATCGATTGGAAGGCTTTACCGTCTTTTGAAGAACTGCATTCGCCTTCGAATATGTGAATTTTGTTGCCAGCTCTTTATGATTCATTGCCACCAGTTTATTCATTGCATTAACACTATAATACGTGCCATATGTATCTGTAATATAATATATTCTGTCACGCATATTCGCACTTCCTTTCCTGATGTCCTCTGTGTAGACTCCCATTAGTCATCGTAATGATTCCACTCACTCAGAAATCCTCTTGAACTATGACCTTTTTTACGTCCGTACGAATCATAATGATTCACTCCACCGAACAATCCCTGGCTGTAACCCTTCTTTATCATGTTAAATTCACCCTTTCCTATAAGTTTATATATTTGTGTAACATGTTGAAACTAATTTTCGTTCTCAAAGATTTGATAGTATCTTTGTTAACACAAGAATACAAAAACAGCTGTCCAAAAATACGGACAGCTGTCACAAAATCTCATGATAAAGCTCAATATTTTAACTCCATCAAGCATTTTTTGATCTTTTCAGGGTAATTGTTTCTATTTCATTTTTTTATTCCAGAGAGATGTTACGTTCTGTTCGCAGGGGGTATCAACTTACAGCAACGCAAGGATGTCACTCTTTGGTCTTGCTCCCAAAGCTCTGTTTACGATTTCCCCGTCCTTCATCACAACAAGCGTCGGAACGCTCATAACACGGAATTTTCTGGCAAGTGCCATTTGCTCATCGATATCAACCTTCGCGACTTTGATATCTGTTCGTTCCTCTGCGATCTCCTCTAAGATCGGTCCGACCATCTGGCACGGCCCGCACCATGTTGCAAAGAAATCCAAAAGCACCGGCTTATCTGAATTCAATACTTCTGCTTCAAAATTGTTTTCATTGATATGGATAATAGACATCTTTTCGTCCTCCTTTGTTTTTCTATTTTATGATTTTAATATATCATTTCTTTTTTGGTTCTTCTGTGACATTATCACATTTTTCCCAAATCCATAAAATTCATTCTCTGGTGTCTTTCCTATGCTATTAACCATTTGTATTTTTCCACACTATACAAAGGAACAAATGGCACCATGATTGGAACAGTCTTCACATACACCTGATATTCCGGATCATTGCCGTAATTTTTGTTCTGACGGATCTCAAGTCTCCTTGCTCCACTGAACATCACAAAAATGATACCTGCATATCCAATCAGTGCCAGTAACCATTGACCAAGGCCTGTGAGTGCGCCGATTCCGGAGATCAGAACTCCCGTCCAGAAGATCATTTCCCCAAGATAGTTTGGGCAGCGCACGATTCGATACAGTCCTGTATCAACAAAACGTCTGGGATTGATCTTCTTAGCCTGATTTTTCTGCAGATCGGCTGCCGACTCAAAAACAATACCGAATGCCATCACTGCCGCACCAATGTATGTGCATACATTGCTTCCGCTTCCATTGTTCAGTCTGTAGAACACCGGAAGTACCTGTGTCAGGTACAATGCCGCGCATGTAACCCAAATCGCCAGCTTTACACCAAAAGGAACGGTATTTCCATCTTTGATCTCATTCTTCATATGTTTTCCGTAAGAAGAACTATTTCTTTCACGGATCAGAAGATACCCGCCCAGTCTGCATCCATAGACCATAAACAGGATGCAGCAGATCATCGTTCCCGCCGTCAAACCGTTTCGATACAGAAGGAGCATCAGAAGTCCTTCTCCCGCGATGGAGAATCCGTATCCTATCGATATGAACCATACATAATTTTTGAATCCAATGGAACTGATCACCATTGCTGTTATAAACAATAACCAGAAATTTAAAGGTGCTACCATTTCTTTTTCCTCCTTTAAAGACCATCAGACATTAAAAGTCTATTTTGTCTTCTCAAAAAATGCGACTGCGACTGCATTTGGTCCAACGTGCGTTCCAATTGCCGCTCCGATCGAACAGATCGGCAGCTCATCTGTGTTTCCTTCCCAGAGAGCCTTGCTGTCTTTGATATATTTCTGAAGCATCGAATCGTCGAGTCCCGTGTATCCGAGACAGAATGGCTTACCAAAATCAACTCCATCCACCTTTTCAACTTCTTTGATCAGGTAATTATTTCCATTCTTTGAACCTCTTGCTTTCCCGATCATCTTCACTTCTCCGTCCTGTACTGTTACAACCGGTTTGATGGAAAGTGCACCGCCGATCAGTGCAGTTGTCGATGAGATTCTTCCGCCCTTTTTCAGATATTCCAGTGTATCCAGAACGCCAAGTACATGGATCTTATTTTTCGCATCTTCAATCTCTTTTACGATGCTCTTTGCATCCATTCCCTGATCTACAAGTGACAATGCGTATTCCACCAGGATCTTCTGACCGATCGTTACGATATAGCTGTCAATAATATGAACATTTTCATAATCTTCTGCCGCGATAACGGCACTCTGATGTGTTCCCGAAAGCTTGCTGGATACTGTGATCACGATCATCTCTTCTCCTGCCTCAGTGCCGCGGGCAAATACTTCCTCGAACGCTCCCGGTGAGACAAGACTGGTCTTCGGCAGGACATCGCTCTCAATGAGTTTCTCGAAGAATGTGTGATGATCGATCGTCACACCATCGAGATACTCCTCATCCCCAAAGCTGACCGTCAGTGGTAAAACAGTCAGATCTTCTCTGTACTGACCAAGGTCTGATGCCGAATCTGTTATAATACGAATTTTTCCCATGATTCCTCCTATTGTTCTTTCTTCTGATCTAAAAGATAGTTCTCTAAATTTCCTCGAATTAGTTCCATTGCATTGTAAAAATCATTTCTCTGTTCTTCCTGCAATCCATTCCCTCCGTAGAAAAGCACGTTCTCTACGCGGTCATTTATTTTCTGAACAAGTTCTTTTCCGTCTTCTGTAAGGAAATATGGTGTCCGATAAGATCGTCCGCTCTCAGGCTGTTGATGCATCACCAGTCCTCTCTGAACGAGTTCTTTCAAACTGCGCGAAATAGCTGCTTTATCTTCTCTGCACAGATTGGTGAGCTGTGCACTCGTTAGTCCTTCATGATACTGTCCCAGATAGAACAGACACATCGTATGACCGCCTTTTAATCCCAGTTTTCCCATTTCCAGTTCTTTGATTTTCTGTATGAAACGGTTCAATTCATGAACGGTAATGGCAAATTTCCCAAATCGATCCAGCATATTTCTGTCTCCTTTCAGTCACGGAACACACCACCGGCAGCCTCTGCCGGATGCATGTCAATGAAAAGTTATTTTTCAACAGGACGATTCTATCATGCGTTTGTTGATAAATCAACATTATTTTTTAACAAAATTCGCATACAATACAGCATCCTATACGTTGTTTTATACGATAAATGGTCCGCACCCGGCGAACCATTTTTGTCATCATCTTCATTTTTCTTTGAAAATCCAGATTCTTCTTAGTAGTTTTCTGCATGAACTTCAAAGTAGCTCTGTGGGTGATCACATGTAGGACAAACTTCCGGAGCATTTGTTCCGACAACGATATGTCCACAGTTGCGGCATTCCCATACTTTCACTTCGCTCTTTGCGAACACTTCAGACATCTCCACGTTCTTAAGAAGTGCACGGTAGCGTTCCTCGTGATGTTTCTCGATTGCTGCTACGAGACGGAATTTCTTTGCAAGCTCAGGGAATCCTTCTTCCTCTGCTGTTTTTGCGAATCCTTCGTACATATCTGTCCACTCGTAGTTCTCGCCTTCTGCTGCTGATGCGAGGTTCTCTGCTGTATTTCCAATGCCGTTCAATTCTTTGAACCACATTTTTGCATGCTCTTTCTCATTGTCAGCTGTTTTCTGGAAAAGTGCTGAGATCTGCTCGAATCCTTCTTTTTTGGCTTTAGAAGCAAAGTATGTATACTTATTTCTTGCCTGTGATTCACCGGCAAATGCTGCCTCCAGGTTCTTTTCTGTCTGTGTTCCTGCGTATTTATTCATTTTGTGTCCCTCCTGTTTATGAATAAAAATTATATAAAAGGATAACGATTCGATATACATTCGATCAGTCATCCTTTGATATCATTTATTTGATCGTAATAAGTTCATACTCTCTGCTGCCGATGCCAAGCTTCTCACCATGTTCGAGTGTCTCTTTCCAGCGGACATTCGGATTTGAATCCAGGAAATGATCATGATGGTGATGCCACTCCGGCTGAGAAAGATTGTCAGAGAGCTGTGAGTTCGGCATTGGTGCTGCCTGCAGGCATGCATCAGCACACGCCTGATCCAGTGCAACCGGGTCAAATGATGCAAACATTCCAATATTCGGCAGGATCGGTGCATCATTTTCCGCATGGCAGTCGCAGTTCGGAGACACATCCACGATCAGACTCACATGGAAATGCGGTCTTCCGTCAAGAACCGCCTTTGTATATTCTGCGATTTTGCACCCAAGAATCTCATTTGCATTGCTGTTCGGATTATAGATTGCGTCGAACGAACATGCTCCAATGCATCGCCCGCATCCTTTGCAGAGTTCCTGATCGATCACTGCTTTTCCTGAGTCATAGCGAATTGCATCGGATCCGCACTCTTTTGCACAGCGTTTACAATTCTTACATTTGCTTTCTTCTACGACCGGTTTGCCCTGATTGTGCTGGTGCATCTTTCCTGCGCGGCTTCCGCATCCCATTCCGATATTTTTCAGAGCACCGCCAAATCCGGTTGCCTCATGACCTTTGAAATGATTCAGCGAAATAAATACATCCGCATCCATCACGGCGCGTCCGATATATGCTTCTTTACAGTATTCTCCGCCTTCGACCGGAACGATGACATCATCTGTACCACGAAGTCCGTCTCCTATGATCACATGACATCCTGTCGTTGTCTCATTGAATCCGTTTTCCTGTGCACAGTCCAGATGATCGAGTGCATTTTTTCTTGATCCCGGATACAGTGTATTACAGTCTGTGAGAAACGGCTTTCCTCCCACTTCCTTGACGGCATCTGCGACGGCTTTCGCATAGTTCGGGCGAAGATATGCGATATTTCCAAGCTCGCCAAAGTGAATTTTGATAGCGACGAACTTATTGTCGAGATCCATCGTCTGAAGTCCTGCTTTGATACACAGCTTTTTCAGTTTTGTCGGCAATCCAACTCCATTTGCAGTTCTGAAATCTGTAAAATATACCTTTGATTTCGCCATGACACTTCTCCTTTTTGATTAGTCGATAAATTCCTTAATGATACTGCAGTCATCGTATGTTGTTACTTTGATGTTCGTATAGTCGCCTTCGATGACCTTGATCGGATGTCCTCCCTTTTCAAGCAGTTGACAGTCATCCGTCACCGGATCACCTTTAAACTTCTCATGCATCGCCAGAAGAAGATCTCTGTGAAAACACTGAGGTGTCTGGATGATCCATGTATTGGCTCTGTCCGTACTGTTGATAACATTTCCATCCTCATCTGTAATCTTGATCGTATCTTTGGACTTTACTCCCATCGTAACTCCCCGGTGCTTCTCCATGCTCTCCACACATTTGTCAATGTATTCTGACTTGATCAGCGGTCTTGCTCCGTCATGGATAATTGCGATTTCAGCTTCCGTTGCTTTCAGGGAATTATAAACCGATTCTGATCTTGCACATCCTCCGATCACGATCTGAATATTCGTCCGGTACTCACCTTCACTGATAATCTCATCAATGATCGGTTTTTCATTTTCTTTAATCGCAATGATAATATTGTCAATATATTCATTTTGGTCAAAAACTTCTAAGCTGTATGATAGTACTGAACGACCATGGATTTTTTCAAAAATCTTATTTCTCTTTTTCCCAAATCTCCGGCTGTCTCCTGCTGCCAGTATGATTGCCGTAACTTTCTTTCCGTTTATCACAACTTTTCCTCCTATGCATTACAAGAAGTACAAATATATGTTTCATATTTGTTTTTCAATGCATCATAAGCAGACAATGCAGTTTCTTTGTCTTCAAAAATTCCAAACACACATGACCCTGATCCTGTCATCAGACTTCCGAGAGCCCCGTTTGCAGAAAACTCCTCCTTGATCCGCCGGATCAACGTGCTGTCCTGCATTGCAATCTCAAAATCATTGTACAGATTCTCTGCGATCTGCTTCACATTATGTTCTTTTAATGCCTGTACAACCATGTCTGTTCCACATGATTCTTTCGTTTTCTCCATGCAATCCAGTTTTTCATACATTTCTTTCGTGTTGCATGAGATCACCGGTTTGATGATCACAATGTCATACTCAAAATCCGTATCGATCTCTGTGATCTCATCTCCGATTCCCTCCGCGATCACTGCGTGATCGTAGAGACACGGCACGACGTCTGCCCCTAATTTCTTACCGATCTCTTTCAATTCTTCCATCGATAAGCCCAGTTCAAACAACCTGTTCATTGCCAGTAAGAACGCAGCACAATCTGCGCTTCCTCCTCCGAGTCCTGCCTGCATCGGCACCTTCTTCTCAAGTGTCACTTTCACTCCTGTAATACTCTCAAAGCGTTCTTTCAGTGCAGTATATGCTTTATAAACAATATTCTGGTTATTATTGATCTTCTCAACATTTGTATCTAATTCAAACACATCGTCATCTATCTTCTCAATCTTCAGATCATCATGGAGACTGAGCGCCTGGAAAATAGACTTTATATTGTGATAACCATCTTCTCTCTTATTCAGCACTTCCAGCGTAAGATTAACCTTCGCCTTTGCCTTTATGTATATCTCTTTCATAAAAATCTCCGTTCTGTCTTCTCATTGTTATTCTACTGTAAGACAAGCGAAAACACTGATTCCATTACCTTTTCCGAATTCTGTAAGTCCTTCTCCGGTCGTTGCGGTGATTCCTATGCTTTTCGCATCAATATTCAGTATCCTTGCAAGATTCTTTCTCATCTCATCCACCTTCGGGCCAATCTTCGGCACTTTGCATTCGATGGAAATCGACAGATGAGCAATCTTTTCATCTAGATATTTGAGTGCTTCCTTCAAATACTCTTCACTGTCTGTGATTCCCTGATTCAGACACATGTCGTCTGCAATCTTTCCCAGAATATTCTGACACGTAATGCCTGAAACTGCATTTGTGACCGCATGCATCACAACATCCCCGTCACTGTTCGCTGACAATGAATAAGGCTCTTCAAATTCAACTCCTGCAAGTATCAATTTCTTGTCGGTATTATCATAATCAATCCTGTGGCTATCCTGACCGATTGCTACTTTCATCTCTTCCTCATGTATGCGTCAGACTGATCTGTGCACACATCCTTTCTTAAATCAATTTCTTCCTTATGCGTAAACATTCTATATTATTATATCATTTATGTCACATTTTTCAAACCCAATATATAGAGATGGTTTCTCTTTCCAGACACTTCCCGATGATCACTCGGATAATCACGCATAACGCTAACAAGCACCTGAATGAAAATCCAGATGCTTGTTATTTTTATATCAATTTATTCGTGTTCTTTCAATGGAAATGTTGGCATAAGCTGAAGCTTATGAAGATTGATCGCATGCATGCGGTCGATTTTTTTGCGGATCTCCTCATCCTCACACTCTCCGGTGAGAACATAGTGATCCAGTGTTGCATATGTGAATCCAATCTTATCTTCGTCTGTCATTCCGCTGAGTCCGTCAGAAGGTGCTTTCTTTGTCAGTCTCTCCGGAATACCAAGTACTTCACCGATCTGAATTACTTCGTGTACGAGAAGATTTGCAAGGGGGCTGAAATCACCGGCTGCATCACCGAATTTTGTAGAATAACCAATATAGTCTTCTGAACGGTTGCATGTATTCACAACACGTCCTCCATTTGGAAGTGCCTGTGCAATTGCATAAAGTGTACTCATTCTGAGACGCGGAGGCATATTGATCATGGAATCGCGCGAAAGCACATCCGTCTCAACGGTATCGCTTTCTGCAAGTGCTTTATTCACAGCTCCGGAGAGTCCATCTACTCCGTCTTTGATATTTACGGTTACATTTTTAATTCCTAAAAGAGATACAATCTCCTGTGAATCACTGATATCACTCTGCACACCATTTGGCATCATAACACCAACAACACGATCTTTGCCAAGCGCTTCTGCGAGAAGTGCCGCTACAACACTGGAATCTTTTCCACCGGATACTCCGACTACAGCGTCACATGTCGGTCCATTTTCCTTAAAATAATCTCTGATCCACTGTACGATCTCATTTTTTGTCTGTTCAGGATTCTTAAGCATGTTCGTATTCTCCTCTCTTCGTCTGCATCCGATTCTATTTTATCAAATACAATAAAAAATTCAATGCAATTTCTATCATTATCCTTTATGTTTCCCGTCATTGCTCATATTTATGATCACAATTGACATTAACACAAGTGCAATTCCGGCAACCCGGTATATTCCAACCGCTTCATAGAAAATAAAATATCCAAACAATGTCGCTGCGATATTTTCCACAGATGCGAGGATCGGTGCCATCGAAGCTTCCTTCAGTTTGGAAATACCGAAGCTGAATAACATATATGGAAGTACAGAAGAGAACAGGCCGCAGGTCAGTACAATGATCACAAATTTCAGATCGACCACAATCCCTGTACAGTTCCACGGTCTTGCTAATATCGTAAGTCCGATCAGTCCGATCACGATTGTAAAATATGTGATGGAGACCGGATCATCCTCTTCCCCAATATATCGTCCCGTGATGGAAAGCATTCCATACATGAATCCTGAGATCAATCCCATGAGAAGCCCGTATGTAGAAAGCCCCGACAGGTCGAATATGCCTCCTGTCGCTGTGAGTGCACATCCGATAAATGTAACGATCAGCGCGATCACTTTCTTTCCTGTCACGCGCTCACCAAACAGGATCCGTGAAAGGATCGTCACATAGATTGGCGATGTATACAATAAAATCACTGCCGATGACATACCCAGATGCGTGATTGCCGAAAAGTAGGTGCAGCTGAAAATCGTCTGTGTCGTGATTCCCTGAACGATTGCGATCATCCATCCTCTTTTGCTCAGGAAAAAAGACGACCGTCCTTTTTTCAGCATCAGTGGCGTGATCAGCAGCACTGCTGCTAACGCTCTCAGAAATGACATCATCAGTGCTGTCAGTCCGTATGCGCCAAACAGATGCGAAAAGATTCCGGTCGTCCCCCAGAAACACCCTGCCGCTGCCACAAGAAGTCCTCCCGGACCAATTTTATTCTTCATGATAAGTCTTTTGTCTCCTTGTCTTCTTTCGTCATATGTCGATGTGCACTTTCGCACATCCACGCAAGGTTCATTATATCACGATTCGAACTTCGTGCTTGACGATTTCTTCGAAATCTATCGTGATCATCATTCGCCGCTCGCTATGAACAAGCTACGCCTGCTCCAGCTCGCTAACGCTCATTATATCACGTTTTTTATATCTGTGGCGATGGCTGATGTATTTTTGCTTATAAATTCTTTTGATCCGATTCAGTAACAGGCATATGAATTATTCCTCGATCTTAACCGGATCGGAAATACTTACCTTATGGTCATACCATTTTCCTTTTGTCCCAATCAGAGCAAGGTCAAATTCTTCTCCGATTACTTTGATCGGCACGTCAAATCCATTTACTTCCTCGGTTGTTCCATCTTTGTATGTAACAGTATCCGTTGTCGGCTCCAGAATCTCTGCGCCGTCTTTCTTCGCATCTTCTGCGAGACCGACATAAAGATTTACGATATTTTTTGAAGTAAGGCTGATATGAAGTGTCGCTTCTCCATTCTCTACAGTAAGTGTTCCCTTCCCTTCACATGCTTCATTTACATGGAACATTCCGCTGTCTGTATTGAAATCAACACTGTACACTCCATCTTCAAGCGAAACTTCTCCGCTTCCTGCTTTTGCAGCAATATTCTCGGCACTTTCCATTGCCTCTGCCGTATGTGTTACATAGATCTGCTGCACTGCATCAATACTTCCAAGCCCTTCGATCTGCGTCTCTACAGATTCAAATGCCTCTGATGCCTCGAACATGCTCTTCCATGAATCTTCTTCCTCACCTGCCATGTCATTGTTGGCATGATCTCCTGCGACAACCATGAGTGGACGAAGGATCACCCTGCTGTATCCTGCTTCTTTCACTGACTCGATCACTGCTTCACAGGATGTTTCCTCCGGCTCGCCTTCCACTGTTCCGATAAATACATTGGAATAACCGAGCGCGTCCATCTGCGACTGCATCTGGGTGTATGTTACTTTAGCCGTATGAGAGGTTCCATGTCCAAGAAGCACAAATGCCGTGCCGTCTTCCTCTGCTGCCGCTGCACTTTCATACTGTGCGTCAGCGGCTGCTTCTTTCGTAACAGCCTTTGCAACCGTTTCCTTGGCAGCGTTCACCACACTGGCATCTGCACCCACTTCGCCGAGAAGCGGTTTCGCAACTTTCACAGACTCAAACTGATCTGCATACGCCTTCACCGACTCCATCAGTTCATCATACTCTGCTCCCTGCATCAGATGAGTCGGCTGGATCACAAGATTTTTTACACCATTCTCGACTGCCCGTTCCAGCGCCTGATCCATATTATCGATTTTCTCACCGTCGCGCGCCTGTACATGATTGATGATGATCTGTGCCGTAAATGCTCTTCTCACAGACCAGTCCGGATATGCTTCCTGAAGTGCTTTCTCGATTCCTCCGATATCCTCGGTACGGCTGTCATTAAACGATGTTCCGAAACTCACAACAAGCAGCTCATTTTCTCCGATCTCGTCATCATTTAACGGATCATCTTTTGAGGCATCCCCCGTATCTCTTCCAAAGTAATCCGGATCTGCATTCTCTCCACTGACCAGCTCCTTCTGCTCATCCGTGAGAGCATCCCACGCCTTCTTCGCCTCTTCACACTGCGCATCCGTCTCATCCGTTCTCTCCTGTACATAGATCGCATCGATAAGCTCTGCCACGTGATCTGCCGCCTCCTGGTCAGATACACTCTGCTTCTGTGCACCTTCGCTGCCACATCCGCCAAGCATCAGACCCGACAAAAGACTGACGCAGAAAAACATTACCATTCTTTTCTTCATAATTTTTCCCTTCTTTCCATATAAAACTGTAGACATCCTACTACCTGACCCGCCAGATCACACTCACACAAGTACGATGTCTCTCTGTAATACGAAACGCTCTTTCATAATAATGAAATTTCATTACAGAAAAAAACTCCTGAAACAAGTTCAAGAGTCCGCGTATCAAAAAGAAACGAAACAATACAGCATTTCGTTATCATTCTCTTATTTGACATCGAACCAGTTACTCGTGGCATCTTCGGTCAAAACAGTGGCAGGTCTCCTGGCTTGCAGCATCTTATGCAATCATCGCCTTCCCGTTTCCAGTGGCTGAAGATTTCTCTTCGTGACGATGCATCTGTCTGCTTACAGTGACGAGTTCGCACAGGTCTCTCACCTGTTTCCCTTTTCACCGGAGCAATTTCTCCGACACCTACTGTTTGTTGAAAATCATTATACATTGTCCATTTTTTATTGTCAACGAACCCATGTCACTTCGATTCATTTCGGAGAAAATAATTAGGAAAATCAAACATTTATTGCCGTTGACTAACATAATTATGACATGATAAACTCTCTTTAATCAAGTCGAACGCACGTGAGACTTGGCGCGCGATTCTGGTCAGCTTAAGCTGACCTCTTATTACTCACCACTTATAGAAGTGGGAGTCTTCTTCGACTGAGATTAACTAACTGAACAGGCATGTTTTCTAGCAGTAGCCGGGTCCGGATCGGACAGCAGATGCATCTTTCTGTGGGACAGTACTATCATCTTATTTAAGGAGGACGCTATGTCATTTCATCATTCACAAAATGATGATGCTGCGATTGCTATGAATACATCCATTCTCAGTATTCTGATCAATCTTGCATTATCTGTTTTCAAATTACTGGCCGGTTTCATTGCATCTTCAAACGCAATGATTTCCGATGCAATCCACTCAGCATCCGATGTTTTCAGTACTATTATCGTCATGATCGGAATCCGTATTTCAAACAAGAAGCCAGACCCGAATCATCCTTATGGTCATGAGCGTTTTGAAAGTGTGGCTGCAATTGTTTTAGCAGACATTCTTTTTGTTACCGGCGCAATGATCGGGCTGAAAGGTATCCGTACTTTGATCTCTGGCAACTGGACGGACGCTCCTCTTCCGGGAATGCTCGCTCTCTGGGCTGCTATCATTTCTATTCTTACAAAGGAAGCCATGTTCTGGTACACGAAGATTCAGGCCAAAAAGATCAATTCTTCTGCCTTGATGGCAGATGCATGGCACCACCGATCCGATTCTCTTTCATCCATCGGATCACTTCTCGGAATCTTCTTTGCAAGAAAAGGATTTCCTTTCATGGATTCTGTAGCAAGTATTGTCATCTGCATTTTCATTATCAAAGCTGCCTGGGATATTTTCTTTGATTCGATCGATAAAATGGTTGATAAATCCTGTCCGCCGGAAATCGTTGAGGAAATGCGTGATCTGATCTCAAAACAGGATGGCGTAATAGAGCTTGATTCCATACTGACGCGTTCTTTCGGAAACCGTGCTTATGTTGATGTTGAGATCACCGCCGACGGCAGCCTGAGCCTTTACGAAGCGCATAAGATCGCTGAGACTGTGCATAAGAAGATCGAGCACCAGTTTCCGGTTGTAAAGCACATCACCGTACACGTGAATCCTGATTAAATCCTGGTTCACTGTCGCAGAATAATGTTGAAAAAAATAGCTGAAAAAGTGGGCTGAAAAGGCAAAAAGATATATCAATCAAAGCAATAGAAAGACGACGTGTTTTGATGATATATCTTTTTAGCTTTTATTGCTCACTTTTTCATATGATCTGTTTTTCTATTCAAGTCGAACGTACATGAGACCTGGCGCGCGGAGCATTTATCTCAGTTGGAGATTGAACTTTCACCTACAGAACCTGCCACTGGCAGTTTCCTCCGGATGCATGGCAACTGAAATAAAAAGGAACTGCTACTTCACAACAGTTCCCTTCATCCAAGCTCATTAATATTGCTTATGTTCCATAATCCTGATACTGCACATCACAGATATCACTGTACAGACTGCAGCCACTCCTATGAAGAATGCAATGATTCCGGAAAGCGACATTCCATTCAGCTTTTCAATAAATGCCGGAATCTCTGCCCCGCTTCTTTCCACGATGCTTTTTGCCCCAAATGACAGTACTACGATTCCTCCGGTAAAGACGGCAAGCGCAACACGGCTTTTTTCGATACCAAACTTCAACTGAAGCGGTATCATAATATCCAGGAAGATCAGCATACATGGAATAAAGACGATCGCATCCGTAAGCTGTTCCGCGAATCCGACAGAAGTTCCGCCTCGTAAACAGTTCACGAAAAGGAGTACAATCGAGATTCCCCATGCAATGATTCCCATCACCGAACAGAAGCCATATTTCTCATACACATATGTTTTTGCATCGATCGGCAATGTCATCAGAAATGCGTATCCGTTATCCATCTCATCGTAACTGATCGTACTGATCGCGTAGATTCCACTTAAGAATGTCAGATACCCTACAAAAAAGCTGCCGTCTGTAGACATTCCCATAATAATTGCCAGCACAAAGAATATAATCACAACCTGTTTTCTCTTTATGAGCAGTCTCATATCTTTTACAAACAAACCAGACATTATTTCTTCCCTCCCGTCAGAACCAGAATCAGATCATCAATTCCTGCCTTTTCTATTGTAAGCCCCGGATAGTTATCTATATAGTACTGTTTCTCATTTGTCAGACATTCGTATCCGTAAGATTCCTTTCTATATTTCAGAATATACTGCTGATCCAGAGATGCCATTTTACTTTCTTCAACCTTGATGATCGCATAATGGCTGAGGATCGTATCTGTATCTTCGTGAAGAATGATCTTTCCATTATCAATCATATAAATATCATCACACAGACTCTCCAGATCTGTAGAAATATGCGAAGTCAGGAGCACGGCGCGTTCCTCGTCCTCTAACATATACTCCCGGATCATATCCTGTATCTCCAGACGTGCCTCCACATCAAGGCCTGCCGTAGGCTCATCCATGATCAGAAGCTTCGCATTGTGACTCATTGCAACAAGCACACGAAGCCTTGCTTTCATTCCGGTCGAAAAATCTTTGATCAGTTTCTTCTGAGGCAATCTCATGTCCGCACATTTTTTTAAAAATACCGTCTCCTCAAAAGTCGGATATAACTTCTTCATGATCTTCGCAATATCTTCCACCGCCAGATACGTGCTGAAACCCACCTCCGCAAGCGCTACGCCAATCTGTCTCTTATCCTCTTTTTCAAACTTATAAGGTTCTTTTCCAAGCACTGTAATCTGGCCTTCGTCCGGTCGGATCAATCCCAAAACTGACTTGATCATCGTACTCTTACCTGCTCCGTTTCTGCCGATCAGGCCGGTAATTCTTCCCGCCGGGATCTCCATCGATACATCCAGACTAAATTCTCCATACCTTTTCACAAGATTCTTAACCGTTACCATTGTTATTCCTCCAAGATTAAAATTTCAAATATTTCTCTGATTTCATCCTTACTTAATCCTGCTGTCTTTGCTTTCTCAATTGTCTGGGCAAATTCATCCTCAATCGCTTTCCGTCTCGCCTCTACCGCAAGCTGTCTGTCTGCAGATGCCACAAATGTTCCTTTTCCGTGAACGGTGACAACGAAATGCTCTTCCTCCAGACGGTCATATGCTTTTTTTACGGTAAGCGCACTGATTTTCAATGTTCCGGAAAGGGCTCTCACAGAGGGCAGTCCCTCTCCTTCTTTCAGTTTACCGCTGATAATCTCATTTTTGATCTGTTCCATCAGCTGTTCGTAAATCGGTATCATGGATGAATTATTCAGTATAATATGCATATAAACCTCTCCTTTATGTATAACAGTATATAACAGCTTCAAACAGTTGTCAACTGTTATACGCTGTTATACTTAAAAATATTTAAATATCAATTGGTATTACCATCATAAAATCAAAAAATTAATGAGTGAGAGCGAAGCCATATGGTCTGCTTACAATGAAGTCGCCGATGAATGATACGACTAGATGCAACTACAGGACTTGGTAACGAACCAAGCCCTGTAACTTTAAATCATATTCTATTATTTCGTCCCCTCATGATTGCACCTTAAAAAATTCGATTATCCTACTATTATATCCATATCTACTTCACCAGAATGTACGCAAAATACACTGCATAACACCCCAGCATGATAATTCCAAATTTTCTTTCCAGTGCATGTTTCTTCACCGCACCGGCAAATAACAGCAGCGATGACGCTATCACGATAATTCCATCAGAGAAGAACTCCTGAGAAAATGCCACCGGTGTGATCAACGCTGTCGTTCCAACCACAAAAAGAATATTAAAGATATTGCTTCCAACAATATTTCCGATCGCAATATCCACACTTCCTTTTCTTGCTGCTGTAACAGATGTCATAAGCTCTGGCAGCGATGTTCCAAATGCTACGATTGTCAATCCGATGATTCTGTCGCTTACACCAATCACTTTCGCAAGATTCGTTGCACTGTCTACTGTCAGATCACTTCCAACTATGATCATTGCAAGTCCAATAATAAAGAGTATTATCAACTGCCATGTCTTCCATTTTATCTCTTCAGATTCTTCTTCTCCCTGTTTCTTTTTTGTCATCACAAACAAGTACGCAAAATACACAAGAAACAATCCCCAAAGAAGAACTCCATCCAAAAACGATACAACATTTCCAACACATCCGACAACAAGTAATACGATTGAGATAATAATCATAAACGGCTTTTCATATTTTATTGTAGAATCTGCCACCTGAAGTGTCACTATCGTAGAAGTGATTCCCAGAATCAGTAAAATATTCATAATATTACTTCCAAGAACATTTCCAATACAGATTCCCGTATTTCCCTTGAGTGCAGATGAAACACTGACTGCCGCTTCCGGTGCGCTCGTACCCATTGCAACGATCGTAAGTCCAATGATCAATTGAGGAATTCCGAGCTTCGCAGCAATTCCGGCCGCGCCCTCAACAAACCAGTCTGCGCCTTTCATCAAAGCAGCAAATCCAACGACCAGTAATACAGTTTGTATAACCAAATTCATATTTCACACCACAGCTTTCAAAACTCTTTTAATTTCATTCTATCACATATACGTATAGAAATTACTATTTGACTATCTTATCGTTCCATCTATCGTTTTGTCAAGGAATCTCTCGCAGTTCATTCATATTTCACAGAGTATATAAGAATATATATGCCAATAATCGAGTGCTTTTCGCCGTGTACTTCGATTCCGCTTCGCTTCATCTCAGTCGCGGGCATTCGCCCTATAATCTCAAACACAAAAACAACGAGAAGCTATTCATAGCCACTTCACAATAAGTTCTTCCATCTTTTTCGCCGTGCACTTCGATTCCGCTTCGCTTCATCTCAGTCGCGGGCATTCGCCCTATAATTAAGCAAAAAAATAAAGGGAAGAATGCATGCACTCTTCCCTTGTATTTTTTACTTAATTGCACGGCTCAAAGCCTTACGCGCAGATTACTCGATGATTGTTGCTACTCTACCTGAACCTACTGTACGTCCACCTTCACGGATAGCGAAACGAAGACCCTGCTCCATAGCTACT
>JAUNDE010000087.1:784-2803 GCA_030526265.1 Eubacteriales bacterium | reverse complement strand
AGGAAGTTTAAAGATAATAAGTACCAGGTACTGTAAACTTCACGATGCCAACGGAAATCAGATCAGAGAAGCGGACAGTGTAAGGAACACAGAGACACAGAATGGGGAATTTGTTCAGGACATCTATACCAATCAGACTGAGCCACTATACTTCTGCCAAGTAAAATAGCTGACTTTTTGTAGAGTAGCGAAATTTTGCCGAGTTGGGTATGAGGAAATTGCAAATTTAATAGGCTAATGTAACGACCATGCTGGATTATATGGTGGTAAATGGAACCGCGACGTTATACCGCTATACTGGATTTCAGTATGACCGGCTGAAACGGCTCACGGAACTGGTGGAACTGAACACCAGTAAATTGATCACAGATATCACAGCAGAAGAAAAGTCAGCCAATACCACCAGATATACCTATGATATTGATGGGAACTTATTATTGGTTACTTATCCGACTTCTGACTGGAATGTAGCATCCCTGAAATATGATTACGATCAGAATAAGTGGTTGCAGACGGTTACTGTAGTGCAACAAGCCGGAAAAGATGATTGAGTTCAGAGATAAGTTTCTTGGGGTGAAACATATAGCCTTGCCTAGTAACTATAGTTATATCACGCACCATGCAAGAGTATATGGTAATGTACCTTTGTGGGTAGCAACCAATGCGCTTACATTTGGACAGATTTCAAAAATGTATCAATATTCAACTTCTGATATCCGCACTAAGGTCAGTCTTAATTTCGCCAACATGTCAGAGGTTCAGTTACATCAGCTCATTCGTATTCTTGCAAGCTGCAGAAATGTATGTGCTCATAATGAGCGGCTTTATTCCTTCAAGGTAAATGAAGCAATTTCTGATATGGTTTTACATAGTAAATTGCAGATATCACAGAAAAACTGCCCTCATATCAGTCAGGAACTGTTATTTTCGAAAATGGGGTTTCCTGAGAACTGGGACAAGATTGCAAGGTACAAGAAGTAATTACTATCTCGAATCGCGTGGCCAGTGTTCCAATGGTGTATGGACAGGAATCTCATCAACACCGGGTGAATAAAAGAATCATTTGATTTTGCGTCTGACACATGGTATACTGTTATTAGTTATACGTACTGATTGTAAAGAATCATCTGAGCAAAAAGGCGCATGGATCGGAAGAGTTATTATGAGATGATAATAGTATATGATATTATTATTCGTTAATATATCAGATGTCGGAGTCTGTGCCTTTTCAGGTACAGACTTTTTTGTTCGGAATTGTGCGAAGAATCATTTATAGTAGGAGGAATTTAATATGTATAATCCAGCATCCAGAAAAGCAGAGGAATTTATTTGTCATGAGGAAATCCTTGACACACTGGCATATGCCGATGCGAATAAGGATAACAGAGAACTCATCGAACAGATTATTGAAAAAGCAAGACAGTGCAAAGGCATTTCTCATCGCGAGGCATCGGTATTACTTGCCTGTGAAATGGAAGATCTGAATCAGGAAGTGTATCAATTGGCAGAACAGATAAAGAAAGATTTTTATGGCAATCGAATTGTTATGTTTGCTCCACTATATTTGTCAAATTACTGTATCAATGGATGTACTTACTGTCCATATCATATGAAGAATAAGCATATTCCACGTAAGAAACTGACACAGGAAGAAATTAAGCGAGAAGTAATCGCGCTCCAGGATATGGGACATAAGAGACTTGCGCTTGAGGCGGGTGAAGATCCAAAAAACAATCCAATCGAGTACATTTTGGAGAGTATTAAGACCATTTACAGCATTAAACATAAGAATGGTGCGATTCGCCGTGTCAATGTGAATATTGCAGCTACTACAGTAGAAAATTATCGAAAGCTAAAAGAAGCAGGAATTGGAACCTATATTTTGTTCCAGGAAACTTATCATAAAGAAAGCTATCTGGAACTTCATCCAACGGGACCAAAGCATGATTATGCTTATCACACAGAGGCCATGGACAGAGCCATGGAAGGTGGTATTGATGATGTGGGACTTGGTGTTCT
>JAUNDE010000087.1:0-750 GCA_030526265.1 Eubacteriales bacterium | reverse complement strand
GGACTGGACAAGTACCGCTATGAACTGGCTGGAATTTTGATGCATGCAGAGCATTTGGAAGCTGTCTGGGGCGTAGGTCCTCATACCATCAGTGTGCCGAGACTTTGTGATGCTGATGATATCGAAAAAGATAGTTTTACGAATGGAATTGATGATGATACATTTGCGAAAATTGTTGCAATTATTCGTATTGCTGTTCCATATACTGGTATGATTATTTCTACACGTGAAAGTAAGAAATGTCGTGAACGAGTGCTTCATTTGGGAATTTCACAGATCAGTGGAGGATCAAAGACCAGCGTGGGTGGTTATTCCGATCCGGAACCGGAAGAAGAATCTTCCGCACAGTTTGATGTCAGTGACACACGTACTTTAGATGAAATTGTAAAATGGCTCATGGAGATGGAATATATTCCGAGTTTCTGTACCGCATGTTACCGCGAAGGACGTACCGGAGACCGTTTTATGGAGCTTTGTAAGAGTAAGCAGATCCAGAACTGCTGTCATCCAAATGCACTGATGACATTAAAAGAATATCTGGTAGACTATGCTTCACCGGAGACAAAGAAAATTGGAGATGCGATTATTGAGAGAGAGCTTTCGAATATTCCAAACGAAACGGTTCGTGCAAAAGTAATCGAGAATTTAAAAGCAATTGAAGAAGGTACAGGAAATGATTTCCGTTTCTAAGTTATAAAAAGGAGGAACCGCAATGGGACTTAACAGTACACCTTCCGCAGATCGTATCCA
>JAUNDE010000086.1 GCA_030526265.1 Eubacteriales bacterium | reverse complement strand
AAAATCTGACGGAAAAGAAGCGGAATGTCATTCTGTTATCCTATTTCATGGATATGAGTGATGCGGAAATTGCAAGGGAAATGAACCTTGTACGCAGTACCATCCATGAACATCGGAAACGCTCACTCGAATTACTCAAACAAATTATGGAGGCAAATACGGATGAGAAAAAACGAAAGACAGATTGATGAATCTGAATTGCTGCCTTTCCATATTATTCAGGCAGCATCAGAGGGTGATGTGGAAGCAATCAATGTAGTGCTGAAGCATTACGAAGGATACATAACCAGTTTATCCACAAGAATGCTATTTGATGAATATGGACAGGCATATTACTGTGTGGATGAGACTTTGCGTCGGCGTTTGGAAACAAAACTGATTACAAAGATACTGGATTTTGATCCAGTTCCTTATGGAACAGGAAAAGCTACGAATAGGAGATAGAAGAAACAATTCTCTGATATTTACTGTTCGATTGCATTTCATAGTTTGCTACTCTTTTCCCTTTCAGGAGTAGGGCAGATTGGGATGCAGCGCACCTTGACAATTGAATATTGATTGCTTACAGGACGTGAGGATATGTGGAGCCACTAGGCAGGTTCGCCAAGAGATACCTGCTCTTTTTGAGTGAACGTGAGGGAATGTTGAAACATGACATTGAAGCAAAGGTATGGAGCGAGAAGAATTTGACAAAATGTGTAGCATTTGCACAGGGCGATGAAGCATATCTGTGATAATGATACTTCCGGAGAAATCCGGTCAATTTGAATGACGGTGCAAGACCGATGTGGGCAGAGTAATGACCTGCCACCTGTAATGCAGTTTTTATCTGCTTATGAATAAGTAGAAACACATTCTATTTGTTTATAAGCAGATAAAACTGTGTGCTTAATCTAAGGAGGACTTATTGATGCAAAGAATACCAAAGGCAATTAACAAGAAAAGATTAGTCAGATATAAGGAAGGAGCAGAAATGTATAGCATGGGAATGAATAAGTTTCAGACTCTTGCGAAAGATGCAGGTGCTATTTTGAAGATAGATAGAATGGTGCTGGTTGATCTTGATGTATTTGATCAATATCTGGAGTCATTTCGTGTGAAATAGGTAGAGGGAGTTTTGAGAAAGATTTTTCGTATAACCAAAAATGTGTTGACTTTCGGTTTAACTGAAAGTATAATGAATATGAAATGGATGGAGGTGTATGTTGTGGCGAGAACAGGTAGACCGAAGTCAGAAAATCCTAAAAAGACTTTAATAGGATTGAAATTGACAGAGGAAGAAGCCGCAAGACTTAGAGAATATGCGTCCAAACATGACATGACCATAACGCAGGTGCTACAAAAAGGTATTGATATGCAATATGCAATGGAAAAACCTTTAAGTAGTTAGTACGAAATCTCTTTCCTTGAGAAGGGAGAAGAGATGGCGAAATCAAGAAAGGATAACAAAGGAAGGGTTTTAAGAAAAGGCGAAACTCAGCGTAGCTGTGATGGAAAGTATGTTTATACATACACTGATCCGGAGGGAAAACGCCGGAGCATCTATTCTAAGGACATCATGGAGCTGCGGCAGAGGGAAGAAAAGTTGATTAAAGACCAACTGGACGGATTGGATGCGTATGCGGCGGGTAGCTCGACAGTCAACTTTGTTTTTGACAGGTATATTTCTACCAAGTCAGAGCTTAGAGAAACGACTATGAGAAACTACAAGTATATGTATGATCGCTTTATCAGAAATGGATTTGGAAAGAAGAAAATCGCTTCTGTGAAGTATTCAGATGTGTTGCAGTTTTACCAGCACTTGCTGAAGGAAAAGGAAATGCAGATAAATACGCTGGAAACAATTCATACAGTCCTGCACCCGACATTTCAGCTTGCAGTGCGTGATAACATTATTCGAGTCAATCCCAGCGATGGAGTTATGGCGCAGATCAAGAAACAACCGGGCAAAAATCATGGGGTAAGACACGCTTTGACAGTAGAACAGCAGAGAGCTTTTATCAACTATGTAGAAAACAGTCTTACATTTTATCATTGGACACCGTTTTTCAAGTTTCTGTTGGGAACAGGGTGCCGTATTGGAGAAGCAATCGGAATCAGATGGGAAGATGTGGACTTTGAAAAGCGAATAATCAATATCAATCACAGCTTAGTCTATTACAGCAGAGAATATAAAGAACACCCTATGTGTTCGTTTGCGGTATCCCTTCCAAAAACAGAAGCAGGTATACGCATTATTCCGATGATGGATACTGTTTATGATGCGCTCCAGACAGAGTGGAAAGATCAAAAGGAGAATGGGTTTAACGAAACAGAGATAGATGGAATGAAAGGATTTATTTTCATGAATCGTTTTGGGAATGTCCATAATCCACAATCAGTCAATCGGGCAATTAAGCGTATATATGAAGCGTACAATGCAGAAGAAGTGGTGAAGGCTTCAAAAGAACATCGTGAGCCTGTGCTAATACCACATTTCTCATGTCATCATTTGAGACATACCTTTTGCTCAAGGTTTTGCGAAAATGAAACAAATTTAAAGGTAATTCAGTCCATTATGGGACACGCAAACATCGAAACGACGATGGATATTTATGCGGAAGTTACCGATACTAAAAAGCAAGAAGCAATTCAAAATTTAGCACACAAATTAGATGTATTTTAGGAAAGAGTCCGGCGGGGCTGACTGAGTACGACAAGATGTGTGCCATACTACAAAGGTACGACAAATTTTAGTGGCGTAATCAACAAAGAAGTGTTATTATAATAATGTTGATGAGCCGAAAAGGGCTTTATTAAAGGAAAAAGCGTCAATGTAAATTAAATTGATGTGAAATCCCGACGATGAAG
>JAUNDE010000040.1 GCA_030526265.1 Eubacteriales bacterium | reverse complement strand
AACTAATAAAAGGAGAAGTGTTTATGAGCGTAGTAATTATTGGTGGAAATGAATGTATGGTGCGTCAGTATAAGAACTTGTGTCGGGAATATTGCTGTGATGCAAAGGTATATCCAAAACAGAAGAGCAGTCTGAAAGGAATCGGGAATCCGGATCTGCTTGTACTTTTTACGGGTACAGTGTCCCATAAAATGGTTCGTAATGCATTATCTGAGACAAAGGGACAGGATGTAAAGGTTATACGATCACATACAAGTTCCATTTCGGCACTGAAAAATATATTGGAAGAAAATACAAAACAGGAGGAAATGGTATGTCCGATGAAATGATTATTCGCCATGGTTCCCCTACACTTGCCGGATTGAAAACGGGTAATCTTTTTAATTGTTTTTACTCGGGCAAGAAAGAATTGGTGGATACCCTGCGTTCTTTGAACCGAAGGCTTGTACCGAAAGGAGTTTGTATTATTCCGTTACGCCTGTCAGAAGAGAGAGTTCTTCTTTATATCTACAGACCTGGTAAGCTGAAAAAGGACTTTGCTGTAAAGGGAACATCAGAACTTTTAGAAGAATACGGATATACTGTAGGTGAGCCGGGGAAATGTATTGTTCAATTGAGCAAACGGCTAAATGAATCAGAAGAATTTCCACACGAAATAGGACTGTTTTTAGGTTATCCATTAGAAGACGTAAAAGGATTTATTGAAAACAGCGCCGAAGGATATAAATGTGTCGGATGTTGGAAAGTTTATGGTGATGAGCAAGATGCGAAAAAAAAGTTTGAACGATATCGAAAGTGCACAAATGTATATTGCGCTCAATGGGCAAATGGAAAAAGCATTGAACAGCTCACAGTAGCTGTTTGATATGGAAAACAGAAAGATTATTTTGCAGAGGGTGCATTCCAATATTGCGGATATTGCCAATATGATTTTCTGCTTGCAAATTCTGAAAGGGATAAGTACAATGTTTTTGAAGCAGACAAAGACGCCTGAAGAGGGTTCTTTGTCTGCTTTACTTTATGTAACAGGAAATTCCTCTGGAATCTCCCTGTTACATAAAACACACTAAGTGTGACGATGCGCAGCTCGCGGAGTGGAAGATGCTGCATTGCAGCCCGCTCGCGCGCGGAGATTGCGCGTGAAGCACAATCTTTTTTATTTATGAGGAGTGAAGAAATTTGAAATATGGTTTTGTGAGAATGGCAGCGATTACCCCCAAGATCAGAGTGGCAGATGTTGATTATAACTGTAAGAAAATCTGTACGTATATGGATGAGGCCGCAAATGAGAAAATTAAAATAGCAGTATTTCCGGAGCTTTGTATTACGGGATATACGTGTCAGGATCTGTTTTATCAGGATGAACTTTTGGAAAAAGCGAAGAAGGCGCTGATTTGCATTGCCGGGCACAGCAGGATTCTGGATGGCTTGTATTTTGTCGGGCTTCCGCTTTCTATCGCAGGGAAACTGTATAATGTTGCTGCATGTGTCAGTCGTGGCAGGATACTGGGTGTGATTCCGAAAATTTTTCTGCCGAATTATCATGAGTTCTACGAGGCACGTCACTTTTGTTCCGGGAAGGAACTGAATACGACTATTGTGCTGGGAGATCAGACAGTGCCGGTTGGCAGCAAAATGATATTCTGCTGCGAGGAAATGCCGTCACTCAGAATATCAGCTGAGCTTTGTGAAGATCTCTGGGTACCGAATCCCCCAGGTATTTCTCATTGTCTGGCAGGTGCGACAACGATCGTAAATCTTTCTGCGTCTGATGAAATCACCGGAAAAAGCCGTTACAGACGGGAACTGGTGACAGGCCAGTCTGCCAGACTTGTCTGTGCGTATCTTTATGCATCGGCGGGCAGCAGTGAGTCCACACAGGATGTCGTATACTCAGGCCACAATATTCTTTCCGAAAATGGCGTTCTGCTCTCCGAATCTGGGATGTTTACAGAAGGGATCACCTCCACAGAGTTTGACTTAAAGCGAATTGAGACAGAACGAAGACGCATGAATACGTATGAAGTGAAAATAGAGAATGAGTACCGTTATATTCCTTTTTCATTGCAAAGCACAACGACAGAGCTGAAGCGATATATTGACCCGAAGCCGTTTGTTCCGTCCGGTAAGCGGGAGCGGGATCAACGATGTGATGAAATTATTACGATTCAGGCGATGGGGCTTAAGAAGAGACTGGAGCATATCGGATGTAAATGTGCGTTGATTGGAATTTCAGGAGGGCTGGATTCAACGCTTGCCCTGCTTGTGACAGTGCGCGCTTTTGATCTGCTTGGACTGGACCGTGCGGGAATTGTCGCAGTTACCATGCCGGGATTTGGTACTACAGACCGTACATACGAAAATGCAGTGAATCTGATTCATTGTATTGGAGCAGAACTCAGGGAAATCAGTATCGTGAATTCGGTAAGTGCGCATTTTGCAGATATCGGACAGGATCCGAACGTGCATGATGTGACATATGAGAACAGTCAGGCAAGAGAAAGGACACAGATTTTGATGGATCTTGCGAACCAGGCTGGCGGAATTGTAATTGGAACCGGAGATCTCTCGGAGCTGGCGCTTGGATGGGCGACATATAACGGGGATCATATGTCTATGTATGCCGTAAATGCGTCTGTTCCGAAAACGCTTGTGCGATACCTGGTTCAGTACTTTGCAGATACAAGTGAGGATAAGATTCTTGCAGAAACGTTATATGATGTGTTGGACACACCTGTCTCTCCGGAACTGCTTCCACCGGAAGAAGGAAAAATATCGCAGAAGACAGAAGACCTTGTAGGACCATATGAACTGCATGATTTCTTCCTGTATCATATGCTTCGCTTTGGAAGTGCACCAGGCAAGATTTTCTGTCTTGCCAGACATGCTTTCAAAGAAATGTATTCGGATGAAACGATTCTGAAATGGGAAAAAACATTCTATAAAAGATTTTTCGCACAGCATTTTAAGAGAAGCTGCCTGCCGGACGGACCGAAGGTCGGAAGTGTGGCAGTCTCGCCGAGAGGAGATCTCAGAATGCCGACAGATTCCTGCGCAGACATTTGGCTGAGAGAATTGGAAGACATTCATATCTAAAAAGATTGCAATTCTCGCCTCCAGCGCAGATAATATAAATGCAGAAGTGCTGTAAAATATGAAAATACAGGATTTATTGAAGACTATATAGAAGGATGAAAAGGTGATTTGGTGGCGGATATGACAGTGATAGACAGATTTCTGGAACAGCACAGTCTTACGGAAGAAGAGTATGTGGAGCTTCTCGGATACCGAGATGACGAGACAGTTTCTGCCCGGCTGAAGGAAGAGGCAGTCCGGATCAGAAAAAGGTATTATGGAAATAAGGTATATACAAGAGGATTGATTGAATTTACCAATTATTGCAGGAATAACTGTAATTATTGCGGTATTCGCAGAGACAACCGCAATATCATACGCTACCGGCTTACGAAGGAAGAGATTCTTTCCTGCTGCCGGAGTGGATATGAACTGGGATATCGCACGTTTGTGCTGCAGGGAGGAGAGGATCTCTGGTACACGGATGAACGTATGGTGGAAATCATTCGGGAAATGAAAAAACAGTATCCGGACTGTGCGATAACGCTGTCTATCGGAGAAAAATCTTACGAGAGCTATCGGAAATTCCGTCAGGCAGGAGCTGACAGATATCTGCTGCGTCATGAGACGGCAGATGAAGGTCTGTATCGGTCTCTGCATCCGGCGTCCATGAGTCTTGCGAATCGGAAGCAGTGCCTGTATGATCTGAAAGAGTTGGGATATCAGGTGGGAGCAGGGTTTATGGTGGGAGCTCCGGGACAGACACTGTCCCATATTGCGAAAGATCTGGTATTCTTACAGGAACTTCGTCCGGAAATGGTTGGGATTGGTCCATTCATTCCTCATCATGATACTGTATATGCGAAGGAAACAGCAGGAAGTGTTCAGCTGACGCTGTTTTTACTGGCAGTGATCCGAATCATGCTTCCGGGAGTGCTCCTTCCGGCAACGACTGCTCTGGGGACGATGGATCCGTTAGGAAGAGAGAAAGGGCTTGCCGCAGGGGCGAATGTGGTGATGCCGAATCTGTCACCGGTGAAGAACCGGAAGTTGTATGAACTCTATGATAACAAGATCTGTACCGGCGATGAAGCGGCTGAGTGCAGACACTGCCTTGGCAGAAGAGTAGAGAGTGTCGGATATCGTCTGGTGGAAGATCGCGGAGACGCAGTTGGATAGACTCCTTCCCGCGTCTGCGCATATTATTTTATGAAACAGGATCTTCCTGATATAAAGAGACTATTTTCTCCTTGATTTCTCTTTTCCGAGAATCGCAGCCCCTACGGCACCCGCATAGCGACCGTCTGGTGTGTTCTCAACGGTTTTGCCGACTTTGTCTGATAAGATCTGCGTGAAGTATGTACTGTGACTGAGCCCTCCGGTCAGAATGACTTTATCCGGAAGGTTCTTTCTCATTCCAAGCTGCGCAACCTTCGAAGCAACAGAGTCTACGACTCCGGCTGCGATATCTTCACGTTTGCAGCCCTGTCCGATGTAATTGATGACTTCTGATTCGGCAAACACCGTACAGAGGGAACTGATCGGGAGAACTTTTCCGCCGGATGCCATATCAAAAATTTCGTTCAGTGTGACGCCGAGACGGTTAGCCATGATCTCAAGAAATTTCCCGGTTCCGGCAGAACACTTATCGTTCATAAGGAAATCCTGGACCATTCCGTGTTCGACCAGTATTACTTTTGTGTCCTGTCCGCCGACATCAATGATGGCAAGAGAGTCTGAATCGCTGAGCGCGCGTCCGCCCCTTGCGTGGCAGGTAATCTCTGTGATGACATGATCCGCAAAGTCCACTGCTACCCTTCCGTATCCGGTCGCGACAACGATCGTATCATCGCTTTCTACATCGACACCCATTTCTTTTAATTTCATTTTGATCGTCTGACATGTCTCTTTGCTGCTCCAGCCGGTAGGGAGAACGAATTTCTCATCATGATCTCCCAAAACAGCTACTTTCGAAGCAGTTGATCCGATGTCTATTCCTACATAATTCAAGTTGTTCACCTATTCCTCTCATTGATTAATCATTCATTAAGATTCTGCAATCGAAGATGATCATTATAACATTTCGATAAAAGCAGTAAGTCTTGTGTTGAGCTGGCCGATGTCTGCCTGTGAGTAATCTGTCTCGACATGGATATAAGGGATGCCCTTTACCTCGTTTACAAATCTTCGGATAGCAAAAGTCTCAACATTATAAGTATGACATGCCTGAAGTGTCATTTCAACAACACCATCCACTTTGTATTCATCGATCAGTCTGCTGAGGAGATCAAGACGGTTCTTGTTCGGTGTCATGACAGAACAGCCGATGTTAAGATATCTTCTTGCCAGAGCATCATATACATCCGGATTGTCCTCATCTACGAGCTGGTCAATCGATTTCGCACCGGAACAGTTCTCAAATGTGACAACGATTCCGCCGTTGTTCTCAATCGCGTCGATCACTTTCTCAGGAGCGCCGCCGATCGGGCATCCGGTGATCAGTATACGTGGTTTCTTTTCTTCCATCTTGCCGGCAGCATATTCTGCGTTGATCTTTTCAACAAGTGCATGAACCTCTTCCGGGATTTTCGCACGGTCAAATTTGAACGTTGAGCCGTAGAGAACTCTCCAGAGATCGTGCCCCTTGATCGGAGCCGGGTCTGCTCTCATTACCTGATAGAGTTCTTTCAGTGCGAGACGTGCTTTGTTCTCGACTTTGATTGCTTCGCGGATCGCATCTTCTGTGATCGTAGTATCAAATTGTTCCTCCAGATATTCTTTGAAACGGATGATCTCGCTCTTCCAAAGTTTGAAAGCCGCCTCGTTCTGTGTATTCGGAAGCTCCATAAGAAAACAGTTTTTTATTTCTGACAAATATTCGTACATTTTCTTCTTTCCATCACAGGTTGTCTCACCTACAACAACATCTGAGAAGTAGAAGAATGGGCATTTGTCAGTAATCGCAAAACCGTAGCTTGATTTGATCAGTGGACAGAGATTTTTTGGAAGATATTTCTCTGCTGCAGGAATTGTCTCGTCAGAAGTGGAACATAATCCGACAGTAACAGCACCCATTGCACGGGCGATCTCTGTCGGGAAATAGGTACAGTAAGCGCCGATGACAGGGATTCCTTTATCTTTGATCTGCTTTAATGCAAGAAATGAATTTTTTCGCTGCTCGGCAAATTCTTCAAACACCTCTGGTAATTCTTTTACTAATTCCATTTTAAAATCTCCTTTTTATATTTTTATCATAACAATTATAAAGTACCATTTTTGGAGAAAAAGAACAATATGACAGACTTGTCTTGCCTATAGAAAACACCTATATGTCACCTTGAATTATAGAATGCATGAATAAGCAATACACCATTTGAAATTGTACCTTTGGACAAAGCAGGATATAATAAATATGGTTATTCACACACTTGAAATGGGAAATGATTGATTAAGGAGACTTTTGCCATGGCAAAATCAAAGGAAGAACTATTGGAGCAGTTATCAGACTGCGTCCTTGAGATGGAAGAGGAAGATGTTGTAGATGTGGCAACAGAATATCTGGAGGCGGGATATCCGGTACTTGATGGTATTATGGAGGGACTCGTGGATGGTATGAACAGAGCAAGCGTACTCTATGATGAAGAAGAATATTTCGTGACGGACTTATTACTCTGTTCTGATGCCATGTATGCAGGCCTTGATATATTGAAACCGCACCTTCCGGCAGATGACAGCGCGCAGGAGAAACCGAAGGCGATTATCGGTGTCGTGGAAGGGGATACGCACGATATCGGAAAGAATCTTGTAAAGATCATGATGGATACGGCAGGTTTTGAGATGTATGATCTCGGGCGTGATGTGCCGCTTGATGCGTTCGTTGACAAGGCAGTTGAAGTCGGAGCGACGCTCATCTGTATGTCAACGCTTATGACGACGACGATGGGCGGAATGAAAACAGTGATTGATATGCTGAAAGAACGAGGAATCAGAGACCGATTCAAGGTCATGATCGGAGGAAGTCCGATCTCACAGAAATACTGTGATGAGATCGGCGCAGACTGTTATACGGGAAATGCGGTCGATGCGGTGAAAGCGGCGAAGAAACTGGCAGGAATTGCGTAAGGATTGATAATTCAGGAGGAAACACATTTGACGGAGAAAGAGAGACTCGGAAAAGTGTTCCGCCATGAAGCGGTAGACAGGCAGCCGTGCATTTGTCCGGGCGGAATGATGAATATGATCACAACGGATCTGATGGCACAGTGTGGCGTTACATGGCCCGGGGCACATACCGATGCAAAGATGATGGCGGATCTCGCTCTTGCAAGCTATGAAAACGGATGCTTTGAAAATGTGGGGGTTCCGTTTTGTATGACAGTTGAGGCAGAAAATCTGGGTGCAGAGGTTACTATGGGTTCAGATGTCTTTGAACCGCACGTGACGGGATATGCGATGGACTCTGTTCTCGACTGGGAGAAACTGGAAGCAAAGGGTATTCACAGCGGCAGATCACAGGTCGTTCTGGATGCGATACGCATTCTGAAAGAGAAGGATCTGGATGTGCCGATCATAGGGAATATCACAGGACCGATCAGCACAGCAAGCTCGGTGATCGAGCCGACTGCATTTTACAAGAGCCTGCGCAGGCACAAAAAAGAGGCTCATGAATTTATGACATTTGTGACAGAGCATTTGATTGATTTTGCAAGAGCACAGATTGAGGCTGGTGCAGATGTGATCGCGATTTCTGATCCTAGCGGAACAGGAGAAATACTCGGGCCGAAGTTTTTCGAAGAGTATGCGGTTAAGTATCTGAACATGCTTCTGGATGGATTGCAGGATGAGAAGCTCGGCACGATCGTTCATATTTGTGGACAGATGAAGAGTGTCTACGGTCAGATCGACATGGTGCACAGTGATGTGTTAAGCTTTGACTCTGTTGTGCCGATGCGCGAGGCGAGAAAGAATCTCCCGGACAGAGTATTGATGGGAAATGTGAGTACATATACACTTGAGTTTGGAAAACCGGAAAAAGTCGCAGAGCTCACAAAGACTTGTGCGGGAAATGGATCCGACATCATTTCGCCTGCTTGCGGACTTGGGACAAGATCGCCGATGAAAAATATCCAGGCGATGTTAAAAACGTTAAAAGAAAATGAGGTGGCAGCAGATGCCTGAAATCAGAATTCAACCATCGGGGAAAATATATCGTTATGAAGCAGAAGGATCTCTTTTAGAGATCCTTCTTGCGCAGAAAATATTTGTTGACAATCCATGTAATGGAAAAGGGGTGTGCGGGAAATGCCGTGTGCGGATCGTAAGTGGTGAAGTGCCGGATGTGACAGAAACCGAAAAGAAATTACTTGGAAAAGAAGAGCTTGAGGAGGGAATACGGTTATCGTGTCTTGTGAAGCCGGAGCATGATCTTGTGATCGAACTGCTTGAGAAAGAGCGAAAAGGGAAGGTGCTGACAGAGGGATATGTGCCGGAGTTTTACTTTGATCCGGATGTTAAGAAAAAGACCGTTGAGATCAGGAAACCGACACTGAGTGATCAGACTCCGTATGAGGATCAGATCAGAGAGCAGACCGGTGCCAGACATATTGCATATTCTGTACTCCGGGACCATTCGTTTGTTCCGGGAGTGCAGACAGCCGTTCTCTATAAAGACGAAGTGATTCGGATCGAAGAGGGAGATACGACAGATCATCTCTGCGGTGTGGCGATCGATATCGGGACAACGACAGTTGTGTGTTCTCTGGTCGATATTACATCCGGAAAAGAGATTACGAATGCGTCAATGATCAACGCCCAGAAGCATTTTGGGCTGGATGTGCTCACACGAATTACGTATGAACTCGAACATCCGGAGGATGGAATCGAACAACTGCAAAAGGCAATCGTAGATTCAATCAATGAAATGATCGGAGAAATTTGCCGGAAGGCTGGAATCGCAATCGAATCTGTCTATGAGATCACAGTCGGAGCCAACTGTACGATGATGCATATGCTTCTCGGGGTTGATGCCACATCGATCGGAAAAGCTCCATATGCGCCAATGTTTGTAAAGGCAAGAGAGCTTGATGCGAAGGAGATTGGAATCCATGCGGCTGAATGTGCCAGAGTTTATTGTCTGCCTTCGGTATCTTCCTATATCGGGGCAGACATTGTGGCAGGTGCCTATGTGTGTCAGTTGAAAAAAGAGACAGGGAATGTCCTGTTTATCGATATCGGAACAAATGGCGAGATCGTCCTGTCAAAGGGCGGGAAGCTTCTTAGCTGTTCCTGTGCGGCGGGACCGGCGCTTGAGGGAATGAATATCAGCTCCGGCATGCGTGCCGCGGATGGGGCGATCGAGGATGTGAAGATTACGGAACACGGTGTAGAACTTACGGTGATCGGCGGCGAGCAGCCGGCCGGCATCTGCGGAAGCGGGATTCTGGCAGTTGTAAAAGAGCTGCTCCGGCATGGTATTGTGACAAAATCAGGTGCATTTATCAAAAAGAAAAAACTGGATGAATCGGATTATCGATATGATATGATCCAGATGAACGGAATCAAAAGAGAGTTTATCATGACGAATGAACAAAAAAAGCTTCTTATCACACAGGGGGATGTGAGGCAGGTACAGCTTGCAAAGGGAGCGATTCTGTCCGGATTTACTGCACTTCTTGAGAAGGCCGGAATCGAAATGAAGGATCTTAACAAGGTTATGATTGCAGGGCAGTTCGGGGCACATCTTCCGGCAGACAGTCTGACCGGAACCGGAATCCTTCCGAAAGAAGTAGAAGATAAGCTTGTGTATGTGGGAAATTCCTCGAAGACAGGTGCTTATATGGCACTGATGTCGGGAACTGTGAAAAAAGAGATGGAAGAACTCGCAAAAGAGATGGATTATATGGAGCTTGGTGCGACAGAAGGGTATGAGAGATTATTTTCGGATTGTCTCCTGTTCCCGGAAGTGTAGAACTTGTGAAAGCGATGGATGCAGGGGATCAGTCTGAACTAAGGGAATAAAATGCAGGTTTGGATTTGTGTGAAGTTCTCTGAGAGGAGCAGAAATGGAAGGAAAGAAAATACTGGATTTTAAATGTACATATGATAATTCGGCAGGGATAGGAAGAAGTGTCACAGAAGGACTCGGGCTGACTTTTCCGGATGCATATCTTCATGCAGATACGATGGTACTGTTATCGCGGGCACTGAAAGAACATGATGGTGGAGTGTTCTGCGAGCTGCCGTTTTGCCATACCGTGGAAGCGGAGGCAATGGGAGGAATCATCAATATGGGAAATGAGATCGCCGGACCTCGCGCAAAGGAATATATCTGTACGAAAATGGAAGAAATACTGGAGCTTCCCCCGATTGATTTTGAAACGGGCAGAATTCACGAGGTGCTCCTCGCATGTCAGAAACTGAGGGAGGAAGGTGAACATGTTGTGATGGAAGTTTCCGGTCCGTTTACGATTCTGAATGTGCTGATCGATGCGAAATATGTATTCAAATGTCTTCGAAAGAATCCGGAACTTGCAATGAAAGTGTTCTGGAAGCTGGGAGAAGAAGTGTTTCTCTTTATGGAAGAAGCGAAAAAATATGGCGCTGAATTTATCAGTTATGCAGATTCCTCCGGCGGAGTGAACATCCTTGGCCCAAAGATGGCAGAGCAGGTGGTGGAAGGATTTACATACGAATATCTGAAAAAAGTGGAGAGGCTGGCAGATGATCACACGATGATCCTTCTGTGCCCAAAGACAACATTTGCACTTCTTGGCACGGAGAAAGCAGTATTTCGAGATATCCCTTTAAACGAGCGGATGTTATACAGCGAGGCTTGCATGAAGCAGCTTGGCAAGGTGAAATTTGGCGGGATGATGTGTGTGAAAAACGTTCGATATGAGATCGGTAATGGAGTATTCAAAGAAGTTGTTTTGAAATGATAATTTTTGGAAGAAATCCAATTTCTTAAGTCTCGTACTTGTAAGAACAAAATATCGTTGATATATTATGTAGTAACGATATAAGTATTGTGTTAGAATGATTCTGTTATGAATTGACACAATGATTCTACTAGTTACGAAAGAAGGGGTAAAGGCGTGAACTTTTTAGAAGAACGTATTGCGAAAGATGGTATTTTAAAAGAAGGAAATGTGTTGAAAGTTGACAGTTTCCTCAATCATCAGATGGATATCCACCTGTTTGATGAAATGGGGAAGGAATGGAAGAAGCGATTTGAAGGAAAGAATATCAATAAGATCCTGACAATCGAAGCATCCGGAATCGGGATTGCCGCAGTTGCAGCAATGCATTTTGATGTTCCGGTTGTCTTTGCAAAGAAAGCAAAGAGTATCAACCTGGAAGGAGACATGTACGTGGCTGAAGTGGAGTCATTTACACATAAAACAAAAAATCAGGTAATCGTAGCTCAGAAATTTCTCACAGAGGATGATCACGTGCTGATTATTGATGACTTTCTTGCAAATGGATGTGCATTACAGGGACTGATCCAGATCGTGCAGCAGGCAGGCGCAACGGTAGAAGGAATCGGTATTGCGATCGAGAAAGGATTCCAGCAGGGCGGACAGATCATCCGAAATCTTGGATATCAGCTTGAATCGCTTGCCATCGTAGATGGAATGGATGTAGAAACAGGGGAATTAACGTTCCGCGAACAATAATAGAAGATGAGGCAAGGTATGAATACAGACACAGGGCTTCGGGCTCAGCTTGAGAGAATACATAGAAAGGGATATCCGGCGTATAAGGATCTGAAAGGCAGTTATCAGTTTCCGGGGTATATCCTTCATATTGATCATGTTCAGGGAGATCCGTTTGCCGCTCCGTCAAAGCTCAGCGTCGAAGTCTCTCAGAAGGCAGCCGGTTTTCCGAACGAATTATTTGATCGTCCACACAAGAGAATTGCACTGCAGGATCACCTGACGCGATTATTTGGAAACGCAATGTCTGAATCCACCTTTCAGGCGAAAGGCTCGGGAAAGAGCGGATTGATGTCTGTCTCAAGATGCGGACAGGAAGTGCTGGAGCGAACGGCGCTTGAGATGAACGAGAAACGTATTCTTGTAAGGTTTGAAGTCGGATTTCCTGCGAATGGACGCAGCATCAATGCCGTGGAGCTAGAGAAGATACTGTTTCAATTTGTTCCTGCCTGTGTAAAAAAATCGCTTTGCTATGAAAATATAGATCAGAAGAAAGTTCGGAAAGTGGTTGATCTTGCTGAAGATCAGTATGCGATCAGACAGGAGCTTTCAAAAAGAGGACTGATAGCATTTGTTGCAAATGGATCGATCCTTCCGAGAGTGAGCGGTGTATCTGACAAACCGATGAAAGATGCGGTCGTTTTCAGAAGCCCGAAGTCAATGGAGATCGAGCTGAAGCTTCCACATGCAGGGCTGATCAGGGGAATGGCGATCCCGAAAGGGATCACATTGATCGTAGGAGGCGGATATCACGGTAAATCGACGCTTTTAAAAGCATTGGAGCTTGGCGTGTACAATCACATTGCCGGGGACGGAAGAGAGTATGTCATTACCGACGGAACTGCTATGAAGATTCGTGCGGAGGATGGTCGGGCAATCTCTCATATAAATATCTCTCCGTTTATCAATCATCTTCCAAATGGAAAAGATACTGTTGATTTCTCGACGGAGGACGCAAGCGGATCGACTTCACAGGCGGCAAACGTTGTGGAGGCAATTGATTCCGGGGCGAAGACACTTTTGATTGATGAAGATACTTCGGCAACCAATTTCATGGTGAGAGATGCACTGATGCAGTCTGTGATCGTGAAAGAGAAGGAACCGATCACACCGTTTATCGATCAGGCAAGAGCGCTGTATGAAGAACAGGGAGTTTCTGTTGTCCTGGTTGCGGGAAGTTCCGGTGCGTATTTCTATATTGCAGATCAGGTTATTCAGATGGATACGTATCAGGCACTTGATATTACGGAAGAAGTAAAGAAAGTGTGTACAGAGTGTCCGGATACATGTTCGAGGGAGTGTGCTGCTTCTTCGGAAGAACAGAATGGGAAGGAGCCGGTTCTGTGGCAGCAGGATCACCGCGTGCTTCGCATTGGCAGAGTTGAGAAAAAGCATGATCAGATCAGGACAAAGCAGTTTGGGAAAGACAGTTTCTCGATTGGGAAGGATACCGTCGATCTCAAATATGTGGAGCAGATCGTTGACGGTGAACAGACGACGACACTGAGCATGGTGCTGAAATATGTCATTGAGAGACTGGAGAAGAACGGTGATCAGGAGATCAGAAGGCTGATGGAAGAAGCTGTGACTGTTCTGGAGCATAAGGGACTGAGCGGGCTTGTAAAAGGAAGTTATGTGTCGGCTTCCATGGCTGAGGTGCGAAGACAGGAAATATATGCCTGCATAAATCGATATCGTGGATTTCGATAAAAATAAAAAAATTCAAAAATAATATTGACAAATCTGTGGCTATCTATTATCATATATTTTGCTGTGAGCGAGATATCACAGAGATGTGGGCATAGCTCAGCTGGATAGAGCGTTTGGCTACGGACCAAAAGGTCGGGGGTTCGAATCCTCTTGCCCACGTGCTTAGAGTCGCAATTTCTTTTACATAAGAGATTGCGATTTTTTTTGCTCTATGGGAGAATTTGGTTCCATAGAGCAAAAACCATCCGGGAAGATGCGCAGCTCGCGGAAGGGAAAATGATGCATGGCAGACCGCTCGCTCGCGAAGATTGCGCATGAAGCGCAAACATATTTTATGTTAAGAAAAAGATTATTATTTCATTTTGAAAAGATGTGTAATATGATACAAAGTATCAAAGAATAAAACTGTGTAAATAAAAATAATCGTTTTGACAGAGGGAAGGATTAATATGATGGCAATAGAGATACAGATTTTGGACTGGCTGCAGAAGCTTCACAGTCCTGTCGGAGATATGATCATGGCGTGGATCACAAGGCTTGGGGATAAAGGGATCCTCTGGATACTGTTGGCTGTTTTACTGCTTTGTATTCCGAAAACGAGGAAATCAGGCCTGATCCTGATGATGGCATTGTGCTTCAATGTTGTTCTGTGCAATGGTATTTTAAAGAACCTGTTCGCCAGGATAAGGCCATTTGATGTGAACCCGTCCGTCCAGCTTCTGATCTCAAGGCCGAAGGATTTTTCATTCCCGTCAGGTCATACGGCAGCATCCTTTGCATCCGTGACGGCACTTTATCTGGCGGGAGAAAAGAAGCTCTGGAAACCGGCACTTGTAGTGGCTGTATTGATCGCATTTTCGCGGATGTATTTTTACGTTCATTTTCCGACAGATATACTGGGAGGAATCATAGTAGGGCTGTGCTCCGGATATCTGGGATATTGGATTGTAAAAAAATATTTTTTGAAGGGAGAATCAAATCTTGAAGATTTTGATAACAACTGACTGGTATGTCCCTGCGGTAAATGGAGTAGTTACTTCTGTTTTGAATCTGGAGAAGGAATTGCGTAAAAAGGGGCATGAAGTGAAAATCCTTACATTGTCTCAAAATCGCCATTCACATGTATCTGGTCATGTTACTTATATAGGATCTGTTGGAGCAGGGAAGATTTATCCGAATGCCAGAGTTCGGATTGCAGTGCGTAGTAAATATGTTACGGAAATCATGGAATGGCAGCCGGATATTATTCACTCACAGTGTGAATTCAGCACATTTTTATATGCCCGCCATATTGCGAAGGTGCTGAATATTCCGATTGTCCATACATATCACACGGTATATGAAGATTATACGCATTATTTTTCGCCGTTTGGAATTATTGGCAAGAAAGCGGTCCGTACATTTTCAAGGTGGTGCGCCGATTCATGCGAAGTGATCATTGTGCCGACGGAAAAAGTAAAAGAACTGCTTGAAAGCTATGGAATAGATGCAGAGATACAGGTGATCCCATCGGGAATTAATCTTGATAAATTTAATCCGAAGAGAATTGAGAAAGATTGTCTGAGAAATGAGATATCCGGTATTTCTGAAGAAGATTTTGTATGCGTATATATAGGAAGACTTGCCAAAGAAAAAAATATAGATGAACTGATCACAATGCATCATGATATGAAAGAGCCGAATGTGAAGCTGTTGATCGTTGGAGATGGACCGGACAGAGAGAATCTTGAAAAACTGGTGGAGAAGTATGGCATGACAGACTGTGTCATTTTTACAGGCATGGTTTCGCCAAAGGATATAGAAAAGTATTACAAACTGGGAGATGTTTTTGTAAGTGGTTCAACAAGTGAGACACAGGGGCTTACTTATGTGGAAGCGCTTGCGAGTGGATTACCGGTAGTCTGCAGACAGGATAAATGTCTGGATGGAGTTATCGAGGATCATTTCAATGGTTATCAGTACACAGACTCGGAGGAATATCAAAAGTGGATCTTTATGTTATTAAAAGATGCGGAATTCAGGGAAACAATGAGTTACAATGCACTTTTGTCGAGTAAAAAATTTGGAAGTGACTGTTTTGTGAATGCGGTTGAAGAGTTATATGAGACGAAATTATAAATAAAAGGGAACTGATAAAAATGTATTTGGTGACATTGTATTTTGATGATAAAACGAATAAAATCCTGGAGAGATATATTCGACTGCTCTCAGAAAAAACAGGAAATGATTTTATGATCGCCCATGAGGTTCCGCCGCATCTTACGATTTCACAGATCGAGTCGAGAGATGAAAATATTCTTTTTTCCGCCATGGACAGACTTCAGAAGAATTTGAGTGAGGGAGTGGTCGATTTTGTATCGGTGGGGATGTTTCTGCCGTCTGTTTTATATGCCGCACCGGTTTACAATGCAAGTCTGGATATGATCGTGAAGCAGGTGTTTGAAGCGTTTGAAAGTATACCAGACATCAGGATCAGCCAACGTTATCAGCCGATGTCATTTGTTCCGCATGTGACACTTGGAAAAACGCTTTCAAAAGAGCAGATGCAGGAGGCTGTAAAAGTGATGCAGGAGTATTTTGTGCCATTTCGGGGAGAGACCGTTGAGGTGGGATTATCGAAGGTGAATCCATTTTGCGACCTGGTGCGGTTCAGGCTGGAAAGTGAAAGTAATGTGTGAATCAAAGTATGAAAGTGAGCATGGAAATGAAGGATTATCAGATATTTGTGTTTCTTGCAGAGCATAGATGGATAGGATATTTTGTTATAGTGATCAATGTAATCGCACTGTTTGCTTTTGGAACAGACAAATTAAGAGCGGTTTGTCATAAGAGGAGAATCCGTGAGTCTACACTGCTGACAATTGCATTTTTCGGTGGCTCCTTTGGGGCTTTGGCTGGAATGTACCTGTTCAGACATAAAATCAGAAAGAAGCATTTTTCTGTGGGAGTTCCACTGATGCTGGCTGCTCATATCGTCGTACTTTTGCTTCTTATGAACAGTGGGTGGTTCTGAGTGGGAAGGACATAGATAGGTCAAAATATTTCTACAGTTTTACTGTATGAAGTGTTACAATAAAAAGTAGGTGTAAAGACCGTGATGACGATCCGGTTTTGTCATAAACATACAAAATCAGCAAGGAGGAATGAATGATGAATTTTCAGGAAGTTACATCAAATGCCAGACCAGTAATCGGAAAATATTGTAAAGCCTGTCCGGAGTGTAATGGAAGGGCATGTAAAAATACAGTTCCTGGACCGGGAGCAAAAGGAATCGGAGATACTGCGATCAGAAATTATGATGCGTGGAAAGAGATCCGGGTTCAGATGGATACGATCGTTGAGAACAAGCCGGTAGATACATCGCTGGAATTATTTGGAAAGAAATTCAAATATCCATTTTTTGCCGGACCGGTCGGAGCGGTAAATCTTCATTATGGAGAGAAATACAACGATATCTCCTATAACAATATCCTTGTATCAGCGTGTGCAGATGCGGGAATTGCTGCGTTTACCGGTGACGGGGTAAATCCGGATGTGATGAAAGGTGCAACAGCGGCGATCAAAGAAAAAGGCGGCCTGGGAATTCCAACAGTGAAACCATGGAATGCTGAGACCGTGAAGGAAAAAATGGCACTTGTAAAGGATGCAGATGCATTTGCGGTCGCAATGGATATTGATGCGGCTGGATTACCATTTCTTCGAAATATGACACCGCCGGCAGGAAGTAAATCTGTTGAGGAATTAAAACAGATCATTGAAGATGCAGGGGTACCATTTATCGTGAAAGGAATCATGACAGTAAAAGGAGCTCTGAAAGCAAAAGAAGCAGGGGCCGCAGCAATCATTGTTTCAAATCATGGAGGAAGAGTTCTTGATCAGTGCCCGGCAACAGCAGAAGTCCTTGAAGATATCGTTGAGGCTGTTGGGGATTCGATGAAGATTCTTGTAGATGGAGGAATCCGCTCCGGTGTGGATGTATTCAAAGCACTTGCAATGGGAGCGGATGCGGTTGTGATTGCAAGACCATTTGTGACTGCTGTTTATGGCGGTGAAGAAGAGGGGGTTCAGGCTTACGTTAATAAAATCGCCGATGAACTCAAAGATACAATGGCAATGTGTGGAGTACATAGCCTTTCGGAAATCAATGAGGATTGTATCTGGTAATAGATTGATTATACAGAAGTATGGGAGAGACTGTTGAAAAAGCAGTCTCTTTTTTATGTAACAGACTAACTATGTCAAGTGGAAAGAAAAATTCAATTTATAATAGTTTTTTGAATATTGAGAATTGCATGACAAATAAAGCACCAATAAGTTGCTGCTTTGAAAAAGGGTATTAGATGCAAAAATATTAAGGTTGATATGCCTGATGCTTTGATTCCATAGCATAAATAGTTCGTAAAAGTTTTCGAACTACATGTGAGATGGCTACATTATAATGTTTTCCTTCCGAACGTTTTCTCGCAAGATAATTCGCAAAAGAAGGATCCCAATGTGAAACATTTTCAGCTGCCAGAAAAAGCATATGACGTAAATATTTGGAACCTCGTTTTACCATTCTGCCATGTGTAGAATTATATTCTCCAGATTGATAAACAGAAGGTTCCATTCCGGCAAAAGCAAGTATTTTTTCAGCGGATGAAAATTTGGAAAAATCGCCAATTTCAGCATAAATCACAGCAGCTGTTTGCGTGGAAATTCCAGGAATTGTTGTCATTGGAGAATCAATCTGTTTCATGATTTCCTCAATTTTAGCCTCTATCAATGAAATCTGATTTCTTAGTAGAAGAATACGTTCAATGGTTTGAACTAATTCCAGAGACTTCATCGGGGTACAGGTGCCGATAGAAGTTTTGGCTGCATTGCGAATGGTAATAGCCATTTCCTTTCGATAATGCCCTTTTGAATTTTTAATCAAAAGGTTTGTAAGATGTGTTAAATGACATTTTACAACAGCTTCAGCAGAAGGGCATTCTTTCATTAAGTGATAAACAGAATTCACTTGTAAATTTTTAACGATAGGTTCTAATTCTGGAAAGATGATAGTCATTAATCTGCTAAAAGAAACTTTTAGTTTAGAACATTCATCTACTAATCGAAAACGGTATCTTGTTAATGATTTTAACTCCTGACTATGGTATGATACAGATGCGTAGGGCGTTAGTTTCTGTGTCTGAAGTATTGAACATATCGTGAGGGTATCAAGTTTATCCGTTTTGGTCTTTCTAAAGCTTTGACTTTTTCGATAAAGATTTGTATGTAACGGATTCATAATAAAGATTGGGAAGTTTTTATTGAGGAAGAATTCTGCGATATTATTGCTATAATGACCAGTTGCTTCCAGCCCTATTTTTATTTCTGGATCATTAATAGAATAAGAGCAGATTTTAGAATAAAGATTGAGAAAACCATCCATAGAATTAGGGATAGTGAAGGAATTGGCGAGGACTTCGCCATTGGAATTGATGATGAGGCAATCATGTTTATTTTTTGCGACATCAATACCTACTAGAATCATAATAGTTCTCCTTTACATGAATTATTGACACTGTAGGTGATCCACAGAACTGCCTGTCTTGTAGCCTCGTGCGAAATAAAACGTCATGCGTTATCTAACTAATCAACAATAAAACAGACAGCTGTGGTTAGAGCCTGTAAACAAACGTCAAAGCGTTAGGAAATTTCTACTAATCCACAGCGTCTACAAACAGTATACACTTACCAAGAACAGGTAAGGAACTATTATAAATTTAACATACGAGGAAATTCC
>JAUNDE010000007.1:79311-80489 GCA_030526265.1 Eubacteriales bacterium | reverse complement strand
GTAGAAGGAGATTTTAATATATGAAAGCTACAGGGATTGTGCGGAGGATCGATGACCTGGGAAGGGTTGTCATCCCAAAGGAAATAAGAAGGACGCTGAGGATCAAGGAGGGGAGTCCTCTGGAAATATTTACAGACCGTGAGGGTGAGATCATTCTGAAAAAGTATTCCCCGATCGGAGAACTCTCGAATTTCTCGAGACAGTATGCTGACAGTCTTGCGCAGACACTGGGATGTCTTGTCTGTATCTGTGATATGGATCAGGTGATCGCAGCAGCCGGAAATGGAAAAAAAGAACTTCAGGATAAATATATTACGAAGAATCTGGAACGGGCGATGAATGAACGCACGGAAATATGTGCAGCGCCCGGAGATAAGAAATATTTGAAAATCGTGAATGGACAGGAGACGGATTATCCTGCACAAATGATCTGTCCAATCATATGTGAAGGAGATGTGATCGGAGCAGTGATCCTGCTCACAAAAGACAATAAGAAAAAATTCGGGGAGACAGAAAAGAAAGTGGCAGCATGTGCGGCCGGTTTCCTCGGAAGACAGATGGAATAACAGGAATATTATCCGAAGGCTCGTCATAATGTATATTGTCACTGATCGATGCGGATACGCATCAATGGGAATCAATAATTTGACGGGATGGATGATAATATGGAGAAGAGTGGAAGAGAGAACGGAGCAGTATCTCGTATCTTAAAATCTTTGCTTGCATCTTATGCGATAACAGGAATGATGCTTCTTGTTCTGGCATTTTTGCTGTATAAAATGGATCTGGATGAAAAGGCAGTGTCAGCAGGCATTATCGCGATCTATGTGACAGCAACGGTGATCGGAGGCATTGTGATCGGGAAAATGGCAGGAAGCAGAAGGTTTGTCTGGGGGATGCTGTCCGGCGCACTGTATTTCGCACTGTTACTTCTGATCACGCTGGGCGTTTACAGGACTCTGGACGGATCGATGACGAACTTTGTGATGACATTTCTGCTGTGTGTCGCAGGAGGAACCGTCGGGGGTATGATCTCCTGAGGCATTTCCAAAAATGCGTTATCTGTAAGCAGAAAAAAGGCTTTCCAAATGACCGGAAATGTGCTACAATTACGAAAGTAAATACGAACAGGAGGTTTTTTTAATGAAACACGTTAAAACATTAAATACACAGACATT
>JAUNDE010000007.1:7916-79301 GCA_030526265.1 Eubacteriales bacterium | reverse complement strand
AAATAACACAATGAAAAAAGGTGGATGCGGCGAGTGCCAGACATCATGCCAGTCAGCTTGTAAGACTTCTTGCACAGTTGGAAACCAGACTTGTGAACAGAAGAAATAATTCAATTTTAAAAAAGTAATGCTCGAAGCAGCGGCTTTTTGAAGGTCGCTGTTTCTTTCTGTTTAAGAAAAATGAAAGGAGTACATGAAATTGATTCATCAGTACCGAAATAACGGATATCAGATCGTGCTTGATGTGAACAGCGGTGCGGTTCACGTGGTAGATGATCTGTGTTATGACGTGATAGAGAAATTGAATGAAAACAATGAGGATCATACAGTGGAATCATTAAAGGATCCTGCTGTTTTTGAATCATTGAAGAATACATTCAGCGGGAAGTATCCGGAAGAAGATTTGAAGGATGCTCTGGGCGACGTGATCGAGCTTACCGAAGGCGGAAGATTGTTCACGAAGGACATCTATGAGCCGCTGATCGGTGTCGTGAAGGAGAGAAAGACAGTTGTGAAGGCAATGTGCCTTCATATCGCACATGATTGTAATCTTGCCTGCAAGTACTGCTTTGCAGAAGAAGGTGAGTATCATGGACGAAGAGCTCTGATGAGCTTTGAGGTCGGTAAGAAAGCACTTGATTTCCTGATTGCGAATTCGGGAAACCGTCATAATCTCGAAGTGGATTTCTTTGGTGGAGAGCCACTGATGAACTGGCAGGTTGTCAAAGACCTCGTGGCATACGGAAGAGAGCAGGAGAAGATTCACGACAAACACTTCCGTTTCACTGTTACAACAAACGGGGTGCTCTTAAATGATGAAATACAGGAATTTATCAATCAGGAGATGGACAATGTTGTGCTCTCTCTTGACGGACGAAAAGAGATCAATGACCAGATGCGTCCGTTCAGAAATGGAAAAGGAAGCTATGATCTGATCGTTCCGAAGTTCCAGAAGATCGCTGACAGCAGAAATCAGGAAAGATATTACATCCGCGGGACATTCACGAGAAATAACCTCGATTTTTCAAAGGATATCATGCATTTTGCGGATCTTGGATTCAAGCAGATGTCCATCGAACCGGTTGTCGGGGAGGAGACAGATCCGTATGCGATCAGGGAAGAAGATCTTCCGCAGATCATGGAAGAGTATGATAAGCTTGCAAAATATATGATCGACAGAGAAAAAGACGGAAAAGGTTTCAACTTTTTCCACTTTATGATAGACTTAGAGGGTGGACCCTGCATTTCAAAAAGACTGTCTGGATGTGGATCCGGTACGGAGTACTTGTCTGTAACACCGTGGGGAGATCTGTATCCATGTCATCAGTTTGTTGGAAAAGAAGAGTTTCTTATGGGTAATGTCGATGATGGAATCGTAAAACCTGAGATCGCGGATGAATTCCGCGGCTGCAACGTCTATTCCAAAGAAAAATGCAGGAACTGTTTTGCAAAATTCTATTGCAGCGGCGGCTGTATGGCAAATGCATATAATTTCCACGGCACGATCCATGATGCATATGATATCGGATGTGAGATGCAGAGAAAACGTGTGGAATGTGCGATTATGATGAAAGCTGCGCTTGCAGATGAATAGAAATGAATAGAAAGGAAGACGAACAATGAGCAAGACAAAAGGCATACTTAGCCTGATTCTTACTGCTGTGCTGATCGCTTTTCTCGGATTTACTACAATCGTAGGTTTTGGAAAGAATCAGACAGGTGCAGCTAAGAATATCAAACTGGGTCTTGACCTTGCCGGAGGTGTAAGTATTACATATCAGGTAAAAGATAAGAACCCAACTGCAGAACAGATGAGTGATACGATCTACAAGCTGCAGAAACGTGTGGAACAGTACAGTACAGAGGCAACTGTATATCAGGAAGGTGATGACCGTATCAATATCGAGATTCCTGGTGTGACAGATGCAAATAAGATTCTGGAAGATCTTGGTAAACCGGGATCGCTTTCATTCCTTGATCCAAACGGTGATGTTGTGATCACCGGTGCGGATGTTGCAACAGCATCTGCAAAGACCGGTCAGGATGATATGAATAATAAAGAGTACATGGTTGAGCTTAATTTGAACGAAGAGGGAGCTCAGAAATTTGCTGAAGCGACAACAGCGAATGTTGGAAAGCAGATTTCAATCGTGTACGATGGCGAGACGATCAGTTCGCCAACTGTAAATGAGGCGATCACAGGAGGAACTGCTTATATCACAGGTAAATTTACTTATGAGGAGGCAGAGACTCTTGCATCGACGATCCGTATCGGTGGCCTTCAGCTGGAACTTGAGGAATTGAGATCAAATGTCGTAGGAGCACAGCTCGGTGAACAGGCAATCGGCACAAGTGTGAAAGCTGGAGCAGTGGGAATTGTACTTGTTATTCTCTTCATGATCTGGGCATACCTGCTTCCTGGTGCTGCATCAGGACTTGCACTTCTGATTTATTCAGGACTTGTGTTTGTGATCCTGAACGCGTTTGAGGTTACGCTTACACTTCCTGGTCTTGCGGGTATCATTCTCGGTATCGGTATGGCGGTAGATGCGAACGTTATCATCTTTGCCCGTGTAAGAGAAGAGATGACAAGAGGAAAGAGCGTAAGAAATGCGTTGAAAACAGGTTTCCAGAAAGCTTTGTCTGCGATCCTTGACGGCAACATCACAACACTTCTTGCGGCAATCGTACTTTGGACAAAGGGTTCCGGCAGTGTCAAAGGCTTCGCCCAGACACTTGCGATCGGTATTCTTGTTTCCATGTTTACTGCACTTGTCGTTACAAGAATCATTGTGTTTGCATTCTATGCGGTAGGACTTCGTAAGACAAATCTTTATTTCAAACCGAAAAAAGAGCGTGAACCGATCAATTTCCTCGGTAAGAAGAAAACATTTTTTGCAATTTCACTTGCACTTATCATTGCAGGATTAGCAGTTATGGGAATCGGATCCGCAAGAGGAAAAGGCGCATTTGCTTACGGACTTGAGTTCGAAGGCGGTACAGCGACAAACATCACATTCAATGAGGACTACAGCATCGAAGAGATCGATGCACAGATCGTTCCGATCGTAGAGGATGTGACCGGTGATGCGAATGTTCAGACACAGAAGGTTGCCGGAACAAAGCAGGTAGTGATCAAGACAAAGACACTTGACCTTGCGACCCGTGAAGCACTGAACAAGGCAATGGTTGATAATTTTGAAGTAGATGAATCACTTATCACAGCTGAGAATATCAGTTCTACGATCAGCAGTGAGATGAGATCGGATGCGATCATCGCCGTGATCATTGCAACCATCTTCATGCTGCTTTACATCTGGTTCCGTTTCAAAGACATCAGATTTGCAGCAAGTGCCGTACTCGCACTTCTTCATGACGTACTGGTTGTTCTTGGATTCTACGCGATTGCAAGAATTTCAGTAGGTAATACATTTATTGCATGTATGCTTACGATCGTAGGTTACTCGATCAATGCGACGATCGTTATCTTTGACCGTATCCGTGAAGAGATGCGTTTTGCAGACAGAAAAACAGATCTTGCCAATGTTGTAAATAAGAGTATTACACAGACTCTTACAAGAAGTATCTATACTTCACTCACAACATTTGTCATGGTAGCAGTGCTTTATATCATGGGAGTCAGCTCGATCCGTGAATTTGCGCTTCCGTTGATGGCCGGTATTATCTGTGGTGCTTATTCTTCTGTATGTATTACAGGTGCACTCTGGTATGTTATGAAAACAAAGATCGGTGTAAAGAAGGAAGCAGACAATAAGACTGCAAAAAAGAAATCAAATAAATAATGAACAAATGAATGAAAATTCAGCCATACCGTGATAAATGGATTGCGGTATGGCTGTTTTCTCGTTAAAATATAAAAGCAGATAAGAAATGAGAAGGAGACTGGAATGTCTATGGAACGCTGGGTGCTGATGAGAAAAGGCGCGGATTTTATGAGTATCGGAGAAAAATTTCATATCAATCCAAGAATTGCATGCCTGATCCGAAACAGGGAGATCATAGGAGATGAAGAGATTGATAAATATTTGAATGGTACGATCGCTGATCTTCATGATGGAATGCTTATGAAAGATATGGATCGTGCAGTGGATCTTCTGATGGAAAAGATTCGAAGCGGTGCATCCATTCGTGTGATTGGAGACTATGATATCGACGGTGTGTGTGCAACATACATTTTGATGGAAGGAATCAGAGAACTTGGCGGACATGTTGATATGGATATTCCGGACCGGATCAAAGATGGATATGGATTAAATAAGAATCTGATCAACCGGGCCTATGCGGATGAGATCGATACTGTTATTACATGTGATAATGGAATCGCGGCAGCAGAGGAAATCGCGTATGCGAAGGAGCTTGGAATCACTGTGATCGTGACGGACCACCATGAAGTGCCATTTGAAGAAGTGGATGGGGAACGTATTTACAGGCTTCCGCAGGCGGAGGCGGTTGTCGATCCGAAACGGGCAGACTGCGAATACCCATTCAAAGGACTCTGCGGAGCAGCGGTGGCATATAAACTTGTGGAGGCGCTCTATGAGGCAATGGGGGAAGATGCATCAGATATTGATTATCTTCTGGAAGCAGTTGGAATTGCAACGGTCGGAGATGTGATGGATCTCGTGGGAGAAAATCGTATCTTTGTAAAGCAGGCACTTGAGATGCTCGCCCACACAAGCAATGCAGGACTGAAATCCTTGATGGAGTGTACCGGAGTCAGCCCGGAAGAGATTACTTCGTATCATATAGGGTTCGTTATCGGTCCTTGTCTGAATGCCGGCGGACGGCTTGATACTGCGAAGAGAGCACTCGCGCTTTTGCAGGCAAAGAATAAAAAAGAGGCTGATATCCTTGCGGGAGATCTGAAAGCGCTGAATGACAATCGCAAAGAAATGACCGAGGCGGCTGTCGAAGAAGCGACCAGGCAGATCGAGAATTATCATATGACAGAGGAACGGGTGCTTGTCATCTACCTTCCTGATTGTCATGAGAGCCTGGCGGGGATTGTTGCAGGAAGGATCCGGGAGAAATATTACCGTCCGACATTTGTGCTGACAGATGGCGAGGATGGAGTCAAGGGATCCGGAAGATCCATTGAATCGTATCATATGTATGAGGGCATACATCGATGTGGTGATCTGCTTACAAAATATGGCGGTCATAAGCTTGCAGCAGGACTTTCCATGGAGTTTGGAATGGTTGAGGAGTTTCGGGAAGCGATCAACCGTACATGTGAACTGACAGAGGAGGAATTGCAGGAAAAGGTTTCAATTGATATGGAACTTCCGTTTGCGAGCATCACGGAAGAATTCATCCGGGAACTTAAGCTCCTGGAACCATTTGGAAAAGGAAATACAAAGCCGGTGTTTGCTGCGAGAAACGTGGAGTTTCTTTCTGCAAGACGTCTTGGAAGAAACGGAAATGTATTAAAATTGAAATTGCGTGATACAGCAGGAACGATTCTGGAAGCCGTCTGTTTCAGACAGACGGAAGAGTTGTTACAGCTTCTTGAAGATAAATACGGAAAATGGCAGGTTGAACGTCTTTTTTCCGGTCTGTCAGACGGAATTCATCTTGCGATTACATTTTATCCATCTGTAAATGAGTATATGGGGATAAAAACGATTCAGCTTGTGATTACACATTTCAAATAGGGGAAAAATAATACTGAATTGTATTCGATATTTGTTTATACATTTTTTATAATTGTTTGAAAACCTGTGATAAAAATGATATACTTAGTTTTAAGTTTATTTTGTTGAGGGGATGAATAGACAGAGAGAAATCAGTCTTTTGTTTCTCTTTGAATCTTTGATTTGATTTACATACAGGAAAGAGGAATGACGATGGCAGCAGATGTGATGAAAGAGCTGGAAGAGATTAACAGACAAAATAAAAAATCGATTACAGAAAATACGGCATTGGGGCTTGAGATCATAGACGGTCATGCGGTGAAGGCACCGGAGGATTATCAGGATCCGGATGAATTATATCAGCTGCTGATTGCGCGCGTGCGCAAATATCATCCGTCTGCAGATGTATCCATGATCGAAAAGGCATACAAGATTGCGAGGGGAGCTCATGAGGGGCAGCTTCGCAAATCAGGAGAGCCATATATCATCCACCCATTGTGGGTAGCTATTATTCTGGCGAACCTTGAGCTTGATAAAGAGACGATCGTGGCCGGTATGCTGCACGATGTTGTTGAAGATACCGTGATGACAGATGAAGAGATCGAGGAGGAGTTTGGCGCAGAAGTGGCACTGCTTGTTGATGGTGTTACAAAGCTGGGACAGCTTTCTTATTCCAAAGATAAGCTGGAGGTACAGGCCGAGAATCTCCGCAAGATGTTCCTTGCAATGGCAAAGGATATCCGTGTTGTCATTATCAAGCTTGCAGACCGTCTGCACAATATGAGAACACTGGAGTTTATGCGACCGGAGAAACAGAAGGAAAAGGCGAGAGAGACGATGGATATCTATTCGCCGATCGCACAGCGTCTCGGTATTTCGAAGATCAAGACAGAGCTTGATGATCTGGCGCTCAAATATCTGAAACCGGATGTTTTCTTTGATCTCGTTGAACAGATCAATGCGAGAAAGACAGAACGTGAAGAGTTCGTCGATCAGATCGTGAAGGAAGTCTCTACTTATATTAAGGAAGCCAATATCCATGCAGAGGTAAATGGGCGTGTAAAACATTTCTTCAGCATTTATAAAAAGATGGTCAATCAGGACAAGACGGTTGATCAGATCTATGACCTGTTTGCGGTTCGTATCATCGTTGACTCTGTCCGCGACTGCTATGCGGCACTTGGTGTGATCCACGAGATCTATACCCCGATCCCGGGAAGATTCAAGGATTATATCGCGATGCCGAAGGCAAATATGTATCAGTCGCTTCATACGACACTGATGAGTTCGGTCGGACAGCCGTTCGAGATCCAGATCCGCACACGTGAGATGCACAAGACAGCGGAGTATGGTATCGCTGCACACTGGAAATATAAAGAGTCAAATGACGGCAAAAAGAGTGTGGAGATGCAGGAAGAGGAGAAGCTGAACTGGCTTCGTCAGATTCTGGAGTGGCAGAGAGATATGTCGGATAACAGGGAGTTCCTGAACATGCTCAAAGGTGACCTGGATCTTTTTGCAGAGGATGTGTACTGCTTCACACCGAACGGAGAAGTAAAGAGACTGCCGAATGGTTCCACACCGATAGACTTCGCTTATGCGATCCACAGTGCGGTCGGCAATAAGATGGTCGGTGCCAGAGTCAATGGCAAGCTTGTTACGATCGATTATAAGATCCAGAATGGAGACAGGATCGAGATTCTGACTTCTCAGAATTCCAAGGGGCCGAGCAGGGACTGGCTGAATATTGTCCAGAGCTCACAGGCCAAATCAAAGATCAATCAGTGGTTCAAGAGGGAATTCAAGGAAGAAAATATCATTCGCGGTAAAGAAATGGTTGCCGCATACTGCAGAAACAAAGCGATTAATATGACGGATATCAACAAGCCGAAATATCAGGAGATCGTGCAGAAAAAATACGGATTCCGCGACTGGGAATCTGTTATGGCGGCGATCGGACATGGCGGTCTGAAGGAAGGTCAGGTCGTTAACCGCCTTGTTGATGAATATAAGAAAGAGCACAAGCAGGAGCTGACGGATGAGGCGGTTCTTGAGAAGGTTGCAGAGGCAAGCAAACATACGGTTCATATCGCGAAATCAAAGAGCGGTGTTGTCGTAAAAGGAATCGATGATGTTGCAGTGAAATTCGCACGCTGCTGTAATCCGGTACCGGGAGATGAGATCGTCGGATTCGTTACAAGAGGGCGTGGACTGTCAATTCACAGAACAGACTGTGTGAATATGATCCATCTTACGGAGTCGGAGAGAGCAAGACTGATCGAGACCGAGTGGGAAAGTGACGTTGCCGAGGAAGCAGGCGGACAGTATCTTGCAAATATTAAGATGTATGCGGAAGACAGGCCGGGGCTTCTTATGGAGATCTCTGCAGTTCTCATGGAGAATAAGATGGATGTGAAGAGTATGAATGTGAGAACGAGCAAGAAGAAAAATACCGCTACGATCGAGATCGGATTCATCGTGCAGAAAAGAGAGGAACTGGAATACGTCATCAAGAAAATGATGCAGCTTCAGGGCGTGATTGATATTGAAAGAGCGATAGGATAAGGTGAGAATTATGAATTTTGCGATTATTGGTACAAATTTTATTTCTGAATGGCTGATTTCAGATGCGAGACAATGTGAGAAGTTTCATGTTCAGGCAGTGTATTCACGGACAATGGAAAAGGCGAAGGCGTTTGCCGCGAAGTATCAGATTCCGGATTGTTACGACTCTCTGGAAGCCTTGGCAGCAGCGGACAATATCGATGCTGTCTATGTTGCGAGTCCAACCTTTTTACATGAAAAACACAGCATTCAGATGATGAAGGCAGGCAAGCATGTATTGTGCGAGAAACCAATCGCTTCCAATGAAAAGGAAGTGCGGAGGATGCTTGAGGTCGCAAAGGAGAACCATGTTGTCCTTCTGGAGGCGATGAAATCGGCATTTGATCCGGGATTCCAGGCTGTTCTGGATAATCTTGATAAGATCGGAAAGATCAGAAGGGTTACTTTCCAGTACTGTCAGTATTCCAGCAGATATGATAAATTCAAAAACGGCATCATTGAGAATGCATTTAAGCCGGAACTCTCAAACGGCAGTATCATGGATATCGGAGTTTACTGCGTACATCCACTTATGAAGCTGCTTGGCAAGCCGGATAAAGTATATGGCTTTGCGACAAAGCTTCACAATGGCGTGGATGGTCAGGGTACGATCATCTGTGAATATGAAAATGAAGGTATTATCGCAGAACTTCTGTTTTCAAAAATAACAGATTCTGTTCTTTCGAGCCAGATCCAGGGAGAGGCTGGCTCTATGATCATTGAGGAGATCCCACTGATCAATAAGATCAAAATCCGTTACCGTGATAAGACATGGGAAGAAATAGATGTGTCGAAAGAGGGACAGATGAATAACATGCTCTATGAAGTGGAAGAGTTCATTCGTCTGATCGAAGCCGGAGAAAGTGCGGATGTACATAATCAGTATTCCCTGTGGGAAATGCAGGTCATGGATGAGGCAAGGCGTCAGATGGGTGTTGTGTTCCCGGCAGATGATAAATAAATGAGAGCCTTTGGCTGTGGATGGGAGATTCGGTATGTTAGTGAAAAAGTTTTTGTCCGGTCCGATTGGGACAAATTGTTATTTAATTATAAATGATGTGACAAAGGAGGCCGTTGTTGTTGACCCGGCATCCTGTCCGATTCATTTGCAGGAGTGTGTGGAGAGAGAAAAGATCACGATCAAGGCGATCCTTCTGACACATGCGCATTATGACCATATTCTCGGAATCGAGGATGTGATCGATCATTACGGTGAGATGCCGGTATATGTGCATGAGAATGACAGAGTAATGCTGGAAAACTCGGATATTAATATGTCGTGCAACGTCGGATATCCGTATGAGTATCATCGTGCGGAAACGGTGAGAGACGGTCAGATACTGAACCTGATCGGACATGAGATCAAAGTGCTCCACACTCCGGGACATACACCGGGCGGTGTGTGTTATTACATCGCATCAGAAGGTGTGCTGATCAGCGGCGATACATTGTTTGCCGGATCTGTTGGAAGAACAGATTTCCCTGGAGGAAGCTTCATGGATCTGATCAGATCGATCCGTGAGAAGCTGCTTGTACTTCCGGATGATACACATGTCTACCCGGGACACATGGATTCTACATCTATCTTGAGTGAGAAGCAGAATAATCCATTTATATAAGAAAGTAGTGACAGGCATCTGATGGGTTTCTTCAGATGCCTGTCTTGTGAGGGAAACATGATTCAGATTATCTGTAAAGAAGAAACGTATCAATATAATATATTTCATATTGTAAAGGCATTTTACCCATCCACAGAGGTGGAGCAGATCGTGCATCCTGACAGTGAGAATGCAGTGGAGATTCTGTTTGGTGAAAATGCAGAGGATGGTGTTCTCGCTGTGAAGGCTGCGTTTATCAGACAGCAGTCCCAGGGAGAGAAAAAGACAGAGAAATATCTTTTGGATAAAGAGGTATATACATTTCTGGAAAAGCGAACAGGGAAGAGCCTTGCGTGGGGGCTCCTCACAGGAGTGCGGCCGACGAAGATCGCGATGCAGAAGGTGGAAGAAGGAATCGATAAAGATTCGTTCGTAAGGTGGTTTCAGGAAGATTCACTTGTTTCAAAAGAAAAGGCATCGCTTGCATATGATATCGCAAAGAGAGAACGTGAGATCTTAAGTGTCCTTGATTATGAGAATGGATACAGTCTCTATGTCGGGATTCCGTTCTGTCCGTCTGTGTGCAGTTACTGCTCGTTCAGTTCAGGGCCTTTATCGTACTGGAAAGATTCCGTGGACGATTATGTGGATGCGCTCTGTAAAGAGCTTCGGGCGATCGGAGACAGGTCAAAAGAGAAGAAACTGAATACGATCTATATCGGCGGAGGCACACCGACAACGCTTACGGAAGAACAGCTGGAACGGCTTCTTGGCCGCATTGATGAGACTTTTTCGAGAGAACATTTGAAAGAATATACGGTGGAGGCAGGACGCCCGGACAGTATCACAGAAGGGAAACTTCGCGTGATCAGAGCGCATGATGTCACGAGAATTTCCATCAACCCGCAGACGATGCAGCAGGCGACACTGGACCGGATCGGACGTAATCATACGGTGCAGGATATCATCGATACGTATGAACTTGCCAGAAATCTTGGATTTGATAATATCAATATGGACCTGATCGCAGGACTTCCGGGCGAGACCGCAGAAGATATGGAGAATACACTAAAGCAGATCAGGAAGCTGCAGCCGGACAGTCTGACCGTGCACTCACTTGCGATCAAAAGAGCGGCGAAGATGGGTCAGCAGAAGAGTACCCTTGGGTATGTCGAGGATCTGAGAGAGCAGATGAGTGATCTCGAGAAGATGGAACGGGAACTTACGAAGATGATCCATGCATCCTATGAAGCTGCAGTGGAGATGGGACTTGTCCCGTATTATCTTTACAGACAGAAGAATATCGCGGGCAATTTTGAAAATGTTGGCTATGCAAAGGTTGACAAAGCCGGAATATACAATATACTTATTATGGAAGAAAAGCAATCGATCGTAGCTGCCGGAGCAGGCTCGTCTACGAAGATTGTACTGCCGGAACCGATCGCGGTACCGGGCAGCAAGAATGGAAAAAAAACGACACTGATGCGTGTTGAGAATGTGAAAAATATCCGGGAATACATTTCGCGGGTTGATGAGATGATAGAACGAAAAGGAGAATGGTTATGGCGTTAAAGAAAAAACCGGTCACCGGCATGAAAGATATGATGCCGAAGGAGATGGAGATTCGCGATTACGTGACACATCTGATCAAAGAGACCTACAAGACTTATGGATTTACCTCGATGGAGACTCCTTGTGTAGAACATATTGAAAATCTCTGCAGTAAGCAGGGAGGAGACAATGAGAAGCTGATCTTCAAGATCTTAAAGCGTGGTGAGAAATTGAAAATCGAGACCGCAAAAGAAGAGAACGATCTTGTGGATGGCGGACTTCGCTATGACCTTACCGTTCCGCTTGCAAGATATTATGCGAATCATGCGAACGAGCTCCCGGCTCCGTTTAAGGCTCTCCAGATCGGAAATGTATGGCGTGCAGACAGACCGCAGAGAGGGCGTTTTCGTCAGTTTATGCAGTGTGATATCGACATTCTCGGAGAGGCTTCCAATCTTGCAGAGATCGAGCTCATCATTGCTACAACAGCAATGCTTGGAAAGCTTGGATTCAAGAATTTTACAGTCAATATCAATGACCGTAACATCTTGAAAGCGATGGCTGCCTACTGTGGCTTCAAAGAGGAAGAATTCGATGAAGTATTCATCATTCTGGACAAGATGGACAAGATCGGTGCAGAAGGCGTTGCAAATGAACTGTGTGAGATGGGATATGCAAAAGAAAGCGTAGATACGTATCTCGGACTGTTTGATGAGATCAGTCCGGATGTGTCCGGAATTCGCTATCTGAAAGAGAAACTCGGTGACTGCCTGAAATCAGAGACCGCAGATGGAATGGAACTGATCATCTCAAGCGTAGAGTCTGCAAAAGAATGCGATTTCAATATCAAATTCGACCCGACATTAGTAAGAGGTCAGTCTTATTACACCGGAACGATCTTCGAAGTTACGATGGATGACTTCGGCGGGTCTGTCGCAGGAGGCGGACGTTACGATAAGATGATCGGCAAATTCACAGGACAGGATACTCCGGCATGCGGATTTTCGATCGGATTTGAGCGTATCGTAATGCTGCTTCTGGAGAATGGATATGAAGTTCCAAGCACAGGAGCGAAGAAAGCATATCTTCTGGAGAAAAAGCTTCCGAAGGAAGGAATGCTTCATATTCTTGCACTTGCGAAGGCCGACCGAGAGGCCGGAAAGAAAGTTCTTATCGTAAATATGAAGAAGAATAAGAAATTCCAGAAGGAACAGCTCGAGGCGGAAGGATATACAGAGATCATCGACTGCTATGCAGACTCGTATGATCAGTTATCATAAGATATAGATGTTCTCTTTTTTGAATGATGGATGGAATCACCTGACAGAAGTTCGAATGGGAACAGGCAATAAGATGATATGATGTTTCATTGAAAGATAGTACAGAATAATAAGGAGAAACAGACATGGCAGAATCAATGCAGGGATTAAAAAGAACACATAGATGTGCAGAGCTTTCTGCGGCAAATGTGGGCGAAACTGTTACCGTTATGGGATGGGTACAGAAGAATCGTAACAAAGGCGGACTTGTCTTCGTGGATGTGAGAGACCGTTCCGGAATTATCCAGATCGTCTTTGAGGAAGGCAAGACAGATGCAGCTCTGATCGAGAAGGCTGCAAAGCTCCGTTCTGAGTTCGTTGTAGCAGTAGTCGGAACCGTTGAGAAGCGTTCCGGTGCAGTAAATAACAATATTGCAACAGGTGAGATCGAGGTGATCCCGACAGAGCTTCGTGTTCTTTCCGAAGCAGAGACACCTCCGTTCCAGATCGAAGAAAATTCAAAGACAAAAGAAGAGGTTCGTCTGAAATATCGTTACCTTGACCTCAGAAGACCGGATATGCAGCGTAACCTCATGATGAGAAGTAAAGTTGCGACTCTCACAAGACAGTTCCTCGCAGATGAGGGATTTATGGAGATCGAGACACCGATCCTGATCGGAAGTACACCGGAGGGAGCAAGAGATTATCTTGTGCCTAGCCGTATCCATCAGGGACACTTTTATGCTCTTCCACAGTCACCTCAGATATTCAAACAGCTGTTGATGTGTTCCGGATGTGACAGATATTTCCAGATCGCAAAATGTTTCCGTGACGAAGACCTTCGTGCTGACCGTCAGCCGGAGTTCACACAGATCGACATGGAGCTTTCTTTTGTGGATGTGGATGATGTGATCGATGTAAATGAGAGACTTCTTGCAAAAGTGTTTAAAGAAGTTCTTGATATCGAAGTGCCACTTCCGATCCAGAGAATGACATGGCAGGAAGCAATGGATCGTTTCGGTTCTGATAAGCCGGATATCCGCTTCGGAATGGAGCTCAACGATGTGACAGATGTTGTAAGAGACTGTGAGTTCGCTGTGTTCAAAGGTGCGATCGAAAATGGCGGATCTGTCCGTGGTATCAATGCCAAAGGACAGGGCGGTATGCCGCGTAAGAAAATTGATAAGTTGGTTACATTTGCAAAGGACTACGGTGCAAAAGGACTCGCATACATTGCGATCCAGGAAGACGGAACAGTGAAATCTTCCTTTGCGAAGTTTATGACAGACGATCAGATGAAAGCACTGATCGAGGCAATGGGCGGAGAGAACGGAGACCTTCTTCTCTTTGCTGCTGATAAGAACAAGGTTGTATGGGCTGTGCTCGGCGCACTTCGTCTGGAGCTTGCTGCGCAGATGGAGCTGCTTGACAAGAATGAGTACAAATTCCTCTGGGTAACAGAATTCCCGCTCCTTGAGTGGAATGATGAGCAGGGAAGATATACGGCAATGCATCACCCGTTTACGATGCCGATGGAAGAAGACCTTCCATTCATCGATAGCGATCCGGGGCGTGTTCGTGCAAAAGCATATGACATCGTACTGAACGGAAATGAGATCGGCGGCGGAAGCGTCCGTATCTTCAATCCGGAAATCCAGAGCAAGATGTTCGAAGTGCTTGGCTTCACACCGGAGCAGGCACAGGAACAGTTCGGATTCCTGCTCACAGCATTCAAATACGGAGTTCCGCCACACGCAGGACTTGCTTACGGACTTGACCGTATGGTCATGCTGATGGCAAAAGAGGACAGTATCCGTGATGTGATCGCATTCCCGAAGGTAAAAGATGCTTCAGACCTTATGACAGAAGCACCTACAAAGGTAGATCCAAAGCAGCTCGAAGAGCTTGGGCTCGAGATCGCGGCTTCTGAAGAATAAATGAAAAACTATACGTATATCGTCCGGTGCAGTGACGGAAGTTTCTACACCGGATGGACCAATCATCTTGATGAGCGTGTGAAGGCGCATAACGCAGGGAACGGAGCGAAGTATACGAAGACGAGGACTCCGGTAGAGCTTGTGTATTATGAGGAATTTGGTTCCAAAACAGAAGCGATGAAGAGAGAATATGCGATCAAGCAGCTCAGCAGAAAAAAGAAGGAAGAATTGGTTGAGAATTTCAAATGGAAGGGACTGCTTGAAAAATAGCGGTTCCTTTTTTGAATATTCACAAAGACAGAAGAAAGACAACAAAAGACATACGAATCGAAACAATTCAGAAGCCGACCGAACTTCGCTGGTTTTACGCCCGTACGAGGAGCAAACGCTTCTATCGCGAACGATGTACGGTGCGTAATAAAACCAAAGTGAAGTGAGGGTAGGCGATGAGCTTCGATCGTATGTCTTTTGTTGTTTATTATTCTTCTTTTCTTACAATCTCAATACTCTGTGTATTCAGTGCCGCCGCTTCCCCGTCATCGGTCAGGTTCGGCCCGCAGAGACTGTTGAAATTGCCGTCACCAAATGTGTGAGCTTTACGGTAGACGCCGGAGGCATTGACTGTTCCCGGAAGGATACCGTCAATGATTCTGATCTGTACGGTGATCTTTCCGTAATCATTGTATGCGTAACAGAGGTCTCCGTCCTCTATACCGCGGGCTCTTGCATCATCCGGATGCATTTTCATCGTAAGTGGGCCACGGCTTTTCATAAGTTCTTCCCGATATGCAAAGTTCGAGTTGAGTGACCACGGGTTGTGGGAATTCACCATTCGAAGCGGATATTTCTGATCGGAAACAGGTGTGTACCCGGCAGGAAGATCTGCGAGGTGGATCTTTTTATCAGGAGTGCCGAAATCCATTACGTCTGGCTGTGGCACAGTGATCGGATCACCCTTCTTTATCAGTTCTCTCTGTTCCTCTGTGATATCAAACAGGAAGAACTCATCGCTGTCGATCAAACCATCGATCATTTCTTTTGCTGTTTTTCTGAAAATATCATCCTCAAATCCCATCCCTTCTGCAAGGAGTCGGAACACATCCAGATTTGACTTGCATGCTCCCGGTGCAGGAATCGTCTGCCACGATGCCTGAAGATGTGGATTACCGTAGGAATAGCAAATGTCGTCTTGTTCTACGGAAAATGTCGCAGGAAGAATGATGTCTGCGTATAGTGCGGTGTCTGTCATAAATCGATCGTGGACAACGAGGAATAAGTCTTCCCGGGATAACCCTTTTGATACGCCCTGCTGATCTGGTGTCATGACTGCGGGATTTGAATTAAATACATATAAGCTTTTTATTCTGTCGTCTTCCGTCAGTGCAAGGCTTAACTGGTTCATATTGATCTTTCTTGCTTTCGGATCGATCAGTTCCGGGTGAGAGACAAGGTCGGATCTTACGTGATCACCACTTCCTGAGACGCAGCATGTTCCGCCGCCTTTTGCCCAGGCACCTGTAAGTGCAAGAAGGGCAAACAGATGTCTGTATGCGGCGGATCCGTTGCTGTATCGGCTCATACCGCTTCCCGGAAGAATCAGCGGGCAGGATGCATTTCCATAGAGGAGTGCAAGAGAGTGGATCGTCTCTGCGGGTACGCCACAAATGCCGGAAGCATATTTCGGTGTACAGCCGCGAAATGCTTCTCTTAAAGCGTCATATCCGGTTGTGTATGCTTCGATAAAGGTATGGTCAATCAAATTTTCCTTTTCCAGAACGTGCATCATTGCAAGCATCAGAATTACATCTGTACCGGGTTTTACGAGAATCACTTCATCGCATAGAGAAGCGGAATCGTGACTGTAGACATCGATGAGAACCACTTTCGCTTTGTTCTTTCTGGCCTGTTTAATATATGGAACTGCATGAAGCCGATTTGCGACCGGATTGGCAGACCACAGAATCAGCACATCTGCTTCGGGAATGTGAGATGCATTCCAGTCGTGAAAATGACCCATGACATGCTTGATGGCTGCTCCTTTTGCGCTGGAACAGATCGTGCGGACGGTTGTCGCTGCACCCATACGGGCAAAGAAAGCCTCTCCGAATTTGCGCTGGATGATCCCCATTGTTCCGGCGTAAGAATATCCCATGATGGAATTGAAGCCATATTGTTCACCGATGGATTTCCATTTGGAACAGATTTCGTGGATGGCTTCGTCCCATGTGATCGGACAAAAAGAGTCTGCTAAGCCTTTTTCTCCAACTCGTTTTAATGGTGTCATGATGCGCTCGGGACTGTGGATATCTTTTTCATAGTTCTGCATTTTACGGCAGATCAGTCCGCGTGTGACGGGATGGTCCGGATCACCCTTGACAGAAATGACATTTGTTCCGTCTGTCTCGATCAGAAGACCGCATGCGTCCGGGCAGTCGTAAGGACAAACGGATTTTTTTACGTATGTATTCATAAAATCTCCTTTATTTTATTGAGTATGTTTATCTGAGTCATATTTGAATATTATGTTCCAATATACGGAGAGATTTGTCAATTGTGTTTGCATATTTTGATACAAAAAAAGGATTTCTGAACATCAGAAATCCTCTGGAGAGCGACAGACGGGATTCGAACCCGCGACCCCAACCTTGGCAAGGTTGTGCTCTACCAACTGAGCCACTGTCGCATATCTTATGTGTTTTTTGTTCCTCAGAACAGTTAATACTATACTACAGGAAAACAGGTATGTCAACACTTTTTTTAAAATATTTTTTTGGTTTTTTGATGGCGAGATGTGATAGAATTAATTTTGCGGTGATGTGCGTTTGCGGACATCGACATAAGACGAAAAACACGGAGACGACAGTCGACGTGATAAAATGAGAGACGGATATACAAGGGAGGAAAGGGCAGATGAAGCTTCAAATTTTTCATACAGTAAATGAGGGCTTATATTTATGGAATGGAAAATCAGGGCTGTTGATCGATGCATTGCACGGCGGCGTGTCGGAAGGTTTTTCCAATATGCCGGAGAAGTATAAGCGGCTGATGACAGAAAAGAAAAGTTTTTTCCGAAAGACGAATGATGTGCTGTTCACTCATTTGCACGACGACCATTATGATGCGGAGCTTGTGGGAATATTCGCGGGATTAAATCCGGACAGCTATTTCTATGGCCCGGGGCTTGAAAAAAATAATACTTCTGTTGTACAATCAAACAATGGTTTGGATTTTATGAAAATGCGGGATTATAACATCATTGCATTCCACACAAAGCATGATGGAAAGCCGTATGTCGGTTATCCGCACCGCTCTTATATCGTCGAGTGGGAGGATGAACGGATATGGGTCAGTGGTGATGCTTTGTTTTCGGATGAGCTGGCAGAGGACGTGCTGGATACATGCGGCGGTAAGCGGATTGACCGGGCGTTTGTCAATGTTTATCAGATCGGAAGCAGAAATAATCTCTCATTTTTGCAGAAAATACATCCGAAGGAGATATACCTTTACCACCTTCCGTATCCGGAGGATGACAAAGCCAGGTACTACCATCTGGCAAAGGGGTGTATCAGCAAGTGTGCCCGCATGGGAATAGAAGTGAAACAATTACAGCAGGATAGTTTTATGGATGGAGGACAAAAGAGTGAAGACAGTTAAGATTGGACTACTTGGACTTGGCACTGTTGGCGGCGGCGTATATAAGCTCATTGAGAGACAGAAGAAGGAGATGGTGAATAAGACCGGCGCGAATGTGGAGATCGTGAAGATTCTTGTACATAACATGAATAAGAAGAGAGAGGGTGTGGATCCATCTCTTCTCACAGATAAATGGGAAGATATCATCACAAACGATGAGATTGATATTATTGTTGAGGTCATGGGCGGTATTGAACCGGCGAAGACGATGATCAAAGAAGCTTTGAAGGCAGGCAAGAGTGTTGTGACTGCGAACAAAGACCTGCTTGCAGAATACGGAGAAGAACTTCTGGAGCTCGCAAAGAAGAACCATGTTGACCTGATGTTTGAGGCTTCTGTTGCCGGGGGCATCCCGATCATGAGACCGCTCAGGAAATGCCTGCTCGGCAATGAGATCACGCAGGTGATGGGTATCGTGAACGGAACAACAAATTATATCCTGACGAAGATGTTTGAGAAAAATATGAGCTTTGAGGAGGCGCTTGCAAAGGCGACTGAGCTTGGCTATGCTGAGGCGGATCCGACAGCTGATATCGAAGGTCTCGATGCCGGACGCAAGGTGGCGATCATGGCATCTTCCGCATTTCGCAGCAAGGTTGTGTTTGATGATGTTTATATTGAGGGAATCACGAAGATCACATCGAGCGATATTCAGTATGCGAAAAGCTTTGACAGTGTGATCAAGCTGATCGGTGTTGCGAAGAATACGGAGAGCGGAATAGAGGTGTGTGTATACCCGATGTTTGTGTCGCTCGATCATCCGCTCGCGAGTGTGAGAAATTCATTTAACGCGGTTATGGTTCATGGAGATGCGGTGGACGATGTCATGTTCTACGGACGGGGTGCAGGAGAATTCCCGACTGCCAGCGCAGTTGTGGGAGATATCCTTGATGTCGCGAGAAATGTTGTGTGGGGAAGTACCGGACGTGCCGTAAATACATGCTATCGCGATACGCCTGTGAAGCAGTTCGAGGATATTGAAAATAAATTTGTGATCCGTATGCAGGTGGATAATAAGCCGGGAGTGCTGGCAGCAATTTCCAGTGTGTTCGGAGATCATAAGGTGAGCATACGTAAAGTGCTCCAGAATATCATCAGCGATGAAATCGCTGAGATCGTGATCGGCACAGATGAAGTAAAAGAAAAATATATGAAGAATGCATTGGATCTGATTGTGAACTTATCAGTAGTAAAGGAGATTAGCAGTGTCATCAGAGAATATTAAAAAGGGAAATCCTCTTGCGACAGAAAAGGTGGGACGGCTGATCGCGAGATTCGGCATACCTGCTGTGATCAGTATGCTTGTGAGTTCTCTCTATAATATTGTCGATCAGATATTTATCGGACAGGGTGTTGGCATGCTTGGGAATGCGGCGACGAATATCGCATTTCCGATTTCCATTATCTGTACTGCAACGGCACTCATGCTCGGAATTGGAAGTGCTTCCAATTATAACCTGGAATCCGGTGCGGGCAATCATGAGCAGGCCTCCTCGATTGCGGCTACAGGTCTGTCGATGCTTTTGATCGGAGGTACATTGATAGCGGTCGTTACATTATTATTCTTGAATCCGCTGCTGCATCTGTTCGGTGTCACAGATCAGATATTGCCATATGCACAGCAATATACAGGAATCTGTGCCTTTGGAACGCCGTTCCTTGTACTGAGTATCGGCGGCAATCATCTGATCCGTGCAGACAGAAGCCCGACATTTTCGATGGTCTGTACCGTTACGGGTGCGGTCATCAATACGATCCTGGATCCGCTGTTTATTTTTGGGTTCCACTGGGGTATACAGGGGGCAGCGGCCGCGACTGTTATCGGACAGATCGTCTCCGGAATGATCGTTATCTATTATTTTCTGAAGAAACAGAAAATGGGGATCACAAGATCCATGCTGCTTCCAAAAGGAAAGTATCTGGCATCGATCGCTTCTCTCGGTGTGGCATCGTGCATCAATCAGATCGCGATGGCGATCGTTCAGATTGCGATGAACAACACACTGCGTAAATATGGTGCACAGTCCATTTACGGATCAGAGATACCACTTGCATGTGTCGGTGTTATCTCCAAGGTAAATATGATTTTTATGGCATTTTGTATTGGTATCTCGCAGGGGTGTCAGCCGATCTGGGGATTTAATTACGGGGCGAAGAATTATTCCAGAGTGCGTGAGACATACCGCAAGGCCATCGTTCTGTCCATAGTCATCGGGACAGTGGCAGGGCTTTGTTTTCAGTTATTTCCGAGATCGATCGTCAGCATCTTTGGTTCGGGAAGTGAAGAATATTTCCTTTTTGCAGAGAGATATTTCCGTATCTTTATGCTGATGACCTTCACGAACAGTGTGCAGCCGATATCGTCCGGATTCTTTACATCGATCGGTAAAGCGAAGCTTGGTATATTGACTTCCCTGACAAGGCAGATTCTGTTCTTGCTCCCGTTGATTCTGATCTTCCCGACCATCTTTGGGATTGACGGTGTCATGTATGCCGGACCGATTGCGGATTCTGCGGCACTCGTCGTGACAGTCATTCTGGCATGGGGACAGATCAAAGATATGAAGATGAAGTCTTGCATGTCATCTTAAAGCGTGCTAGAATGAATTGGTAACAAATGTCGAAAGACAGAAAATAAGAAAGACGCAGAGTAGGAAATTGCGCGTTAAGTGCCAGCCGGACGGGGAGTTGTCGGTAGGACGAAAAGTGATCTTGGTTCACTTGCGATGCTTTTTCCGCATCCCGCTGCTACACATAGACAGTGAATATACCTGCTTATGCGTAGTTTTACGGGGCTACTGCAAAGGAGGTATTTTTTATGAAATCTTTTAGAGACTCCTTTCATGAGCTTCAGAGTGTAAAATCATTGACAGTGACATCACTCCTTCTTGCATTGAGTGTAGCACTTGGGTTTTACCAGGTTCAGCTGACTGACTTTATCAGAATCAGCTTCTCTTATCTGCCTCATGAATTGGCAAGTATGTTCTTTGGTCCGGTTGTCGGAGGTATCTTTGGCGGTGCCATGGATATTTTGAAGTATCTGGTGAATCCGACAGGAGCATTTTTTCCGGGATTTACGATCAGTGCGATCGTAAACGGACTGATCTACGGAGTGGTGCTGTATAAGAAGCCGCTTCATCCGGTGAGAGTCCTCGCCGCAAATGGACTGTCATCGATTATCGTCAGTCTTGGACTGAATACATACTGGCTGACTGTTCTTTATGGAAATGGATTTATGGCAATCCTGCCGGCGCGGGTAACGCAGCAGCTCGTAATGTTCCCGATCACATCTGTTTTGTTCTTCCTTGTAGCAAAAGTGCTTCTGAAGGCAAATGTGATGGACCTGGTTCGGGGAAAAAGTGCTTCTTAATATTTCGATTCTCTTGTATCTTCTGAAGGAAATCATGTATAATGAATAGGAAAAGAGATGGATTCCAAAGAAGGTAATACAATGGAGCAGAAAAAGTCAAAAGTTACGATTACAGATGTTGCGAATGCGTGTGGATTATCGATCAAAACAGTGTCCCGCGTGATCAATAATTCAGAAAATGTGTCAGTCAGGACAAGAAATATTGTGAATCAGGCAATTCAGGATCTTGGCTATAAAACAAATATTCTTGCCAGAGGACTGCGTGGCAATAAGACGAATGTGATTATGATCATGACGGATCGTCACGAGGAAGAGCATTTGAGCTCGTGGCATACGCTGATGCTGAAGTATCTTTTCAGTTATGCGAGAAAGCGCCATCTGAAAGTGATCATGGCTCCGTCAAGTGCTACGAATTTTATTTCGGATGAGACGGACGGATATTATATGCTGGATAATGGGTTGGTGGACGGCGTTATTTTTCTGGAACATGTGCCGAATGATCCCAGATGTGAATTTCTGAAAGAAAATGGAATTCCGTTTGTTTTGTTTGGAGAGACAGAGGATGATACAGTGTGGTCTGTCAGTCTGGACAACTATCAGGTTGGATTCAAAGGCGGCCGATACCTGACAGGACGTGGATATCGCGATATTGTTTTTTTACTTGGGGATCCAAAGTTTAATTCCAATGGAGAACGGGCAAGAGGTTTTCTGGATGCTGCGAATGAGACGAAGGGAAATTATCGTGTGAGATATGGCATCAGTACAGTCGATCTGGCATATCGTACCGCGAAAGACATTTTGGAAAATGAAAGTGTTGATGCATTTTTTGTGTCAGGCGATGAGAGAGCGATTGGGGTATATCGTGCAATACAGGAGGCCGGATATCAGATACCGAAGGATATCGCAGTGCTTGGTATTGATAATATTCCGATCGGAAATTATCTGCATCCGAGAATATCCACAGTGGATCAGGATTTTGATGTGATGGCAAGAGAATGTGTATCGCTTTTGGCAAAGCAGATCAACGGAGAAGATATTGGGATGAAACGCAAGGTGACTTATATGTCATCGGTTGTGGAACGAGAATCAACATAATATGGAAATGATTTCAGGGATCTCCCTTTTTGGGAGGTCTCTTTTTTTTGCGATAGCAAAAAGATTATTGCAACAGAATGGGAAACAAGTCAATTGAGACAAGGATGGAATGTGTCAGGTGGACAAATAAGACAAAAACGAAAATAACAAGACAATAACAGGACATTTTAGTGTGGATAAGCAACAAAAACATAGCAAATAATTTGTGCAAAATATTGAAAAAATAAAGGTGTATTGACATTTGATTGATTCAATATTAATATGACAATGTAGGACAAAGCAAGACATAAAGGAGAGAGGAAAATGAGGACAGAATTAAGAGAAAAACTGTCAAGCAGCCTTTTGTTTATCTATAAAGATGAAGACATCGTAAAAGAAACACTGAGTCTTGTGGATCAGGTGTTGGATCAATATACAGATATTCCGGCAAAGGGAACATGGATCTCAGAAAAAGATTCGATCTTAATTACATATGGAGATTCTCTATACCGTGATGGGGAATCGGGTCTTAAAACTTTGAAATCGTTTTTGGATGAGCATGTGCAGGATGCCATTTCTACTGTTCATCTGCTTCCGATGTTTCCTTATACATCGGATGACGGATTCTCTGTTGTGGATTATAAGAAGATCAACCCGGATTTGGGAGACTGGGAAGATGTGAATGCACTGGCAAAATCCTATGACCTGATGTTTGATGCGGTCGTAAATCATGTATCAAAGAGCAGCATGTGGTTCGAAAAATATCTGTCACAGGAATATCCATATAATACATATTTTATTGATTGCGATCCTGATGCAGACTACAGTTCGGTTACAAGACCAAGGGCATTGCCGCTTCTTACAGAATTTGAAACAACTTCCGGAGAGAAAAAGTACCTTTGGACAACATTCAGTACAGATCAGATTGACCTGAATTTCAGAAGTCCGCATGTTTATGCAGAAATATTGGACGTTCTTTTGAGCTTTGCGCAGAATGGCGCCAGGTTCATCCGCCTGGATGCGATCGGTTTTATCTGGAAAGAGCCTGGTACAACATGTATGCATTTGCCGGAGACGCATGAACTGATCAAGACATATCGCATGCTTTTGGATACATACGCGCCGGGCGTGTGTCTGATCACAGAAACCAATGTTCCTCACAAAGATAACATCAGTTATTTTGGAAATGGACATGATGAGGCACAGCTGATTTATCAGTTTCCTCTTCCGCCGCTCACAATGTTTTCGTTCCTGACAGGAAATGCAGAAAAGCTGAGCAGGTGGGCAGATGGATTAGACGAACCGGTTTATGGCACGAGTTATTTTAATTTCCTGAGCTCGCATGACGGTGTAGGTGTAAGGCCGACAGAGGGAATCCTTACAAAGGAAGAGCAGCAGATCCTTGTAGATGCGACATTAAAAAATGGCGGTGCTGTTTCTTATAAAGATAACGGAGATGGAACAAAGAGTCCATATGAATTGAATATTAATTATCAGGACGCACTGGCTTCGCCGGAAGACACTGATGAAGTCCGAATCGCCCGTTTCCTTGCAGCAGAGACGATTCTGCTCTCGCTTCAGGGACTTCCGGGAATCTATATACACAGTCTGTTGGGTTCCCGTAACGATTATTATGGTATGAATACATCAGGAATTCCGAGAAGAATCAATCGCGAGAAACTGGATGCTGACAAATTGTCGAATCAGCTTCGTTTGGGATCAAATCGAAAAGTGATTTTTGATGAAATGATAAGGCGAATTAAGATCAGAAAAAGTCAGAAAGCCTTTTCTCCGGTTGCACATCAGAAAATAATCTTTGATGACCAGCGTATTTTTGCACTGGAAAGATTCACTGATACAGGAGAAAAGATTACGGTTCTGGTTAATGTTTCATCGGATGCGGTTCACGTGCATACAAAGGTGAAAGGATATGATCTCATTGCCGATACACCGGTCGGCGATGTTGTGATCCTTGAGCCATTGCAGTGTATGTGGATCCTGGGCGATGAATGTTAATAAATCACAAATCAATTTTTATTAAAAGGAGGAAACACAATGAAAAAGAAACTTGTGGCATCTTGTCTTATTCTTGCAATGTCAGCAACATTATTTGCTGGATGCGGAAATAAGAGTGAAGAAGCAGGCGGAGAATCTGATGGACAGGTAACAATCCAGTTCATGCACCAGCAGGTAGAGGAAGAAAGACTTTCTGTTGTGGATCAGATCATCAGCGAATTTGAGGAGGCTAATCCAAATGTAAAAGTGGAATCTATGCCGGTGAACGAGGATGATTTCGATCAGAAGATCACGACTCTTGCAGGAAGCTCAGAACTTCCGGCAGTTATCGAGTTCAGCCAGGATCAGGCTAAAACAAGTGTAACAAACCAGCTGCTTGACACAGCAGCAATGAATGAAGTGATCTCTACAAAGGGTGAGGATGCATTCTTTGAGGGAGCATTAGACGTTGTTAAAACAGAAGACGGCGCTGATTATGTTGGAGTTCCGCTCTGTGGATGGGTACAGGGTATCTGGTGTAACACAGCTATGCTTGAGTCTAAAGGATTTTCTCTTCCGGAGAGCTGGGATGATGTGCGTGCAATCGCTGAAGCATTCTATGATCCTGCAAATCAGAGCTACGGAATCGCGCTTCCAACATCTGATTCCGCTTTCACAGAGCAGGTGTTCTCTCAGTTCGCACTTTCCAATGGCGCAAACGTATTTGATGCTGATGGAAATGTAACAATTGATACAGATGCAATGAAAGAAGCTGCTGAATTCTATAAAGAACTCGCCGGATATTCTATGCCTGGTTCAACAGAAGTTGCAGATGTAAAAGATGCATTTGTTGGACAGAACGCTCCAATGTGTATGTACTCAACATACATCCTTGGCGGATGTCAGGAAGCCGGATTCCTTGAGGATGTTCAGCTTGCACTTCCAACAAACACAGAGTCTGCTGCTTATGGATGTGTAACAGTTCTTTCTATCTCAAATCAGATCTCTGCTGAAGAGTCAGAGGCTGCAAAGGCATTTGTAAGCTTCATGATCGAAAAAGAACATAACGAAGAGTGGATCACAATGGCACCAGGCGGAGTTCAGCCAGTATTTGCAGAAGTTGCAGAAGACACTGCTTACACAGAAAACGAAGCAATTGTTCCGTTTGCACATCTTCTTGAGAATGTAGGAGAGGCTTTTGACAACCTCAAATTATTCGGAAGTGTTGACGGAAAGAATTTCATGGCTATGGGAGATATCACAAACTCTGGAATTATCAGTAAAGCTCTTAACAATATTCTTGTTCAGGACGCAGATATCGATGCAGAGTTGGCAACAGCCCAGACAAGTGTTGAAGGTTTAGTAAAATAGTTTTTTTAAACAGAATGCTACTGGGTTACGTATCAATGCGTAACCCAGATTTTGTAAGAGGAAAGAGGTTTAATATGTCAAAGGTTAAAAAATTTTGGGAAAACCAGAATACTTTCGCATATTTATTATTGGCACCAAGTATTATCCTCCTGGTTGTTCTGATCGGTTATCCGATGGTGTACAACCTTATCATCAGCTTTCAGGATGTGCCTGTTAATCCAATGATGCCATCTGTCTTTGTCGGCATCAGCAACTATAAAGACGTGCTTGCAGACAAAGAGTTTTATTCCAGTGTGGCAATTACGGTTGGCTATACATTTGTTGTAGTAGTGCTCAGCACTGTGCTTGGTCTTGCCGCAGCATGTTTTTTAAACAGAGATTTCAAAGGAAAGAAGCTTGTAAATGCGCTGATTATTCTTTCATATGTTGTGCCATCTGTATGTCTGATCTTCTGTTGGAGATATATGTTCAACAATATTTATGGAATCATCAACTATTTTGTTGTACATGTATTCCATTTGGCAGATTCTGCTCCGCTATGGTTCGACAATCCATCCAGCGCATTTATTCTGGTATGTCTGTTTAATATTTGGAGATGTTTCCCATATGCATATATGTCGTTTATTGCAATTATGACTTCGATCGATAAGAGCTTGTATGAAGCTGCAGAGATTGACGGAGCATCAAAATGGGAGAAGTTCAAAGCAGTTACATTCCCGGCAATCAAACCTACGATGGTCACAGTAGTCAGTCTCCGTATGATCTGGACATTCTACATCTATGCAGAGGTGAAGCTTTTGACAAGTCAGGTGGATGTACTCGGTGTGTATTTGTATGATATGGCATTTGCAACCCATGATTTTGGTAAAGCAGCAGCTATTTCATTGATTTTGTTTGTATTTATCTTTGCATGTGTAATGCTTATCAGAAAGGTGGTGCTCAAGACAGATGAGGACTAGAAAACAGAAAAATATGATCAATAAAGTACTGTTTTATGTTGCATTGATCTTGATTTTGATCGCGCTGTTGTTCCCGTTTATCATGATGCTCAGTGTATCACTGAAATCTACGGCAGAGACGATCGGATTCCCACCAACGATTATTCCGAGGTCATTTACGATACAGCATTATAAAGATATTTTCAATGTACAGATTTTCCCGTTTGTAAGATATTTGAAGAACAGTTTGTATATCGCTCTTGCAACATCCGTTCTTGTTGTATTCCTTGGAATTCTTGGAGGATATGCGCTTGCCAGACTGAAATTCTTTGGAAAATCAGTTATCAGCGAAGTCTTCTTCTTTGTATATATGTTCTCAGGAATTCTTCTGATCGTGCCATTGTATAAGCTTCTTGCGTCCATCGGACTGCGAAATACGGAAGAAGCGGTAATCATCTGTATGATCATTCAGACATTGCCGACAGCAATCTATATGACAAGAAGTTTTTTCGAAACAATTCCGGTTGAGCTTGAAGAAGCCGGAAAAGTAGATGGGCTCTCAAGGTGGGGAGTTATTTTCAGGATCATCGTTCCGCTCTCAATCTCGGGATTGATCTCCGTGTTTGTTTACGCATTCATGATTGCATGGAACGATGTGCTCTTTGCATCAATCTTTATTGATTCGACTGAGAATATGACGATTACGATCGGACTTAACTCACTGTTTAACACTCCGGATTACATCTGGGGAAGGATGATGGCTGCGTCCCTTGTTACATCACTGCCGATCATTATCATGTATGGTATCAGCCAGTCACTGATCAAGAGCGGAAGAGCAGATGGTGGAGTAAAAGGTTAATAATAATTTGAACATAAAGGTGGTATGAGAAATGAAAAAACTGGTAGCAACTGCACCACAGGTGGCAGAATTTATGGATTATGAAGACAGAGAAATCAAAGAAAATGAAGCGAAGATCAAGGTAGAGTTTGCTGCTCCGAAGCATGGAACAGAACTTGCGGATTTTCGCGGTGTCAGCCCATTTATCGATGGGAAGTTTGACGAGGAGTGGCGCGTATTTATGGACAGAGATGCAGATGAACCAAGGGGCATTGAGTTTGGTGAACTCCCATTAGGCAATATGTTTGTTGGAACAATTACAGAGATCGGTTCTGCTGTTACAGAGTATGCAGTTGGTGACCGCGTCTGCTCATACGGACCTATCAAAGAAACACAGATCGTAAACGCAGTTGACAATTACAAGCTGCGTAAGATGAGTAAAGATGCAAGTGCAAAAAATGCAGTATGTTATGATCCTGCGCAGTTTGCACTTTGCGGAGTGAGAGATGCCAATGTGCGCCCGGGTGATAACGTGGTTGTTATCGGCCTGGGAGCAATTGGTATGATCGCGCTTCAAATTGCTGTGAAACTGGGCGCTTCCACGGTTATCGGAATCGACCCGATTGAAAAGCGCAGAATCGTAGCAAAGAAATCAGGAGCGCATTATGTATTGGACAACACAGCCTGCGATGCAGGGCTTGAAATAAAGAGACTTACAGACAAGATGGGTGCAGATGCCATTATCGAGACAAGCGGTAACGTACACGCGCTTCAGGCAGCGATCAAGGGACTGGCCTACAACGGAACGATCGCGTATGTAGCATTTGCAAAGCCATTCCCGGCAGGACTCTGGCTTGGTCAGGAAGGACACTTTAATCAGGGAAAAATCGTCTTCTCAAGAGCGTGTTCTGAACCGCTTCCGGAATACCCGAGATGGACAAGAAAACGAATTGAAGACGTTGTATGGGAAATGCTGATGAATGGTTATCTTGACTGTGAGGACATCATTGATCCGGTTATTCCATTTGAGGATGCAGCAGAAGGTTTTATGAAGTATGTGGATCGTGAACCAGCATCAAGTATTAAACTTGGAATTACATTTGACAAATAGGAGGCTTACGTATGTATTACGGAACACAGGATAGAGCTTTTTTCCCGGCTGACTTTACAGAAAAATTCAGATTCTTAAAAGAACTGGGGTTTAAAGCATTTGAAATCGATGGAAAAGCGTTGGTAGAACACGTTGATGAAGTGAAAAAAGCTGTGGAAGAGACAGGACTTCCGGTTACAACAGCGTGTGGAGGCTATCGTGGATGGATCGGTGATTTTGACGAGAAAAAACGTCAGGATGGAATTGAAGATCTGAAAGAGATCCTTCGCTGTATCAAGGAAGTTGGAGGAACGGGTGTCGTTGTACCGGCTGCCTGGGGGATGTTCACCTTCCGTCTTCCGCCTATGGTTCCGCCAAGAAGTCATGAAGAGGATGTGAAGGTGATTCTTGATTCTCTTGGGAAGCTTGATCCGGTTGCAAGAGAATACGGAGTATACATCTACCTTGAACCATTGAATTATTATCAGGATCATATGATCAATACACTTGCAGACGCAGCTGCGATCATTGATGCAGGAAAATTTACGAATGTGAAGATTACGGCTGATTTTTATCATATGAATACAATGGAAGATGATATTTCAAAGGCGTTAGTGGAGTTTAAGGATTATATCGGACATATTCATGTCGCAGAGAATCACAGATTACAGCCTGGGACAGGATCCATTGATTTCAAGCGTCATCTGAAGACTTTGGAAGACATTGGATATACAGGACCAGTGATCAATGAAGGAAGACTTCGCGGTGATGAACTTCAGGCTGTAAAAGAAGGCATCGCATATATGAACCAGTTCATTTGATTTGGAGGAGATAGTATGAATAAATTGCGCGTTGCACTGATTGGTGCAGGACAGATAGCGAGAGTATCACATATCCCATCCTACCGCTCTATGGAAGAGGTAGAAATCGTCGGTGTGAGTGATAGAAATATAGAGTCGGCAGAAAGGCTGGCGGACGAATTCGGGATTACATTTGCAACACAGTCTCATTTGGAATTGCTTGAGAAGTGTAAACCGGATGCGGTGAGCATTTGTGTTCCGAACAAATTTCATTACCCGATCGTAATGGATGCATTGCATGCAGGATGTAATGTGATGTGTGAAAAGCCGCCGGCAATTTCTTACAAAGAGGCAAATGAGATGGCTGATGTCGCAGAAGAAAAAGGACTGATCCTCACTTATGACTTCCATTTCCGACATGGAAAAAATGTTGCGCTCATGAAAGAAATGATCGAGAAAGGAAAATTCGGTCAGATTTATTTTGCGCGTGCAAAATGGCTCAGAAGGGCAGGTGTGCCTGGCTGGGGGAATTTTATAAATAAGGCGATGCAGGGCGGTGGTCCTCTGATCGATATCGGCGCACATATGCTGGATCTGGCCTGCTATCTCTTTGACTATCCTGAGATTTCCTATGTATCAGCGTCAATGTCAAACAGAATCGGAACAGTGCAGTCGCATGGCTTGATGGGAGACTGGAATCCGGAGAGATACACCGTTGAGGACGGGCTGTTCGGAATGATTTATTTTAAAGATGGACGATGCCTTGAGCTGGAGACGTCCTTCGCGCTGAACATGAAGGAAAAAGATATCCGGGCAGTTGACATCTTTGGCGATAAGCTGGGAGGCTCACTGTTCCCGCTTGAGACATACAGTGCATCAGAGGGAGATTTTGCAAATCAGGCATATCCGTTTGTTGAGGATGGAGATCTTCACATCGATGCGATTACAAATTTTGCAAAAGCCTGTCTCGGACAGGAAGCTGTTCTTGTGACTGCAAAGCAGGGGGCTTATGTACAGCGAATCATAGAGGTATTATATAAATCAGCAGAAAGCAATCGACCAGAAATCATCGATTAGGGTAAGAAAATGTATTATTACAAAGCGATAGAAGATAAGTCAGGATTCTGGCTTGTTGAGCCGAAATATGACTGGCGTTATCTGAATAAGACAGAATCGGTATTTACAACTGAAAATGGATATATGGGAATTCGAGCGACTCAGGAATTCCGTGGGCTGAAGGATAAACCGGGAATGTTTGTTGCGGGTGTGTTTTCGAAATCATCTCCGAAAGAGGTGACTGAACTTGTGAACTGTCCGGATGTGATCCCGTGTGAGGTGATCATAGACGGACAGATTCTCAGTCTGGATACCGGGAACGTATCCTGTTATGAAAGAAGATATAATCTGAAGACTGCAGAAGTGATGATGAGCTGTCATCTGGAACTTGAAAATGGACTGGAGCTTGAGATTAAGACAAGACGTTTTGCCTCTTTTCACAACCGGCATATGTTTTGTCAGCAGATAGAGATCACGCCGGTAAACAGAGATGTTGAATGTGTGAAGATAAAAGCAGGGATCAACGGGCAGATCACGAACAGTGGTGCCTCTCATTTCAGAGAGACAGAGTGTAAAGTTTACGATAAGCGTTATATGCATTTTATCGGTATTACGGATTATACCAAGGTAGATATCTATGAAGATGTGAATGTTCTTTCGGGGACGATCACAGATGAAAACTTTGGACTTGAGAGAAGAAGTATTTACCGTAATATAGCAGGAACTGTTTCAAAGGGTGAGAAACTCGTGATTCAGAAGACGGTTCTCGTCTATACCGTTGAGGACAGAGAGCGCTTAAGTGAGCCGGATAAGACCGATTCGATCAGGCGGCTTTCGGGAGGATCCTACGAGAGTCATCTTGCATTGCACGCAGATGCCGCAGAGAAATTCTGGGAATGTGCGGATATTGAGATCGACGGAATTTCTCTCGAGGACAGGGCCGCGGTCAAATATGCACTTCTTCAGCTGTATGGAATGACTCCGGTCGGCACAAGTAAGTCAAGTATCGGAGCAAAGGGATTATCCGGCGAAGGGTATAAAGGGCATGTATTCTGGGATACAGAAATATATATGCTTCCATTTTACTGTTATACAAATCCGGAGATTGCCAGAGATCTGCTGCTTTACAGGTACCATGGACTGGAAGGAGCACGGGAGAAGGCAAAAGAATATGGATACGAGGGTGCGATGTATCCATGGGAGAGTGCGGCTGACGGACGTGAGGAAACACCACTGTTTGCAGCGCTTAATATCCACACGGGGAAGGCCAATCCGGTCTGGTCAGGACGAAAGGAGCACCATGTATCGGCTGATATTGCATACGCAATCCTGAAATATGAACAGATGACGGGCGACATGGATTTTATGATGAAATACGGACTGGAGATGCTGATCGAGATTTCAAAATTCTGGTCATCCAGAGCAGTGGAGAAAAACGGACGTCTGGAGATTTTGGATATCATCGGACCGGATGAATACAGTGAGCATATTGATAATAATGCCTACACAAATTACATGGCGAAGTATGTGATCGAAAATACATATAAAAAGCTTCGTAAAATGAAGAATGAGTCCTGCAAAGAATATCAGACGCTGAATCGGAAACTGGATCTTGACCGCTGGATGGGAAGATTTGAACAGTTCATTGAGAAGATATATCTTCCGCAGCCAGACGAAGACGGAATCATTCCTCAGGATGACACGATACTCAGTAAGCCAGAAGTTCCAAATATCGAAGAATTTAAAAAATCACAGATTAAGCAGGCAATCCTCCTGAAATACAGCCGTGACGAGGTAGTTGATATGAAGGCACTGAAACAGGCGGATCTTGTTATGCTTTTGAATCTGTTCCCACATTTGTTTGATGAAGAGACCATAAAGAAGAATGTAGTTTATTATGAGAAACGCACACTTCATGACTCTTCTTTAAGCTACTGTGCCCATGCTCAGGCATGTGCCAATATCGGAGCACTGGATCTCAGTCTGGAATTTTTTGAAAAAGCACTGGAAGTTGACCTCGTGGACAATCCGTACGATTCGACGGATGGTCTTCACTCGGCTTCGCTTGGTGGTATATGGAACTGTATTATTCAGGGATATGCCGGAGTAAATGTATCAGAGGAAGGTGTGGAGATCCATCCGCATTTGCCGGATGCATGGAAAAGCATCTGTTTCTGTATCTGTATAAAAGGCGAATATTATCGAGTAAAAATTACAGATAAAGATGTTGAGATGATACCGATGCATGTGAAAGAAGAAAAAGCAGGATAAAAGAGAAAAGGATAATCATGAAGCAAAACGGAGTAATATTTGATTTGGATGGAGTCATCTGCTTCACAGACAAATACCATTATCAGGCATGGAAAGTGATGGCGGATGCAGAAAATATTTATTTTGATGAAATTATAAACAACAGACTTCGCGGCGTGAGCAGAATGGCGAGTCTGGAAATTATACTGGAACGCAGTGAAAAGGCTTATACAGAGGAAGAAAAAAAAGCACTTGCGGAGAAGAAAAATAATATCTATAAGGAACTTCTGAACCAGATGTCACCGGATGATCTGTCTGATGAAGTGAAGAATACACTGGATGAACTCAGAGAAAGAGGTCTGAAGCTGGCGATCGGATCATCAAGTAAAAATACGAGACTAATCTTGTCCCGTCTCGGTCTTTCTGATTACTTTGATGCGATCAGTGACGGAACAAATATTACACATTCAAAGCCTCATCCCGAGGTGTTCCTTATGGCAGCAGATTTTCTTGGCATGAAGCCGGAGGAGTGTCTTGTTGTGGAAGATGCACGTGCCGGAATTGATGCTGCGGTTGCAGGAGGGTTCGAAAGTGCAGGTATTGGAGAAGCGGCAGAACACGAAGCTGTTACATATCCAATCAATAGAATTGCAGATCTGTTAAAAATTTAAAGCGGTGATTCCCCGGCCTGTCTGTTCATGGGCCGGGGAATTTTGGTGTAATGGATATTCTTGTTTCGGGTGGAAAAATGGTGAAAAATATCAGGTGACAATAGCGGCGAAAAAGGATAAACTAAAAGCAGTATTTTGTGGAATTGTATTGGAAATAGAAGATGACGAACCAATGACATATCGGCATGGCGGAATTGGCATAGGAACTCTGAATGGAAGCCATGTGAAATGTGAATGGATTCAGATAAATGGAGAGCAGGATATGAATATTATTTTTGCAGCAGATTCTTTTAAGGGGAGTCTGACATCGAAAGAAGCAAACGAAATCATGATGCAGGCGGCAGGGGACGTATACGGAGAAGGTGAATACCATATGATCCTGATTGCCGATGGAGGAGAAGGAACGCTTGCAGCTGTGCAGAGCGGGACTTCCGGATACGAGTGTAGAGAACTTTGTGTGACCGGGCCGATAGGAGAACCTGTAAGGGCACATTATCTGATCCGCGGGGATGAGGCTGTGATTGAGATGGCTGAGGCATCCGGTCTTCCAATTGTTCCGGTTGAGAAGAGAAATCCCCTGTATGCAACGACAAAAGGTACCGGAGAGCTGATGAAAGCTGCGATTCAAGATGGTGCGAGAAATATTTATGTTGGAATTGGCGGCAGTGCCACGAATGATGGTGGTATCGGAGCGATGACGGCGCTTGGCTATCGTTTTCTTGACTGTGAAGGAAAAGAACTTGAGGGATATGGAAAGGATCTTGATCGTATTGTGACGATTGACGATTCGGGTGTTATGCCGGAGCTATCAGACTGTGCATTCACAGTCATGTGTGATGTGAAGAATCCGCTCTGTGGGCCGAATGGTGCAACGCGTGTGTTTGGACCTCAGAAGGGCGCTGTCGGAAAGATTGGGAATGAACTTGAGCAGGGAATGGCTCATTATCAGGAGCTTCTGTGCAGGTATTCCGGAGAGGATATTTCGGAAGTGGAAGGGCTTGGTGCGGCCGGCGGACTCGGCGCTGCATTGTATGTCTTTCTGAAAGCACAGATGAGATCCGGCATAGATGTGTTGCTTGATCTCACGGGATTTGATCATCTGTTGGAACATGCGGATCTTGTAGTATCCGGAGAGGGAAAGACAGACCGTCAGACATTAAATGGAAAAGTTGTTGCAGGTATTGCGAAGAGATGCAAGAAAGCAGGAAAGCCACTCTACGTAGTATCGGGATGTCTGGGCAGCGGGATTGATGCGCTGTACGATGCCGGCGTCACGAAGATGAAGGCATGCGTGGATGAAACGGTAGATATTCAGGATGCGATGGCACATGCAAAAGAGAATCTGTATAAGGCAGCAAAATCAATATTTGAATAAAGAGAAGATCCCGGCATTGACCGGGATTTTTGATTAGTGTTATAAATAAGTTAAATGCATTTTGAAACCAGAGGAGGAAGCAGATATGGCTTATGAACAGGCTTTTGAATATTTGAAAGAGAAAGGTTATGATAATCGCGTGGCAGTCTTTGATGTATCCAGTGCGACGGTTGAACTGGCTGCGGCAGCAGTAGGTACAGAGCCGGCCCGGATCGCCAAATCATTATCATTTATGGTTGATGCGCAGCCGATTATTGTTATTTGTGCAGGGGATACAAAGATTAATAACAGCAAATATAAGCAAGTCTTTCACAAGAAAGCCAAAATGCTGACAGCAGAGGAAGTTCATGATCTAATTGGCCATGATGTGGGCGGAGTATGTCCTTTTGGTATTAAGGATGGTGTGGATGTGTATCTCGATGAATCACTGAAACGGTTCGAAAAAGTGTATCCTGCCTGCGGAAGCGCCAACAGTGCGGTGGAGCTGACACCGGAAGAACTGGAGATGCTTTCCGGAAATAAGGCATGGATTGATGTGTGTAATTGTAAATTGTCCGAGTGAAGCCATCGAATACGGCAGACATTCTAAAGGACTGCCGAGGTACGTATGCCCGGAATAAGAAAACAGACAATTTGGAAAGAGGAGAATGTGATGAAAAGAGAGAAAATAGCATGTAATTGCAAAAATATAACTTATGGAATGATTGAAGACGCTATTAAGAATGGAGCTGATTCCTACGAAGAAGTGGAGAAGCAGCTGCGATTTGGGACTGGATGCGGGAAATGCAGAGAGTTCATTCAGTATTTGATCAGGGATTTGTTAGCTGAAAGATAGAGAGTATAAAACATATGCTTGATTTTGAAAAAGAAATATAGCATACTATGATTTAGAAGGATTGTTATGAGGGGATGATCGTATGCAGGAGAGAAAACCGATAGGATTTTTGTTTAAACAGATCAATAATCTTTATGAGAAGGAGATCAATAATCAGCTGAAGGGGATTGGAATTACTTCATCTCAGTGTGAAGTGCTGGATTATCTGTTTCACTGTGACAAAGAGGAAGTGAACCAGAGAGATATCGAGAAGGCACTCAGTCTGAAAAATCCTACTGTGACAGGAATTTTGCGGAGACTGGATGAGAAGGGATATATTTTGATCGTTCCAAACGGAAAGGATAAACGCAGAAAAAATGTTTATCTGACAGAGAAGGCATACGATATTCAAAGAAGAATGGAAGCAAATCGCAGGAAGGTTGACAGGAATCTTACGATTGGCATGAGCAAGCGTGAAGTGGAAGCGCTGCAGAAAATGCTTGGGCGCGTGTTATATAATATGAGTGAAATTTAGAAATTTGAGAGGGCAGGAAACCTTGTCAACGATCAAAAGTGATATCATATATTTGATCGTGGACACTGGTTCCTGCCTTTTATTATAAAGTGCTTATTTTACTGACGATAAAATGAAAAGATGAGATTTAAACGTCATCCCATGTGAATGATTTCCATGGAATATTTACTTTGGCACCGTGATTGATAATGTCATCAATATGCATGAGAAGCGGGAAATCTTCAATAGAAACAACGCCACGCTTTGCCATATTTCTGACGGCACGTGCCGTTCTTGTCGCGATGACAAGAGATTCTAAAGTAACACCATTTAACTCTTTTAGAGCTTCGTCTATTGTGAGTCCGCGTCCAAGCAAAGTTCCTATCAGTCTTGTTCTTCCCCCGTAGACTGTTACATACAGGTCACCGGCTCCGTGTACCATATGTTCGTGTTTTCCGCCTGCGATTTCAAGTAACCGTGACATTTCTTTTACACCCTGTCCGAATAATGCGGCCTGAGAGTTATAGTGCTGTGCGCCGATCTTCTGATCTCTTTTCTCTGCAAGTCCGACTGCAAGTGTGATTCCAAGCGCGTATGCATTTTTTAATGCAACTGCACATTCCACGCCAACGACATCGGTAGAAATAGAAATGTGATAATAATCTGTCTCGAGAAGAGAACGGATGTATTTTAATGTTTCGACGTCTTCTCCGCAGAATGCGACATGACTGTCATCGTGATCTGCGAGCTCATAGCTTGTGCACGGTCCGCCGATCGCATTGAAGTTCAGGTGTTTTCCTTCCGGCTGTCTCTGTGCGAAGATGTGCGGATATGGCACAAGTGTACCGTCTTGGAGATCTACCATTCCTTTTGTGACCGTGAGGAGAGGAACTGTTTCCGGAAGAACCGGAAGGATCTCATCACAGAACCAGTCAAGTCCGAAGCTGCTGACACCGCCAAGGATCAGATCAGCATCTTCCAATGCCTCGTTTAATTCTTCAATCTGATAGTATTTGATTCCGTCATGCAGTGTTCTTTTCAATGTGATATGATAATTAGTTTTGCGAAGTTCATCGATGATCTCGCGGTCTAACGGAGAACCGACAAGTCGAACCTCGTGACCATTTTCAAATGCCGGGAATGTAAGTGCGGATGCCATCTGTCCGGCACAAACGAATGTAATAATACTCATAGCTTTCCTCCTCGATATTAAGTAATGTAATTCTAATGGTATCTAATCATATTTTTAAGGTGTCGTCAAACTGCGGAAGTCTTGAAAAATAAAGGAATTCGGGGATAAAATAATTAATCAAAAAAATGATTAATTATCGATCGTGCAGATGTAAGATGAGCTGAATGTTTGAATATCTGAAAATGATTGCATAAATAAGACCGAAACGGTATAATTTTATTAATCAATCAATTGAATGATTAGTAATTTTTTATTAATCAAAATAAATCAAAAAAGATTTGTGAATGATCAGAGGTGTTGGATCATGGGTAAAAGAAATAAGGTAACGACCAGAGACATTGCATTAAAGCTCGGAATCTCTCAGTCTACCGTCTCAATGGTTCTGAGTAACAAACCGAATGTATCTTTTACAGAAGAGACGATTAGACTTGTGAAAAGTACTGCAAAGGAGATGGGATATAAGAAAAGTGTCCCTAAGGAAAAACAGAAGGAGAAAGTTTTGGCAGATACGATCATTGTGATCTGCCCGACATTGTCAAATGGTTATTATACAACGATGGTTGATTCCATCATCGATCAGGCTCGTAAGTACGATTATACGGTAATGACAATTGCAACGCTGCGTGATGCTGAAAATGAAGACCGGTATCTGGATCTGCTGGCAAAATCGAAACTGGCAGGTATTATCTCTTTATATCCATCGTCAAGAATTCAAAAAATGAATGCATTGTCAAAATCGGTCCCAATGATCTCAGTGGGAGATACTCCGGCTTCCTGTGCGTTTGATTCCGTGGAGCTGGACAGTAAGAAGCCTGGATATATCGTTGGAAAACATCTGCTGTCACTCGGCCATAAATATATCACTTATATCTCAACACCGATAAAAGCAAAGGAATTTGGACGAATGCACCGAATTGAAGGTATGAAAGCAAGCTTTGCAGATGCAGGAGTGTCAGAGGAAAATATTGATGTAAGGTGTCAAAGTCAGAATGTATTTGATAAATATCCATCTAATTATGCGGAATATCAAAGTGCATACGATCTGACGTCGAAGGTGCTTGAAAGCGAATCGAAGTCAACTGCGTTTGTCGGAAATAATGACATGTCTGCTTATGGGATCATGGCAGCGATCAGTGATCATGGTTATCGAATTCCTGCAGATTATTCGGTTGTCGGATTTGATAATCTGCATATGTCATCGACGCCTCAGATATCATTGACTTCTGTTGATCATGCATCGATAAAGAAGGGCCAGCAGGCGGTCGACATGATCTATAATAAAAATACGCATGATGAGAAGAGAGAACGAAGTTATGTCATGCATCTGGAGTATGAGCCGCAGCTGATCGTGAGAGGCTCTACAGGGCGATGTAAAAGACAGGTCGAAGAATAGATTTACAGCAGTAAAATCATGAACGAAAGTCCGCGAGAGAGGGAACCTGAATAATCATGTTGTACAGAATAAATAACGGGACGGTATCTATCGGAGAAAATGAGGTTCTGTCCCATATTGATTTTGAAATTAAAGACAGAGAAAAGATAGCGATCGTCGGGCGGAATGGCGCTGGCAAGACAACTCTTCTTCGGCTGATCGCCGGTGAACTGGAACTGGACCGTGACGATAAGCGGATGCAGAGAGGGATTACAACTTCCCGAAAGCTTACGATCGGCATGCTCAGACAGAGTCAGAAGCTTGATGAAGATAAGAGCATAGATGAATTGTTAAGAGAGAGTATGCCTGTTTTTGAACCGTTTTCAAAGGAACAGTTCGAATATGAGACGGAGTATGACCGCGTTTTTACAGGTCTGGGCTTTAAGCTGGAGCAGAAGAAAAAGAAGCTTGGAACATTTTCCGGAGGGGAACAGACGAAGATCGCACTGATCCGGCTCCTGCTTCAAAAGCCGGATATTCTGCTTCTGGACGAGCCGACAAACCATCTTGATATTCAGACGGTCGAATGGCTGGAGGAGTATCTGAGAGAATATCCGCATGCTGTCGTTATGGTTTCCCATGATCGTTTTTTTCTGGATCGTGTTGCAGAAGTGATCTGTGATGTGTCGGGAAGCCAGGTGAAACGATATGCAGGGAATTATACCTTTTATCGGAGACAAAAACAGAAAGATTTTTTGCATGCCAAAAGGAAATATGAAGAACAGCAGGCGGAGATCAGGAGACATAATAATCTGATCGAGAAATTTAAACATAAACCTAAGAAGGCTGCTTTTGCCAGATCAAGGAAGAAAATACTGGAGAGGATGGAACGGATCGAAAAGCCGGAAGAGTGTGGAGGAAATCTGTTTGTAGAACCGATTGTCCCGGAAGTGCGTGGAAGTAAATGGGTATGGGAGTCGGAACATTTGAAGGTCGGTTATGAGAAGGCATTATTTGAAGTGACAATGAAGGTAAGACGGGGACAGAAGATAGCGGTCATCGGGGAAAATGGAACCGGAAAGAGTACCCTTCTCAAAACACTGATCGGTGAGATACCGGGAATTTCGGGAAAGAGTATTCTGGGCAACAATATCATATATGGATATTTTGAACAGCAATCGGCAGCGATTACTTCTAAGGAGTCGGTCTTTGAACATTTTCAAAGGTTATATCCCTCTCTGTCGCAAAAGGATGCAAGAAATATTCTGGGGGCGTATCTTTTTTCGGGACAATCAGTACAGACAAAGGTGGATGCCTTGTCCGGAGGAGAAAAGGCAAGACTTGTACTAGCGGAGATTCTCACAGGAAAGCCGAACTTTCTTGTGCTTGATGAGCCTACGAATCATATGGATATACAGGCAAAGGAAGTTCTCGAAGCTGCGTTTTCTGCTTATGAGGGAACGATGCTTTTTGTCTCTCATGACAGATATTTTGTGGATCAGGTGGCAGATGCACTACTCGTGATCGAGAATGGACATGTATTTTATTATCCGTTTGGCTACACACATTATATAGAAAGAAAACGTAAAGCAGAGGTGTATGGAACGGGTATTGCAGCGCAGGTTGCTGCGGAGGATCAGGCTTTGATCGCAGATATGCGGGCAGTTCCAAAGAAGGAATATCACGAATCAAGGCAGCTTAACACAGAGGAAGCTTATCTGGAATGGAAATTAGGTCTTATTCAGGAACCGCTTGATGAGATCACGAGCCGGATCGAAGTGATGTTTGAGAAGAAAGAACAGGTATCTACATATGAGGAGTGGTGTGCGTGTGAAGAAGAAATAAACAGACTTTGGGAACTGTGGAGTGATGCATGCATGAGCTGGTATGACGAGTATGAGGAACTGAAAATTGACATGTAAGGGATGAAAATAATCAAAAAAACAGTAATTCTTTCATCTTTATGAAAAACAGGTTTTATGATAGAATAGTACAAATGGGTTAAAATTGGGAGGTTTCACCTATGAGTTATGCAGATAAAGTGTTTATAGATATGTGTCGGGATATCATTGATCATGGTACTGATACAAAAGGCGAAAAGGTTCGGCCGGTATGGGAAGACGGCACACCGGCATATACGATCAAGAAATTTGGAGTCGTGAACCGCTATGATCTTTCGAAAGAATTTCCGGCATTGACACTTCGAAGAACTGCGATCAAGAGCTGTACAGATGAGATGCTTTGGATCTGGCAGCAGAAATCGAATAATATCAATGATCTTCATTCTCATATCTGGGACAGCTGGGCGGATGAAGATGGTTCGATCGGTAAAGCATATGGTTATCAGATGGGTGTGAAGCATCAATACAAAGAAGGTATGATGGATCAGGTGGATCGCGTGATCTATGATCTTAAAAATAATCCATACAGCCGTCGTATTATGACAAATATTTATGTACATCAGGATCTCCATGAGATGAATCTTTATCCATGTGCATATAGTATGACGTTTAATGTGACAAAGAAAGAGGGACATGAGAAACTGACATTGAATGCGATCTTGAATCAGCGTTCTCAGGATGTGCTTGCTGCAAACAACTGGAATGTATGTCAGTATGCTGTACTTGTGCATATGCTGGCGCAGGTGTGTGATATGGAAGTCGGAGAGTTGGTCCATGTGATCGCAGATGCACATATCTATGACAGACATGTGCCGCTCATCGAGGAACTGATCAGCAGAGAACCGCTGCCGGCGCCGAAGCTCTGGCTGAACCCGGAGATCAAAGATTTCTATGAATTTACAAGAGATGATGTGAAACTCATCGATTATGAGACACATGAGCAGATTACGAACATTCCGGTAGCTGTTTAGTTTGTATGTAGCAGGCGGCAGGATATCTGTCCTGTTTTGCTGTGTGTCCGTAGGAAGCTGCCAGTGGCTGCTTCTGCAGGTGAAAAGAAAAAGATGAAATGAATAAGATTAAGAAAGACAGGAGGCTGCAGATGAATTTAATTGTAGCAGTAGATAAGAACTGGGCGATCGGCTGTGGAAACAGACTTCTTGTAAGTATTCCGCAGGATATGAAGTTCTTCCGTGAGACAACGACAGGAAAGATCGTCGTGATGGGAAGAAAGACGCTTGAGAGTTTTCCGGGCGGAAAGCCTCTGAAGAACCGCGTTAACATTGTTCTATCAACAAATAAAGATTACTCGGTAAAAGATGCAATTGTTGTTCATACAGTAGAAGAAGTAGTGGAAGAATTGAAGAAATATAACGCAGAGGATGTATATTGTATCGGTGGAGAGAGTATTTATCGTCAGCTGCTTCCATACTGTGATACAGCATATGTAACAAAAATTGATCATGCATATCAGGCTGATTCCTATTTCCCAAATCTTGATGAGAACGAAGAATGGGAATTGACAAAGATCAGCGAAGAACAGACATACTTTGATCTGGAATATTATTTTACGATCTATGAGAGAGTAAAATAACAGCTATAAACAGAGGGATAAGAAACATTAGTTATTATGAGAATATTGAGTATTACTGCGCAGAAGCCAAATAGTACAGGGAGTGGAGTGTACCTGACGGAACTGGTGAAAGCATTTGAGAAAGAGGGCAATGAGCAGGCTGTTCTTGCAGGTGTTTATGAGGAAGACGAAGTCGTGTTTCCAGAGACTGTTCGTTTTTATCCTGTCTATTTTAAGACACCCGGACTTCCGTTTCCGATAGCTGGAATGTCAGACGAGATGCCTTATGAAAGTACTGTGTATGGACAGATGACAGAAGAGATGGTCGCGCAGTTTAAGTCGGCTTTTCGTGATGTGATCAGACATGCGGCAGATGAATTCAAACCGGATATTATTGTGTGTCATCATCTATATCTGGTGACGGCACTTGTGAGGGAAATGCTTCCGGATCACACCGTGTGTGGATTTTGTCATAACACGGATCTCAGACAGCTGAAGAAGATTTCGCTGGAGAGAGATTTTATCAAAGAGCAGATCTGCAGGCTGGATGCAATTTTTGCCCTTCATGAGGAACAGAAAAAAGAGATATTAAGTCTGTTTCCGGTGGAAGAAGAACGGATTACTGTTGCCGGAACAGGATATAATTCAGAAGTATTCTGTATACAGGAAAACGTAAAGGAAGAAATCAGAAAAGAAGATAAAAGACAGGGGAAATGCCCTGTCCGCCTGATCTTTGCAGGAAAAATATCAGAAAAGAAAGGAGTCGCCAGTCTGATCCGGTCTTTTTCGTATCTGCCGTGGGATTCGGATGAGATGGAAGTGTATCTGGCAGGCGGGGCCGGCAATCGGGATGAGTACCGGCGTATCTTTGAAATGGCGGAACGTTCAAAATATCCGATCCATTTCCCTGGGAAATTAGACCAGACAGATCTTGCGAAAGAATATAATAAAAGCGATATTTTTGTGCTTCCTTCGTTCAGTGAGGGATTACCCCTTACTGTTATGGAAGCAATGGCCTGTGGAAATAAAGTGATCGTGACAGATCTTCCGGGAATCAGGCCGTGGATTGAAGCGAATGTCAAACATGCTCCGGTAGTTTATGTGACTCCGCCGGAGATGGTAAATACAGATGAGCCTGTAGAAGAAAGCCTGCAGGTATTTGAGAAAGCTCTGGCAGATGCAATTGTCAGATGCGAACAGATGCCGTATTCGGGAGAGACAGATCTTGGTAAAGTCTCCTGGCACAGCATTTGTGAATTCGTTTATTCTATCTCAAAAAAAGAAAGACTGAAGAGATAAAGCACATTATGAGTATAGAAATGGGAGGAGAACGATATGAAAAAAATCAGTGGTAACAAACTACTTGTTAAAGCACTGCGAGAAGAAAAAGTAGATGTTATTTTTGGATATCCTGGAGCATGTACCATTGATATTAGTGATGAATTGTACAAGCAGGATTACACGAAGGTGATCTTGCCGAGACAGGAAATTGCGCTGGTACATGAAGCAGATGCATATGCGAGATCAACAGGAAAGGTAGGCGTGTGTCTTGTTACAAGCGGACCTGGTGCCACCAATCTTGTGACAGGAATCGCAACAGCTTATTATGACAGTGTTCCGCTTGTGTGCTTTACAGGACAGGTGGCGAGACATCTGATCGGAAATGATGCATTCCAGGAAGTGGATATTGTCGGTATTACGAGAAGTATCACAAAGTATGGTGTGACGGTTCGTGACAGAAAGGATCTTGGACGTATCATCAAAGAGGCTTTCTACATTGCGAGAACGGGAAGACCGGGACCGGTACTGATCGATTTGCCGAAAGATGTGATGGCAGAGCTCGGAGATGCCGAGTATCCGGAAGAAGTAAATATCCGCGGATACAAACCAAACACAATGGCGCATGTCGGACAGTTAAAGCGTGCGATCAAGATGCTGAACCAGGCGAAGAGACCACTTTTCCTTGCAGGAGGCGGAGTCAATATAGCAAATGCAAGGGAAGAATTCACGGAACTTGTCAGAATTACAAATGTTCCGGTTGTTACGACGGTTATGGGACGCGGAGCGATTCCTACAAACCATCCGTTATATATCGGTAATCTTGGAATGCATGGAGCGTATGCGTGCAATATGGCAGTCAGCGAATGTGACCTCCTGTTCTCGATCGGAACGAGATTTAACGACCGAATCACAGGAAAACTTCATTCTTTCGCTCCGAAGGCACAGATCGTACATATCGATATTGATACAGCAGCCATTTCCAAAAATGTTCAGGTAGACGTGCCGATCGTTGCGGATGCAAGGGATGCGATCACGAGAATGCTTGAGTATGTAGAACCATGCAATACAGAAAAATGGATGGGACAGATCGAAGCATGGAAAGAAGAACATCCGTTAAAAATGAAAGAAAAACCGATCATGACTCCAAAGGATGTCATCGATGTGATCAATAAAGTTTTCGACGAGGCCATCATCGTTACGGATGTCGGCCAGCATCAGATGTTTACATCACAGTTTGCAGAGATCACAGAGAAGAAGAAACTGCTCATGTCCGGAGGGCTTGGGACGATGGGATATGGACTCCCGGGCGCGATCGGTGCCAAGATCGGTAATCCGGATACACCGGTTATCTCAATTTCCGGAGACGGCGGTATGCAGATGAATATCCAGGAGCTTGCGACAGCAGTACTGGAAGAGCTTCCGATTATCTCGTGTATTTTTAATAACAATAATCTTGGAATGGTTCGCCAGTGGCAGAAATTGTTCTATGGCAAGCGTTATTCCATGACCTGTCTGCGCTCCGGTGCGGCATGCAGAGGCAAATGCGGTGAAGTGGAGTGCCCGCCTTATACACCGGATTTCATGAAGCTTGCAGAAAGCTATGGAGCGAAAGCGATCCATATCAGCAGAAAAGAAGATATTGAGCCGGCTTTCCGCGAAGCGATGAAGAGTGAAAAGACACCTTATATCTTAGAGTTCGACATTGACCCGGAAGATCTCGTATATCCGATGATCCAGCCAGGCGGCACATTAAAAGATTTGATTATGGATTGTTAGAAAGGAGAGGACGGACATGAATAATAACAGCATGAAAAAGAGATGGATTTCTCTGTATGTAGAAAATCAGGTTGGTGTTCTTTCCAAGATTTCAGGATTATTCTCCGGAAAGTCATACAATCTGGACAGTCTTACGGTAGGAACAACAGAAGACACAACGATTTCAAGAATGACGATTGCAACCATCTGTGATGATGAGACGTTTGAGCAGATCAAGAAACAGCTGAACCGATTTGTGGAAGTCATCAAAGTCATTGATTTCACAGATAAATTTGTCAGAATGAAAGAAATCATGTATATCAAGGTCAGAAAGTGTACAGCAGCAGATAAAGTCGAGTTATTCCAGATTGCAGAGACATTCAAGGCAAAAGTGATCGATTACGGCAGAGACAGTCTGCTTCTGGAGTTTGTACAGACAGCAACGAAAAATGATGCGGTTGTCAAACTGATGAAAGAAGAGTTTAAGGCGATTGAAGTTGTGCGCGGAGGAAGTGTCGGTATCGAATCCATCAGTGTTATGGAACGATAAAAAACAAATTCAAAAAAACAGAGTGCACTCTTGAATTTGGCAAATGAGCGTATTATAATAAAAAAGTAATTTGTGGAAGAATGGAGGAATGAGAATCATGGAAAAGAAAAATATCGATTGGTCAAATCTTGGATTTGGGTATATTCAGACAGATAAAAGATTCGTTGCGAATTACAAAGATGGCGCATGGGATGAAGGCACTCTTACTGAGGATGCAAATATTGTAATGAACGAATGTGCAGGAGTTCTTCAGTATGCACAGACTTGTTTCGAAGGTTTGAAAGCCTACACAACAGAAGATGGACGTATTGTTACATTCCGTCCGGACTTAAATGCAGAGAGAATGATTGATTCCGCTAAGAGACTTGAGATGCCTCCGGTATCAAAAGAGATGTTTATAAAAGCGGTGAAGGAAGTAGTGGCTGCAAATGCAGCGTATGTTCCACCTTACGGATCAGGTGCAACACTTTATCTTCGCCCATATATGTTTGGTATTGATCCTGTTATCGGAGTGAAACCGGCTTCCCAGTATCAGTTCCGTGTGTTTGCAACACCTGTTGGACCATATTTCAAAGGCGGAGCAAAGCCGATCACCATTCGTGTGTGTGATTTTGATCGTGCAGCACCGCATGGTACAGGTCATGTAAAGGCTGGTCTTAACTATGCAATGAGTCTTCATGCAATCGTAGATGCACACAATCAGGGATATGATGAGAACATGTATCTGGATGCAGCTACAAGAACAAAAGTAGAAGAGACAGGTGGAGCGAACTTCATTTTCGTTACAAAAGACGGTAAAGTGGTGACTCCAAAATCAAGCACGATCCTGCCATCTATTACAAGGCGTTCTCTTATAGTAGTTGCAAAGGATTATCTTGGACTTGAAGTTGAGGAGAGAGAAGTTTATCTGGATGAACTGAAAGATTTCGCTGAATGCGGACTTTGCGGAACAGCAGCGGTTATATCACCTGTTGGAAAGGTCGTTGACCATGGCAAAGAGATCTGCTTCCCAAGCGGAATGGAAGAGATGGGACCTGTTACAAAGAAACTGTATGATACATTGACAGGTATCCAGATGGGCAGAATCGAAGCTCCGGAAGGATGGATCTGCACGATCTGTGAATAGAATTAAAGAGAATATGTAAAAAATGGCCCTGAATTTTCAGGACCATTTTTTTATTATATGATTCAGTTTGGAAATGAGCAAATCGAAACAGAATTATTTATCATTTTCGATTTTCTTTTTATTGATGTCTTTCCACATTTCGACATCGACACCATCCCATGTGATTTTGTCCGGATTATAGTATGGATCTTTTCCTGCTTTCATCTGTGCCTCATAATCTTTGTAAAGAACGAATGCCTTTGGTGAAAGAAGCAATACGACAAGCATGTTGATCCATGTACATGTTCCAAGTGCAAAGTCGGATAAGTTCCATGCCATTGTTGATTCAATGTTGCCCCATAAGAAGATGAGCACCGGCATACCGATCTGCATGATCTTTGTTACAACTTTACGTATCTTTGCTTTATTCTCACCCTGGAAGAGGTACATTGCTGCTGTCTCGGCTTCATAGTAGTAGCTGATCAGGCAAGTGAAAGAGAAGAGTGCAAGCATGATCGCAATGAATACAGGAGCGATGCTTCCCATGATCGTACTTGCTGCAGCCTGTACGAAAGCAACACCGCCGCCTGCGTTTGCTGCTGCAAGTTCAGCCATTCCTTCTCCGGAACCTACATAGCCGAAGCTTGTGTTGAAGCAGTCAGTCATGAGCATCATCATACCAGATGCTGTACAGACGATAACTGTGTCAAGCCATACACCTGCTGCATTTGCCATACCCTGTTTTACAGGATGAGATGTCTCTGTAGCAGCAGCTGTTGGAGAAGATTCACCCATACCGGAAGCACTTGAGAAAGTACCTCTCTTAACACCCTGCTGGATCGCAACACCGATTCCACCACCGAGGAGTGCTGTTTTGCTGAATGCATTCGTAAGAATCATACCAATTACTGCCGGAAGGTGTGTAATGTTAAGAATGATGATTGCAACTGCTGCGATCAGGTAGATAGCTGTCATAAATGGTACGATTGTCTCGGCTACCTTACTGATTCTCTTAACACCACCAACAACTACGATAAGCATTACAAGTGCGATAACAAGAGATGTTACCCACATTGGGATATGTAAAGCATTGTTGAATCCATCAGCGATTGTGTATGTAGCTGCGGCAGGCATGAAGCAGGCTGTACCAACCATGAGGATTGCTGCCATAAATCCGCCATATGCTTTCCAGAATCCACCTTTATTCTTACCAAGACCTCTTTCAGCACAGTAAGCACCACCGCCCCGGTACTGACCATCAATCTTTGTCTTGTAAAGAACTGCTGTTGTACACTCTACAAAACATACTGCAGAGTTTGTCATACCTGCGATGATCATCCAGAATAATGCTCCAGGACCACCTGCAAAAAGTGCAACCGCAACACCGGCTACGTTACCGGTACCTACACGCATTGCCATTGTCGTACAGAACGAACCGAAAGCAGAGATACCGGAATCAGAATCACCTTTTTCAAAAATTCTCTTCCACATGTCTGTGAAATGAACAAACTGGAAAAAGTGCAGTCTGATCGTGAAGTAAATACCACTTCCCATGATTAAGACAAGCATCCAGACGCCCCATGTAAAACCATTTACAGCGTCAATGAAACTACTAATTGCTCCCATTACGATTTTCCTCCTTTAGATAACGTTTTGATTTGCTCTTTTCCGTATCTTATATATTATGTTTAAACCGATCTTTTGAACCGCATTTAAACCACAGTCCAAACATTAACATATGAGAAACAGAATGTCAATAATTTAACGAAAGAAATTAATAAAAGTGATGTTGAAATAATAAAACGTAATACCAAAGACATTTTTTGGTGAGATTGTTATATCAAACTCAACAGGGGGAACAGAGGCATTATTTTTTGCGTTTTGGAAATGGTGGCACATTTACATTTTTTTTGTTATACTGTAAAAAAATATGAAAAGAGATGGATTATGGAAGCATATACGAATTTTGCGATGGTCTATGATACATTCATGGATAATGTTCCGTATGAAGAATGGGCAGGATATATCAGAGATTTGTTATGTGAGTATCGTATAGAAGACGGTCTTGTTCTGGATCTTGGATGTGGTACGGGAAGTATCACGGAACAGATGGCTGCATTTGGATACGATATGATCGGAGTTGATGCATCCGCAGATATGCTTGAGATCGCACAAAATAAAAAGTGCGAAAGTGATTATGATATTTTATATCTTCAGCAGGATATGCGGGAATTCGAATTGTACGGAACAGTAAGAGCTGTGATCAGCGCATGTGACTGTGTGAACTATATTACATGTGAAGATGAACTTGTTACGGTATTTGGACTTGTGAATAACTATCTGGATCCTAAGGGAATCTTTGTGTTCGATTTCAATACGGAATATAAGTACAGAGATGTGCTCGGAGATCAGACGATTGCTGAGAACAGAGAAGATGCAAGTTTCATATGGGACAACTATTATTATGATGAGGAAAAGATTAATGAGTACGAAATTACATTATTTATCAGAGAATCAGAAGGTGGGTTGTTCAGGAAATATCAGGAAACACATTTGCAGAAAGCCTATACATTAGAAAAGATGAAAGAACTCATAGAGCGGTCAGGACTTGAATTTGTCACTGCTTATGATGCATATACGAAAGAGATGCCTGCAGAAGAGAGTGAACGTATCAGTGTGATCGCAAGAGAGTGTGGAAAATAGCAGAAAGGAATCGATTTATGTCAGATTATATTGTAAGAGCAACAGCAGCAGACAGTCAGATCCGTGCGTTTGCTGCATATACAAAAGAAGTTACGGAAGAGGCCAGAAGACGCCACAATACAAGCCCGGTTGCAACTGTTGCACTCGGACAGCTCATGACAGCCGGAACAATGATGGGAGCGATGATGAAGAATGACAATGATATTCTTACGCTGCAGATACGTTGTGACGGACCGCTTGGAGGAATCACGGTGACAACAGATAACCAGGGGAATGTAAAGGGATATGTGTTTAATCCGGATGCTGTGACAGAGAGCAAAAATGGTAAAATCAATGTGGCTGATGCACTTGATCTTGGTATTTTAAATGTCATCAAAGATATGGGACTGAAAGAACCATACGTTGGTCAGACGATTCTTGAAACAAGTGAGATCGCACAGGACCTCACATATTATTATATGAATTCTGAACAGATTCCGTCTTCTGTCGGGCTCGGTGTTCTGATGGAAAAAGACAACACAGTGAAATGTGCCGGCGGATTTATCATTCAGCTTATGCCATATGCAGAAGATAAGGTGATCGATCAACTGGAAGAAAATCTGAAAAGTGTTACTTCAGTTGTTGATCTTCTGGAAGAAGGTCTGACACCGGAACAGATCCTTGAGAAACTTCTCGGAAATCTTGGGCTGGAGATCACAGATACACTTCCGACGCAGTTCTATTGTAACTGTTCGAAAGAAAGAGTAGAAAAAGCAGTTGTGAGTCTTGGAAGAGATGAGATCCAGGCGATGATCGATGATGGAGAGGATATCGAAGTGAAATGTCATTTCTGCAACAGTGCATACAAATATACATTGGATGAATTGAAAGACATTATCGAGAGAAGTGATGTATAGTTTTATGAACGGTAGGAGAAGAGAATGAAATCAAAAGTTGAAATGGCCCGGGAAAAGTTTAACAGCATGTATAACTGTTGTCAGTCAGTTGTCTGTTGTTACTGTGAAGAGTTTGGCATGAAAGAGGAAGACGTCTTTCGTATGACCGAAGGTTTTGGACTTGGAATGGGCGGTCTGAAAGAAACATGTGGAGCGGTTACGGGAATGTTTATGACGATCGGACTTTCGAATTCGGCAGGAGATCTGTCTGACCCATATAAGACAAAGGCAGATACTTATGAGAAGATCATGAAGGCAGCTGAGATTTTTAAGGAGAAAAAAGGATCGATCAAATGTAGTGATCTGCTTACAGAGAAAGGTCCGCAGCCACTTCCCTGCTGCAGAGATTGTGTGAAAACTGCAGTAGAAGTACTGGATGAGATTTTATAACTCATAGAGGATGCAACGATGGAGTATCAGATTAAGAATGGGAAAATATGTGTTACGATATCTGATATGGGAGCAGAGATACAGTCTGTCAGATTCAAAGAAACAGAGTATTTGTGGAACGGTGATGAGCATTACTGGTCTGAGAGAGCCCCGATTTTGTTTCCGTGCGTAGGAAGGCTTACAGACGGAAAATATTTGCTGAATGGAAAACAATACGAAATGGGAATCCATGGATTTGCAAGGATCCTTCCATACACTGTTGTGGATAAAACGGAAGAGAGCATTACATTTGAGCTTCATGATGATGAAATGACATATCGGGTGTACCCGTATCGTTTTATATTGCGTGTTGTATATGAACTGAAAGATAATAAGATCTGCATCGCATATCATGTGATAAATCTTTCGGATGATACGATGTACTTTGGAATCGGTGGACATCCGGGATTTTGTCTTCCGTTTGATGAAGGACTGAAATTCGATGATTATTATCTGGAATTTACCGGACCTTGTCTCCCTCAGAAGATCGGACTTACAGAAACCGGCTTCTTAAGTGGCAAAGATGAGCGGTTTTCTCTTGAACATGATAAGTTTCTGAAGCTTTCCTATGGTATCTTTGAAGATACGATCCTGCTGAGACACATGTCAGACAAAGTGACGCTGAAGTCTGATAAGGGTGAAAGAAAAGTGACACTTTCGTATCCGGCATTTCCTTATCTCGGTCTGTGGCACGCGCCGGGTGCACCGTATCTGTGTATAGAACCGTGGGCTTCACTGCCTTCCAGGCAGGACATCGTGGAAGAATTTCGTTATAAATCCGATCTGATCCGCCTTGGTGAGGGTGAAGAGTACACGAACAAGTGGAGTATCGAGCTGGATTAGTAGCTGAGAAGAGAATTGCTTGCATGCTTTTTGTTATAGAATTAAGAAAAAAATGTGTCATAAAACAGAAAATGATATAAACAGAAAAAGACACATCATCAAAACAATAGGAAGCCGGATGAGCTTCACTGGTTTTGCGCCCGTACGAGGAGCAAACGCTTTTATCGCGAACGATGTACGGGTGCGATAAAACCGAAGTGAAGTGAATGAAAGGCAACGTGTTTTGATGATGTGTCTTTTTCGTTTGTTACATCTTCTTGTTTTGATGATGTGTCTTTTTCTGTTTGTTTATTGTTGTTTTGAAACTTTCTGATTTTGTTTGCATGAGAGTACAGGAACATCGCATCTGCACGGGTGTTCTTGTGCTCATCGCTGGTTTTACAGTTTGATATTCTTGAACAGATCTCCAAGGCTGGTTCCGATATCCTCTGCCTTTGGAATCACTACCTTTTCAACCGGTTCCTCAATGACTTCCTCAAGCGCTTTCATGCTGAGGCTGATCTTTCCATCTTTCACGCCGATGATCTTCACCTTCACCTCATCACCTTTGTTCAGTACGGAAGAAGGAGATTTCACACGTTTATTGCTGATCTGGGATACGTGGATGAGTCCTGAAAGACCATTTTCAAGATTTACAAATGCACCGTAGTTCTGTACGCTGTCAATGACACCTGACATCACGCTGCCGACTTTTACGGCTGCGACTCTGGCTTCTTTTTCAAGCTTTTCTTTTTCTTTTAAGATCTCTCTTGCTGAAAGAACAAGGCGATTATTAGCCTGATCCGCATCAAGGACAATCACATCAATTTCCTTCAAAAGGAAATCCTCCAGATCTTCTACATATGATAAGGATAATCTTGATGCCGGAATAAAACCACGGATTCCTTCTACCATGGCGATCGCGCCACCCTTTACAATACCTTCGATCTTGACGGTGAGGCGTGTTCCTTTTTCCATGTAATCTTTTACAATGTTCCATGGATTGGCATCGTCAAAATGTTCCTCGTAATCTGCCATCGTTTCTGCAGATGCTTCTGTTTCTGTTTTTAATAATTCTTCGCTCATATGAAATAATCCTTTCTGAATGTTTTGCCTGAATCACTGATCGGCAAGCATCTGATTTTTATGAAAACAGTATATCACACAGAACCTTTTTGTTCAAAAAGAAAATAATTCGGAAAGGCTGTTTTTGGTTGACGAAATACCAAAAAAATGGCAAGCTTTATATAGCAGAAAAAGAAGGAAGGATATGCATGAATATGATGAAGGATAACAATAGAACGGTATATGTGGTTGGGCATAAAAACCCTGACACAGACTCTGTTTGCTCTGCGATTGCATATGCACATTTGAAAAGGGAAATAACCGGAGAACGTTATGAGGCAAGGCGTGCGGGTGCCGTGAATGACGAGACCAGATATGTATTAAATAAGTTTGGTGTTGAGATCCCAAAGTATCTGGCTGATGTCAGAATGCAGGTGCAGGATGCAAGTTTACACCACATCACAGGTGTTTCTCCGGATGTGTCCAGTAAATTCGTATGGGAATTGATGAAAAAGCAGAATGTAAAGACGATTCCTGTTCTTGAAGATGATAAGCTGATCGGTATCGCTACAACAGGTGATATCGTCAGATCATATATGGATGAGTATGATAATACAATGCTCAGCAAGGCAAAGACGCAGTATCAGAATATCATTGATACACTGAATGGAGAATTGCTGACGGGAGATGCCACCAGGTGTTTTACAGAGGGAAAAGTGACGATCGGTGCATCCAGCACAGAGGCAATGGCAGAATTTATTGAGAAGAATGATCTGGTGATCCTGGGAAACCGCTACGAGTCGCAGGCATATGCCATTGACCTGAATGTGAGCTGTATTGTTGTGTGTCAGGGTGCAGAAGTCGCAGAAGTGCTTCTAAGAAGAGCTCAGGCACAGGGAATTGTGATCATCCGTACACCTTATGACACATTTACGACAGCGAGGCTGATCAATCAGAGTATTCCTGTAAAGTATTTCATGACAACGGGACAGCTCTATCATTTCAAATTGGATGATTATCTTGATGAGATCAAAGAAGAGATCACAAAGACGAAGATCCGTGATTTCCCGATCCTGAATGCAGAAGGAAAGCTTCAGGGATTTATATCCAGACGTCGTGTCATGAGTGCACAGAGAAAACAGGTCATCCTGGTAGATCACAATGAAAAATCACAGGCTGTAAAAGGACTTGAAGAAGCGGAAATTATGGAAATCATCGATCATCACAGACTGGGCAGTATCGAGACAATGGGTCCTGTTTATTTCCGTAATCAACCGGTTGGATGTACAGGAACGATCATTTATCAGATGTATCAGGAAAATGGTGTGGAAATTCCACCACATATCGCAGGAATTCTCTGCTCTGCCATTATTTCTGACACGTTATTGTTCCGTTCGCCGACATGTACAGCATATGACAGAGTGGCTGCAGAAGCGCTTTCCGGGATTGCAGACATTGATATGGAACAGATGGCATGTGATATGTTTAATGCCGGAAGCAACCTCGAAGGTAAGACTTCAGAGGAAATCTGTTTCCAGGATTTCAAACAGTTTACAGTAGGAAACAAAGTGTTCGGTGTAGGTCAGATCAATTCGATGAGTGGAGAGGAGCTCGATAAAGTAAGAGGCAGACTTCAGGAGTACCTGCCAACGATCGAGATTCAGAGAGGGCTTGATATGGTATTCCTGATGCTTACGAATATTCTGAGTGAATCATCAGAAATCTTATGCAGCGGAAAAGGTGCACGAGAGACGATCATCGAGGCATTTGATCATCCGGAGCAGGAAGAAAAGCTTATTTTAAAAGGTGTTGTTTCCAGAAAGAAACAGCTTGTGCCGGTGCTTGTATCGGCGATTCAGCATTAGTAAGACAGGGAGAATAAAAATGGCAAAAGAAATTTGGAAAGCCGGAAATATGCTTTATCCGCTTCCGGCGGCAATGGTAAGTGTTGCGGATAAAAATGGAAATCAGAATATTGTTACGATTGCATGGACAGGAACGATCTGTTCAAATCCACCGATGCTTTATATTTCGGTGAGACCGGAGCGTCACAGTCATAAGATGATCAAAGAAACAATGGAATTTGTAGTGAACCTGACCACAAAAGACCTTGCGTATGCGACAGACTGGTGCGGAGTAAGATCAGGACGCGACTATGATAAATGGAAAGAGATGAACCTCACTCCGGAAAAAGCAGAGAATCTTACATATGCTCCGCTCATTAAGGAGAGCCCGGTCAATATCGAATGTAAAGTGACAGAGATTAAGGAACTTGGAAGCCATGATATGTTTATCGCAGAAGTGGCAGCTGTTCATGTGGATACGGATTATGTGAATGAATCCGGTAAACTTGAGCTTGAAAAAACAGGTCTTATGGCCTACTCTCATGGTACTTATCTGGAGCTTGGAGATAAGATCGGAACATTTGGTTACAGCGTGAAGAAAAAGTAGTAAAAATGTCTGAAATTTGATATTTTTGGTATGGTTTTTTGTTTACATTAACCTGTTTCGATGTTACTATTATCTTGCATAATATATAATACCATGGCAATGTTTCACTCCACGAAATGGGCATTGTACATGCGAAAAAAGGAGGATTCCGCAGGACTCGCGGTGCGGCAGTGTGGAGACCTGTCGTAATGCGTTTGCTCTTTTACCGGGCATTCGTGAGGCACTCGTTAACGGAGGTTGGGGTGTTAGGGTCTAGAAAGTATGTCAGAAGTAATCATTAAAGACATGAAGAAAGTTTATGACAACAAGGTAACAGCAGTACATGATTTCAACCTTGAGATCAAAGACAAAGAATTTATCGTTCTTGTTGGACCATCCGGATGTGGTAAATCTACATCATTGCGTATGGTTGCAGGTCTTGAAGAGATCTCTGGTGGAGAGCTTTACATTGATGGAAAGCTTATGAACGATGTTGCACCAAAGGATCGTGATATCGCGATGGTATTCCAGAACTATGCATTGTATCCGCATATGTCTGTTTATGACAATATGGCATTTGCATTGAAGTTAAAGAAAACTCCAAAGGATGAGATCGACAAGAAGGTTCGCGAAGTTGCGGAGATTCTTGACATTACTCAGTATCTTGATCGTAAACCAAAAGCTCTTTCAGGTGGACAGCGTCAGCGTGTAGCAATTGGACGTGCTATGGTTCGTGATCCAAAGGTATTCCTTATGGATGAACCTCTTTCAAATCTGGATGCCAAGCTTCGTAACCAGATGCGTGCAGAGATCATCAAACTCCGCCAGCGTATCAACACAACGTTCATGTATGTAACGCATGACCAGACAGAAGCTATGACACTGGGTGACCGTATTGTTATTATGAAAGACGGATATGTAAATCAGATCGGTACACCTGTTGATCTTTTTGACAAGCCGGTGAACCTTTTTGTGGCAGGATTTATCGGAATGCCTGTTATGAATTTCTTTGACAATAGTAAGCTCGAGCTGATCGATGATGTTTACTATGCAAATATTAAAGGAGTTCAGTTCAAACTTGACGAATTCCAGCAGAAAGCACTGAAACAGAATGGTCAGAAACCATGTGATATCATCGCAGGTATCCGTCCTCAGTACATTTCAGTTGGCGAAGGCGAACTTACAGCTACTGTAGATGTATGTGAAATGCTTGGATCAGAAGTGAACCTTCACGTTAACTGTGAAGGAGACGATGTAGTTATGGTACTTCAGACTGTTGGTTTGGAGACAGATGTATCAGCTGGTTCAAAGATCAATTTCACTACACAGCCAAAACTGATTCAGATGTTTGACAAAGAAACAGGTAATAACCTTATTTGGTACGATGCAGAGTCTGTTGCAGCTCATTCACCAAAATGTAAAGATTATAACTTCTAATTTCGTGTGAAGTATTTAGACAGTTATGTACAATACCCTACTCTGAATCAGGAGTAGGGTATTATTTTATGTAACAGGAAATTCCGCTGGAATCTCCCTGTTACATAAAATACACTACGTGTGACGATGCGCAGCTCGCGGAATGGAATAAGCTGCATTGCAGCCCGCTCGCGCGCGAAGATTGCGCGTGAAGCGCAATCTTTTTACCCCAAAAAGAAAGGGACGTATATACGGTATGGAAAATTATAGCAAGGCGTTAAAGGCAGGAAAGAAAAATTATCAGCAGTGTCTGACAAAAGGAGAGTATCCGTACCTTCCTGCTTTGGATGATATGATTCCGGTAGAGAAGAGCGAGACTGGAAAAGATATCGGGATCGTGCAGATTCCAATCAAGTATATTGTTGGAACAAAGAGTGCCGGCCGCACGAAGATGTTTGCAAAAAATTATATGCCGATCGCAGAAGAAAAGACTGAATTTTCGATAAAATGGGAGAAGCTTTGTAAGGCACAGCTGAACGAAGGAATTCGCGATCCGATCAAAGTATACGAATACATGAACCGGTTTTATGTAGCAGAAGGGAATAAAAGAGTCAGTGTATTGAAGTTCTTTGATGCCGTCGCTATCCCGGCCAGAGTGATCCGTATCATGCCGGAAAGGAATGGCGATAAAGCTGTCGAGATCTATTATGAATTCGTCGAGTTTAATAAATATTCAAAAGTGAATTTTATTGAATTTTCAAAGTCTGGAAGTTATGAAGAGCTGCAGAAAATGATCGGAAAGAGACCGAATGAATCATGGTCAGAAGACGATAATCGGAAATTCAGAACAACATATTATTATTTTGAGAATGCATACTACAAATGTGGTGGAGAGAAGCTTCGCTCTACTGTTGGAGATGCAATGCTTGCATTTATCAAAATATATGGATATGAAGCGTTACACAATATGACAGGCAGACAGATTGAACGTGCTGTCACAAATGTGTGGGAGGAGATTGCGCTTCAGCAGGAAGAAAAACCTTTTGATATCAAACTCGATCCAGCGGAAGAAAAAAGAAAAAGTATTCTTCCAAAGATCACAAGGACCAGAAAAGTGAAAATTGCTTTCCTGCATAATAAGACAGCGGAGACTTCGGGATGGGTATACAGCCATGAAGCCGGTATCAATTATGTGAAAAAGTTGTTTGAAGGAAAAGTTGAAATAAGAGAATACTATGATGTGCAGGCATCGGAAGCATATGATGTGATGAAGAAAGCAATCGATGAGGGAGTGACGGTTATTTTTTCTACGTCGGCGGAAATGCTGAATGGGTGTCTTCGTATTGCGATCGAGAATCCATCTGTGATAGTCATGAGTTGTGCACTGAACAGACCGCATCGTTATGTGAGATCCTATTATATCCGTATGTATGAAGCAAAGTTTATTGCCGGAGCTGTTGCCGGAGCCTTGTGCGATAACGAAAAGATTGGCTATATCTGCAAATATCCAATATATGGAAGCATTGCGGAGATCAACGCATTCGCAAGGGGCGTCCAGCTTGTGAATCCTCGCGCGAAGATACAGCTTAGATGGTCTTCAGATGAAGCGACAGCAGACATTATCCGTGAAATGAATGAACAGGGAATCGAACTGATCTCATTCCGCGACTTTGTACAGCTGGATGATTCTGAGCGTTTCATGTCCGGACTTGGACGGGTAACAGAAGATGGTCTGGATAATCTTGTGCTTCCGGTATGGAACTGGGGTGTATATTACGAGAAGATCATTCAAAGTATTTTGAATGGAACTTATCAGGCAGAGCAGGAAAAGACGAGAAAGTCACTCAGCTATTACTGGGGAATGTCCTCAGGTGCAGCCGATATGGTATTCTCGGGACGACTTCCAAAGGGGATTCGCTATATGGGAGAAACACTTTGCAAAGCGGTAAAGACCGGAATCTGTCAGCCATTCTATAATCCATCACAGACAGCAGATGGAAGAATCGCATGGGAGACACAGGATCAGACGATCAGTCTGGAGGAAATTCTTACGATGGATTGGCTGGAAGATAATATTATTGGAACAATTCCGAAATATAGTGAACTTTCAAAACAGGTGCAGGAAGTGGTGGATGAGATCGGGATTGAACGTTACAGGAAGGATTTGGGGGAGTGACAAAGGATGAAAATACTTGCAATCGCAGATGAAGAGGCCAGATGTTATTACACTTATTACAAACCGGGTATGCTGGACGAATTCGATCTGATCATCGCATGCGGGGATCTGCATAAATCATATTTGGAATTTCTTGTCACAATGGCACATTGTCCGCTTCTTTATGTTCCGGGAAACCACGATGACAGTTACGAAAAGAATCCACCGGAAGGATGCATTTGTATCGATGGTAAGGTTTTTGAATATAAGGGTGTTCGGTTTCTTGGTCTGGGAGGTTCTTACAGATATCGCCCGAACGGCGTTTTTATGTATACAGAACATGAGATGAAGATGAGGATAGCGAAGCTTTGGCTCCAGATCACGAAACACAAAGGGTTCGATGTGCTTGTTACGCATGCTCCGGCATATGGACATGGGGATATGGATACGACGGCACACAGAGGTTTTAAATGCTTTGTAGATCTGATTGAGAAGTATAAGCCCAAATATATGATTCATGGACATGTGCATAAGAATTATGGAATGAATGTGAAGGCTGTTTCGAAGTACGAAGAGACAATAGTGATCAATGCATATGAATACTATAAGTTTGATTATTGAGTTGATAAAGAAAGGGGATTCAATCGATGATATGCCTCTTCTGTCTGCTTGACAGGGGCATATCACGATGCGAATCCCTTTGGATTTTTGTATTGTATTTTGTAATAATGTCGTCTGTTACGTTCTCATGGCACCGTCTACAGAGAGAATCTCACCTGTGACATAAGAAGCCATATCGCTTGCAAGGAAGAGGAAGGCATTGGCGATGTCCTCAGGTTCTCCGATTCGACGGATCGGAATTGAGTTGATCAGCGGCTGAATCATCTGCTCAGGCAATGCTGCAACCATATCTGTCTTGGTGATACCAGGTGCAACTGCATTCACACGGATGCCACTTGGACCGAGTTCTCTTGCAAGAGACCATGTAAGACCGTTAACTGCGGCTTTGCTTGTCGGGTATGCAACTCCGCCCGGCTGTCCGCTGATACTTACCATGGAGCTTGTGTTCAGGATGCATCCGCCGCCCTGCTCCTTCATGATCTTAACAGTAGGCATGATCGTATTGATGAGTGCAGAGACATTCAGAGACATAATCTTTTCAAAATGTTCTGCGGTGTAGTCAGAGATTGGTGTGCTGTCAGCAACACCTGCATTATTTACAAGAATATCGATTTTCCCGTATTTATCTTTGATGCCCTGGATGGTATCTTCAACAGCTTTTGCATCCTTTAAGTTTGGGTAAGCTCCCTCTACTTTCCAGTCAGCATTTTCTGAATGTAACTTTTCCAGTGCTTTGTTTACCGTTTCCTCTCTGGAACCGAACAATACAACAGTTGCACCGTTTTCCAAAAACTTTTTCACGGTCGTAAATCCAATTCCTCTTGTGCCGCCTGTAATAACAGCAACTTTTCCTTTTAACATATCATATCCTCCCTTCACATTGTTAAAAAAACTTTTTGTTATTCTACCACAGTTTGTCTGTTTTGAACATGATTTATTTATATAAATTTTATATAAAATGATAAAAGTTTGATTATATTTATGAGTGTTTGAAAAATCACAGAAAATACAAATAAAAATACAAAATTGTATTGACAATTAAAGAAAGCGGTGGTAATATAAAACCAACAAAAGAGATGGATGAAAAACCACCTGGAAATAAGTACATTATTTAAAATCTGAGAAATGGCAGGTACGGACCAATGAAATAATGATTCGCCAATCATAATTTAAGAAATACGAGGTATGGACCGATGAAATAGTTATTTTATTATCATAATATAAGAAATAAGGGGTATGGGCCGATGAAATGATAAAGAAGGTTTCGGTTTTGAAATTCCTGAAAGGATTTAATATAGATAAGATAATTGAATAAAGGAGGACACGTAAATGGTATTGAAAGAAATTCATTAAGCGGGCTATCGAAGTGAGGAGATTCGATAGCCTGTTTTTTTGCTCTATAGGAAATATATATCATTGTAAAATAGGATGCAAAGATGATCGTAAACGTGATATAATAAATAACAATATGAAGAAATATTTTCATATGCATTTGAAAGAAATGGGGAATACGAACATGGTAAATGAAAATTGGAAGGCAGAACTGGCCGAGTTTAGAGAAAAGACAGATGCATTTTTTGCGGGAGAAATGAAAAAACCTGCCTATAAAGGATTTTCCGGAAGATTTGGAAGTTATGCGCAGAAGGATGGAAAGAGAAGTATGCTTCGTCTTCGTATGGCCGGGGGTCGGCTTACAAAAGACAGATTGAAATTTATCTCAGAGAGTATTGTGAAGCATCAGATAGATAAAGTGCATTTCACAACCTGTCAGACAATTCAGCTTCATAATCTGGAAAGAGAAGCGTTGTACGACATTATGGAAGGTGCATTGGATAACGACATTATTATCATGGGTGGAGGAGGAGATTATCCACGAAATATTATGATGTCTCCGTTATCTGGTGTAGAGAAAGGGGAAGCTTTTGATGTGCTCCCTTATGCAGAGGCAGCAGGAGAATATCTGCTTGGCTTTATCAATGAAAAGATCATGCCTAGAAAATTAAAGGTTTGTTTTTCGAATACTGCTGATAATATTCCGCATGCAACATTTCGTGATCTTGGCTTTGTAGCAAGAGAAGACAGAACCTTTGATGTGTACAGTGCAGGTGGACTTGGAAACAACCCTCGTTTTGGAGTGAAGGTGGCAGAGGCCGTAGATCCTTCAAAGATTCTTTACTATATCTGTGCGATGAGAGACACATTTATTGCATACGGTAATTATGAGAATCGAGGAAAAGCAAGAACCCGTTATATGCAGGAAACACTTGGTGAAGAAGGTTATGTAAAAGCATATCAGGAAAAACTTGCGGAAATTCTTGCTTCAGGAAAAGATCTTGATCTTCACATCACACCTGTGGAAGTGACAAAGAAAGGAGATGGAACTTCTGTACAGGATAAACGTGTGATTGAACAGAAACAGGAAGGATTGTATGCAGTAGAATATCATCCGATCGGTGGAAATCCGGCACCAGAGAAATTTGGAGAGATTTATGGTGTCATCAAAGACATGGAAGATGTTGAGCTTCGTGTTGCTCCTTTCGAGTCTGTATACATTATCAATCTGACAGGAGAAGAGGCAAAGAAAGTTCTTGCTGTTACAGAAGATGGAGCAAATACTCTGTTTGAGAGATCTGTTTCGTGTATCGGAGCAAGTATCTGTCAGGTAGGACTTCGCGATTCGCAGGGACTTCTTCAGGCCGCCGTAGATGCTGTGAGAAAAGCCGGAATTAAGGATGGTGCATTGCCGCAGATTCACATTTCCGGATGTACATCATCCTGTGGCACACACCAGATTGGTGAGATTGGATTCAACGGAACAACAAAGGTAATCGATAAAGTACCACATGCAGCATTTCAGGTTCATCTGTGTGGATGTGACAAGCAGGGATCTGAGCGAATGGGAGATGCAATAGGAGTGATGCTTGAGGAAAATGTTCCGGCATTTCTTGTAGAAGTGGGACAGGCTGTTGAGGCATCCGGTCTTGATTATCATGAATGGGTAGAAGATGGAGCAAAGCTTCGTGAGATTGCAGAAAAATGGATCGTGAAATAACAGATAAGAAAAGCATGAGAAATTATATCAGAGAAACATTTAAGATAGAAGAGGAGTGTCTGCATAAGGCGTGGGAAGTGATCGATGAGAAGGAGTTTGAAAAGGCGGTAGAGATTCTCTCGAAAGCAGAGCGGATAGGCGCATCCGGATGCGGTCACTCGGGAATTGCCTGTCAGCATTTTGCACATTTGATGTGCTGCATTGAGCGTCCGGCAAGATTTATATCGCCGGCAGAAGCTGTACATGGTGCATCCGGTTTCCTGAAAAAGGGGGATGTGATGCTGTTTGTTTCCAGAGGAGGGAAAACAAAGGAATTGTTTCCTCTTATGGAAATATGCAGAGCAAAGGGCGTTATGGTGATTGTGATCACGGAAAATACGGATTCGCTTCTGGCAAAAGGTGCAGACATTGTCCTGAAACAGTATATAAACCGCGAGACGGACAGATATAACAGTCAGGGCACGACGAGCATGACGGAAACCATTGTGATTTTTCATGCGCTGCAGGCTGCGATCATAGACCAGACAGACTATAGGAATGAGCAGTTCGCGCTGATCCACCCAGGTGGAGCAGTTGGGGAAAGATTGAATTCGAAATAAAAAGATTAGACGAGAGAGTGCCATAAAATAACTGAAAATCAGAAGACGGAAAAAGACACATGATCAAAACAGTAGGAAGCGAGGGTAAGGCAACGTGTTTTGATCATGTGTCTTTTGCTGTCTTTTGACTTTTTTGATTTTTTTCGGGAGGCTGTCTAATCTGTTTTTGGAAAAGCCTCTTTATGCTATATGTTATGTTACGAATCAGTTCGGCAGTGGTTTTACTTTCTGCTTATAGATCTTGATGAGCAGGATCGTTGACATGGTAAGTGATACGATCTCTGCGATCGCGATGGACCACCATACCATATGAAGTCCGAAAAATACTGCGAATGTATAAGCGACAGGAAGGATTACAAAGAGCTGTCTTGCCGCAGAGACGATCAGACTGTACACGCCATTTCCAAGTGCCTGGAATACGGAACCACAGATAATACAGAATCCTGCGAACAGGAAACTGAGAGATATGATTCTGAGAGCAGGTACTCCAATCTCAAGCATATATTCTGATGCATCGAAGAGGGTTCTTAACATCCACTCCGGACATGTCTGGAAAAGGGCGAGTCCAAAAAGCATGATTCCTACAGCAATTGCAATACTTAATTTAACTGTCTGAATGATTCGTTTCTTGTTCTGTGCACCGTAATTATATGCGATGATCGGGATCATTCCGTTGTTCAGACCGAATACAGGCATGAAGATAAAGCTCTGGAGTTTAAAGTAGACACCGTATACAGTGGCAGCTGTAGGTGTGAACATCAGTAATATTTTGTTCATTCCGAATGTTGTGACAGATCCGATGGACTGCATGATGATGGAAGGAACACCGACTTTGTATATGTCAGAGATCGTTGCCTTATGCGGACGGAAATGCCGCATGTTGATATTGATCTCTCTGTTTTTTCTGATATTAAAGTAAAATGAGATGATGACCGCAATCACCTGTCCGGTAATTGTTGCAAGTGCTGCACCGGCAACTTCGAGTCTTGGAAAACCGAACAGTCCAAAGATCATGATCGGATCAAGGATGATGTTGATGATCGCACCAAGTCCCTGTGTGATCATATTGTAAAATGTTTTTCCGGTCGACTGAAGAAGTCTTTCTAATGTGATCTGCATAAAGATTCCGACAGACATGATGCAGATGATGGAAACATATTGAGTTCCGTATCGAACGATGGTCTCATTATCTGTCTGAGCAGCGAAGAAAAAATGAGATCCGAAGATTCCGAACAGTGCAAATACAATGCAGCTGATGATCGTGAGGAAGATACCATTTCGTGCAGCATTGTTGGCTCCTTCAAAATCTTTTTCACCAAGATTTCTCGAGAGGAGCGCATTGATACCGACTCCGGTGCCGGAAGCTACGGAAATCATAAGTGTCTGTATCGGGAAAGCGAGTGATACCGCAGTCAGGGCTTCCTCGCAGAGCTTGGCAACGAACATACTGTCTACAATATTATAAAGGGCCTGTACAAGCATTGAGATCATCATAGGAAGTGACATCGTGATCAAAAGTTTTGGGATGGGCATGACACCCATTTTATTTTCTTTTCTGGTGCTTTGTTCCATGTTTTTCATCCTTTCATTCGATTATATGAGATGATTCGCTTCTTGATCGAAGAGAATACTTTCTTATTAATATGTGTTTGAGACACGTTTCGAATTATAACATTTATAAAAATAGAATGCAACATAACAAATTTATTACTTTCATATAAATTATAGGAAAGGATCCGCTTGGGTGACAGGGAATGATGCGCGTTTGGAAATGGCTGTTTTATATGATGTGCTGGGCTTTCAGCCTGATCGTACTTTCATTTGGAGTGCCGAGGATATATAGACATACGAAAGTTTCGGAGAGAGTGTATGAAAAGCCGGAGACTGTTGTGGATGTGAATGGCACAGAAATAAAGGAGTGTATGAAAATTGCGATTACATTTGATGATGGACCGAGTCCTGTCAGCACGCCAGCTCTGTTAGATGGATTGAAAAAGAGAAATGTAAAAGCAACATTTTTTCTGATTGGAGAGAATGCGAAGAAATACACGGAACTTGTGAAAAGAGAATGGGATGAAGGACATCTGATCGGCAATCACACGTACCATCATGTTGAGATCACGAGGATTCCGGACGAAGAGGCGATCAATGAGATCGAATTGACGAATCAGATCATTCAGGAGATTATAGGTGAGAAACCGCAATATATGAGGCCACCATTTGGTGCATGGCAGAGAGAGCTGGAAGAGGAAATGTCGGTTATGCCTGTGCTCTGGACGATCGACCCACTTGACTGGACAACGACAAATGTAGATGAGATTGTAAATAAAGTAGTGACGGAAGCCGGAGAAGGTGATATTATTCTATTGCATGATTGCTACAAAAGTTCGGTGGATGCTGCACTTCGGATCGTTGATCTTTTGCAGGCGAAAGGATTTGAATTTGTGACAGTGGATGAACTTTTGCTGGACTGAAAATGAGGTATTTCCAAATCATTGGAGAATAAAAAATGCATGAAGGCAGTATTGCAGATAGAAACAGAGGGATATGAATGGATTTATTTGAATATATGAGAGAACAGACTGCGGAGAAAGAGTCTCCGCTTGCTTCCAGACTCAGACCGACAAGGCTTGAGGAAGTGGTAGGGCAGCAGCATATCATTGGGAAAGATAAACTTCTTTATCGTGCGATCAAGGCTGACAAGATCAGTTCTGTCATTTTTTACGGACCTCCGGGAACCGGTAAGACAACGCTTGCGAAAGTGATCGCGAATACGACAAGTGCGGAATTTAAACAGATCAATGCTACGGTCGCGGGCAAAAAGGATATGGAAGAGGTTGTGAAAAGAGCACAGGAACTGAAAGGTATGTATCAGACTAAGACGATCCTCTTCGTGGATGAGATTCACAGGTTCAATAAAGGGCAGCAGGATTACCTCCTTCCGTTTGTTGAAGACGGTACGATCATTTTGATCGGTGCAACAACGGAAAATCCATATTTCGAAGTGAATGGGGCTTTGATCTCAAGATCAAGCATTTTCGAACTATATCCGCTTTCAAAAGATGATATCAAAGTACTTTTGAAAAGAGCAGTCTATGACAAAGAAAAGGGAATGGGAAGCTATGATGCAGAGATCGATGAGGACGCACTTGACTTTTTATCAGATATAGCAGGCGGTGATGCGAGAAATGCATTAAATGCGATCGAACTGGGTATTTTAACAACGGAGAGGAGCGCCGACGGAAAGATTCACATCACGCTCGATGTGGCGTCGGAGTGTATTCAGAAACGAGTTGTCAGATACGATAAGACAGGAGATAATCACTACGATACGATCTCAGCATTTATCAAAAGTATGCGCGGTTCTGATCCGGATGCCGCCGTATATTATCTGGCGAAAATGTTGTATGCAGGTGAAGATGTGAAATTTATCGCCCGACGTATCATGATCTGTGCATCAGAAGATGTAGGAAATGCAGACCCGATGGCGCTTACGGTAGCAGTCTCTGCAGCACAGGCGGTTGAGAGAGTGGGGATGCCGGAGGCACAGATCATTCTTGCGCAGGCGGTGACCTATATCGCTACGGCACCGAAGAGCAATTCGGCATGCAATGCGATCTTTGCGGCAATGGACAATGTTAAGAGTGTGAAGACGAATGTTCCGAAGCATCTCCAGGATGGACACTATAAAGGGGCTGCGAAGATCGGGCATGGCATCGGATACAAATACGCACATGACTATCCGAATCACTATGTGGATCAACAGTATCTTCCGGATGAGATCCGTGACGCCAGATTCTATGAGCCAAGTGAAAACGGACATGAGAAAGAAATCCGGGAATGGATGGAATATATCAGAAGAAAATAAGTGCTTCTTTAGGGAATGCACTTATTCTTTTTTTGAATTAAAAAAATCCTAAACATTTTGAATTATAAAAAAATCCTAAACTGTGTTGACAAATAAAATAGGCGGTGATACATTAATAACTGTAAAGATTAGCACTCGAATTTAATGAGTGCTAATAAATCGAAGGAGGAGATGAGATGCAGGCAAGAGAAGAGCTTGGTGAAAGAAAACTGAAAATATTACATGCGATCATCAAGACTTATCTGGAAACCGGCGAGCCGGTCGGATCGAGAACGATTTCCAAATATTCGGATCTGAACTTAAGCTCAGCAACGATTCGTAATGAGATGGCAGATCTGGAAGAACTTGGCTACATCTTACAGCCGCACACTTCCGCCGGAAGAATTCCTTCTGACAAGGGCTATCGTTTATATGTAGATATGCTGATGGAAGAGAAGGAACAGGAACTGAATGAGATGCAGGAACAGATGCTCGAGAAGGCAGATAAGATGGATCAGCTGCTGAAGCAGGCGGCAAAAGTTCTGGCGACGAACACGAATTATGCGACGATGGTATCGACACCAAGAAGCAGTGCGAATCGTATCAAATTCATTCAGCTGTCACAGCTCGATGACGAACAGATCATTGCAGTCATTGTATTCGGAGGAAATGTGATCAAGAACAAGATCATTACCGTAGAAGATCCGCTGAGTAATGAGACACTGTTGAAGCTGAATATGCTTCTGAACACATCTCTCAATGGCCTTACTGTAGAAGAGATCAATCTTGGACTGATCATCAGATTAAAGGAACAGGCCGGAATTCATGGTGATGTCGTCAGCAATGTTGTTGATGCAGTCGCAGATGCGATTCATATCGATGACGATATGCAGATCTATACAAGCGGAACGACAAACATTTTCAAATATCCGGAGCTTTCTGATACGCAGAGCGCTCAGGAAATCATCAGTGCTTTTGAGGAGAAACAACAGCTTACAGAACTTGTGACGCAGACGCTTTCACAGGAAGAGAACACAGGAATTCAGGTTTATATCGGAGATGAAACTCCGGTGAAGAATATGAAAGATTGCAGTGTAGTAACTGCAACATATGAATTGGGAGATGGAATGAAGGGCACAATCGGTATTATAGGACCGAAACGTATGGATTATGAACATGTGCTGAAATCCCTGAAGAGGCTCCAGAGCGAGCTGGATGCCATTTTCCATAAGAAAGAATAAGGAAAGGTGGATTACCATTGGATAAAGAAAAAGAAATGAATCAGGAGAAGACTCAGGAAGAAATGGTGAAAGAGGCTGTTGAAGAAGCAAAAAAAGCAGCGAAGGAATCAGCTTCCGAAGAGTCAGTTGATGAGATAGTGGAAGAAACAGACGATTCAGCAGAAGAATCAGAAGTGGAAGAGTCAGAGGAAGAAGCCTCTGAGAATGCTGAAAAAGAAGAAAAGAAGAAGCTTTTCGGCAAGAAGAAAAAAGATAAAAAAGATGAGAAGATCGAAGAGCTTACTGATAAGATCACTCGTCAGATGGCAGAGTTTGATAACTTCCGCAAGCGTACAGAAAGAGAGAAGTCTCAGATGTACGAGATTGGTGCGAAAGATGTCATAGAGAAGATCCTTCCGGTTGTAGACAATTTCGAGCGTGGTCTCGCAGCAGTTCCGGAGGAGAAAAAGGAAGATCCATTTGTAGAAGGAATGGATAAGATCTATAAACAATTAATGACTACACTGGAAGGAATTGGTGTGAAGCCGATCGAGGCAGTTGGTCAGGAATTCAACCCGGATTTCCACAATGCAGTGATGCATGTGGAAGATGAAGAACTTGGCGAGAATATCGTCGCTGAAGAATTTCAGAAGGGTTATATGTACCGCGAATCCGTGGTACGTCACAGTATGGTAAAGGTTGCAAATTAAGGAGGAATAAATCATGGGAAAAATTATTGGTATTGACTTGGGTACAACAAACAGCTGTGTAGCCGTTATGGAAGGTGGACAGCCAACAGTTATCGCAAATACAGAAGGTGCAAGAACAACTCCATCTGTAGTTGCATTTACAAAAACAGGAGAGCGTCTTGTCGGTGAACCGGCAAAACGTCAGGCTGTAACAAACGCAGAGAAAACAATCTCTTCTATCAAGAGAGAGATGGGTTCTGACTACAAAGTAGCAATTGATGATAAGAAATATTCTCCACAGGAAATTTCTGCAATGATCCTTCAGAAATTGAAAGCAGATGCAGAAGGATACCTCGGAGAGAAGGTTACAGAAGCTGTTATCACAGTTCCTGCATACTTCAACGACGCACAGCGTCAGGCAACAAAAGATGCAGGTAAGATCGCTGGTCTCGAAGTAAAACGTATTATCAACGAGCCTACAGCAGCAGCGCTTGCTTATGGTCTTGATAACGAAAAAGAGCAGAAGATCATGGTATATGACCTTGGCGGTGGTACATTCGATGTATCTGTTATCGAGATCGGTGAAGGAGTTATCGAAGTACTTTCTACAGCAGGAAACAACAGACTTGGTGGAGACGACTTCGACCAGAAGATCGTAGATTACATCATTGCAGATTTCAAAGCAAATAACGGTGTGGATCTTGCCGCTGACAAAATGGCTCTTCAGAGAGTAAAAGAAGCAGCTGAGAAGGCGAAAAAAGAATTGTCTTCAGCAACACAGACAAATATCAACCTTCCATTCATCAGCATGAATGCTTCAGGTCCACTTCACCTGGATATGAACCTTACTAAGGCAAAATTCGATGAATTGACACATGACCTCGTAGAGAAAACAGCTGAGCCTGTAAAGAGAGCACTTTCAGATGCCGGCATCACAGCTTCAGAGCTTGGTCAGGTACTTCTTGTCGGTGGATCAACACGTATCCCAGCAGTACAGGACAAAGTAAGACAGCTTACAGGAAAAGAGCCTAGCAAGTCATTGAACCCGGATGAGTGTGTAGCACTTGGTGCTTCTGTTCAGGGTGGTAAACTTGCAGGAGATGCAGGCGCAGGCGATATCCTTCTTCTTGATGTAACACCACTTTCACTTTCTATCGAAACAATGGGTGGTATCGCTACAAGACTGATCGAGAGAAATACAACAATTCCTACAAAGAAGAGCCAGATCTTCTCTACAGCTGCTGATAATCAGACAGCAGTAGATATCAACGTTGTTCAGGGTGAGAGACAGTTCGCAAGAGATAACAAATCACTTGGACAGTTTCGTCTCGATGGAATTCCGCCGGCAAGACGTGGAATCCCGCAGATCGAAGTTACATTCGATATCGATGCAAACGGTATTGTAAATGTATCTGCAAAAGATCTTGGAACAGGTAAAGAACAGCACATTACAATCACAGCCGGATCTAACATGTCAGATGATGAGATCGAGAAAGCTGTAAAAGAAGCTGCAGCATTCGAGGCTCAGGATAAGAAACGTAAAGAAGCAATCGATGCTAAGAACGATGCTGATTCTATGGTATTCCAGACAGAGAAAGCTATGGAAGAAGTTGGCGATAAGATCGATGCAGCAGATAAAGCGGCAGTTGAGGCTGACTGCAAAGCATTAAAAGAACTCCTTGAGAAAGTAAACATGGAGGATATCTCAGATGCACAGGTTGCAGAAATCAATGCGGGTAAAGAGAAATTGATGCAGAGTGCACAGAAATTGTTTGCAAAAGTTTACGAACAGTCACAGGCGGCTCAGGGAGCACAGGGTGCAGGTCCAAACCCGGGACCGGCTCCAGAGGGATTTGACGGAGATGACGTTGTAGACGGAGACTACAAGGAAGTATAAAAATGGCAGAGAAGAGAGATTACTATGAGGTGCTTGGCGTTGACCGCAATGCGGACGACGCCACACTGAAAAAAGCATACAGAAGTGTAGCCAAAAAGTATCACCCGGATATGAATCCTGGAGATGCAGAGGCAGAGAAAAAATTTAAAGAAGCTTCGGAGGCGTACGCTGTGCTCAGTGATCCGGATAAGAGAAGACAGTATGATCAGTTTGGTCATGCTGCCTTTGATGGTGGAGCAGGCGGTGCCGGAGCCGGATATGGCGGATTTGATTTTAACGGCGCTGATTTCAGTGATATTTTTGGAGATATTTTCGGAGATATCT
>JAUNDE010000007.1:0-7906 GCA_030526265.1 Eubacteriales bacterium | reverse complement strand
CTTTGGCGGCGGCAGAAGAAGCCGTGGAAATCAGGGACCTATGAAGGGAGCTCACATCCGTAAGTCAGTGCGTATTTCTTTCGAAGAGGCAGTGTTTGGCTGTGAGAAAGAACTTGAGGTCGTACTGAAGGATCAGTGTCCGAAATGTAACGGAACCGGAGCTAGACCTGGAACATCACCGGAGACATGTCCAAAATGTGGCGGAAAAGGTCAGGTTGTATATACACAGCAGTCGTTCTTTGGAACGGTACAGAATGTTCAGACCTGTCCGGACTGTCAGGGAAGTGGTAAGATCATCAAAGACAAATGTCCGGATTGCAGCGGTACAGGATATGTTGCAAACAAGAAGAAGATTTCTGTAACCATTCCGGCAGGTATTGACAATGGTCAGAGTGTACGCATCCGTGAGAAGGGTGAACCGGGTGTCAACGGAGGACCGAGAGGAGATCTTCTGGTGGAAGTTGCAGTCTCAAGACATCCGATCTTCCAGAGACAGGATATGCATATCTTCTCAACAGCACCGATTTCCTTTGCGCAGGCAGCACTTGGTGCAGATGTGAAGATCAAAACAGTAGACGGCGATGTGCTCTATACAGTAAAACCGGGTACAAAGACAGATACAAAAGTTCGTCTGAGAGGAAAAGGTGTTCCGTCTATACGCAATTCTCAGGTGAGAGGAGACCATTATGTTACATTGGTGATCCAGACGCCGGAGAAACTGAGCCCGGAGGCGAAGGAAGCATTGCGTAAGTTTGATGAATTGACAGGAAATACATTGAATACGCCTGTTGACAACGAAAAGAAACCAAAGAAAAAAGGATTTATGGATAAGATGAAAGAAGCCTTTGATGATTAATCATCAAGGGCTTGCTTCAGTTGCCATGCATCCGGAGGAAGCTGCCAGTGGCAGGTTCTGTAAGTGGTGGGAAAGTTATACCATATTTCAAATATGTAAAAAAGAAATGTTTTATCTGTACAGTAAAAATGTTAAAAAGCAAAGGAGAATGTAAGATGAGAGTAGTAGCAACAGAAAAAGCACCAAAAGCATTGGGACCATATTCACAGGGATTTGTACACAACGGAGTATTATATTCTGCAGGTCAGATCGCGATCAATCCGGCAACAGATGCAATCGAGGCAGATACGATCGAAGGACAGACAGAACAGGTATGCAAGAATCTTGGTGAGATCCTTGCGGCAGCAGGAACAGATTTTGACCACGTTCTGAAAACAACATGTTTCCTGTCAGATATGGGTAATTTCGCAGCATTCAATGAAGTTTATGCAAAATATTTCACATCAAAACCAGCAAGAAGCTGTGTTGCTGTGAAGACGCTTCCAAAGGAAGTTCTCTGTGAAGTAGAACTTATCGCAGCAGTAGAGGAATAATGATTACGGAGGAATAATAAAATGGGAGAACAGAAAAACGGATGCTCGCCATCAGACTGTGCCAGCTGTTCACAGTCTGGATCATGCAGCAGCAAACCGGTTGACTTCAAAGAACCGTTAAATGCATCTTCTCGTATACATAAAGTGATCGGAGTTGTGAGTGGAAAAGGTGGTGTAGGAAAATCAATGGTTACTGCATCGCTTGCACGCATGATGAGAGAACAGGGATTCAATGTCGGAATTCTGGATGCGGATATCACGGGACCATCGATTCCGAAAATGTACGGAATCCATGAAAAGGCAATCGGAACAGAAGCCGGAATTATTCCGGGAGAAGCGAAGGATGGCACAAAGATCATGTCAGTGAATCTTCTTCTTGATAACGAGGAGGATCCGGTTATCTGGAGAGGACCGGTTATCGCAGGTGTGGTAAAGCAGTTCTGGTCAGATGTTGTCTGGGGAGATCTTGATTATCTGTTTGTGGACATGCCGCCTGGAACAGGCGATGTGCCGCTGACAGTGTTCCAGTCACTTCCGGTAGACGGAGTTGTGATCGTGACATCTCCTCAGGATCTTGTTCAGATGATCGTAAAGAAAGCTTACAACATGGCACAGATGATGAACATACCGGTACTTGGAATCGTAGAAAACTACAGTTATCTTGAGTGTCCGGACTGTGGCAAAAAGCTTTCTGTATTTGGCGAGAGCCACATCGATGAGATTGCAGCAGGACTTGGCATTCCGGTGATCGGAAAGATGCCGATCGATCCAAAGCTTGCAGAGCTTGTTCAGCTGGAGAAATTCCATGAGGTGGATAATCAGTATCTGAGAGATGCGGTGAATAAAATATAACTTGCATTTGGTCCAAAACCGGAATTTAGTTTTTTATTTAAGTTTGAAATCATATTGACAAAACGAACATATGTTTGTATCATTGATATACAAACATATGTTCGTTTTTGCGTTTGTGGGATTCTTTCGGAGGTATTCTATGAAGATTACAGAAAACATATCGATTTATGAAAAACTGAAGATATTAACGGATGCCGCGAAGTACGATGTAGCATGCACATCAAGCGGAACAACGCGCGGAAATGACGGGACAGGAATCGGGAATTGTGCACAGTCGGGAATCTGCCACAGCTTTTCGGAAGATGGCAGGTGTATTTCATTATTAAAAATCCTGTTTACGAATGAGTGCATCTTTGACTGTAAATACTGTATTAACAGAAGAACGAATGATGTCAGGCGTGCTTCTTTTACCCCGCATGAAGTCTGTGAACTGACGATGGAGTTTTATCGGAGAAATTATATTGAAGGATTGTTCTTAAGCTCAGGTGTGATCCGTAATCCGGATTATACGATGGAGCTATTGTATGCCACACTTTTAAAATTGAGAAAAGAACATCGTTTTCAGGGATATATTCACGTGAAAGCAATTCCGGGAGCCAGTCTTGAGCTTGTGCAGAAGGTAGGATTTCTTGCGGACAGAATGAGTGTGAATATGGAGCTTCCGACTGCAGATGGACTGAAGAAGCTTGCACCGCATAAGACGAGGAAGAATATCCTTGCACCGATGAGGCTTGTACAGAATGAGCGGTCTGTGAATAAATATGAGATCCAGAAATATAGAAATGCGTCAAGATTCGTGCCTGCCGGACAGAGTACGCAGATGATCGTCGGAGCAACCGGAGAGACGGATTATCAATTGCTGCGCGTGTCGGAATCACTGTATCAGAAATTTGACTTAAAAAGAGTGTTCTACTCTGCTTTTGTCAGAGTGAATGATGATAAGGATCTTCCTGCGGTCAGAGAAGAGGGACCGCCGCTTCTCAGAGAACACAGATTATATCAGGCGGATTGGCTGTTGCGTTACTATCACTTTGAGGCGGACGAGATTTTGTCTGAAGAGAATCCAAATTTTAATGTGTTGTTTGATCCGAAGTGTAACTGGGCTTTGAAGCATATGGAAGTGTTCCCTGTAGAAGTGAATCAGGCAAGCTATGAGCTGCTTCTTCGTGTTCCGGGTCTTGGGTATCGTTCGGCACAGAAGATCGTGATGGCAAGGAGGTACAGCTCTCTTGATTTTACGGATCTGAAGAAAATGGGAGTTGCGATGAAACGTGCAATGTATTTTTTGACGTGTAATGGAAGAATGTTATATCCCACAAAAATGGAGGAAAATTATATAGCAAGAAATCTATTGGAGGGTATGAAAGTACCGAGGGGAGTGAGAGAGATGTCATACAGGCAGCTGTCTTTATTTGATGATGTGAGATTTGGTGGTGAGATCAGTGAAAAAAATATTTGTGTGTAATGATTCGATCGAAGGGCTGTTCTCGGCAATCTATGAAGCATGGAAATCCCATTTGAGAGACGGGATCAAAGAGTATGGAATTCGATTGGAAGGGTATCTGGATACAGAAATGTTCTGTGAGTATGTTCGGGTGGAAGGGTCGGAAAAGAAAGTGCAGGCGGTAGAACGGTTGATCATGGAACACCTGGGATGGTATGCGTATAAGATCATTTATCAAGCTGCGATGTCGACAGATCCAATGAAAGGTGACGCGATCCTGGCAACGATGTTTGCAGCAAAGGAGATTCCAAACAGCAGGAGGATTATGGAACATTTATCGCATCCACAGGTTGGGAAAGTAGTGAAGCTTGCAAAGAATGTAGGTGAAGAAGCACATCAGTGGACAGGATTCCTTCGGTTTCAGGAGCTTGAAAATGGAGTTCTGTTTTCTGAATTCAAACCAAAAAACAGAGTGATTACGTATGTTGCACCACATTTTGCGGACCGGTTACCAATTGAAAACTGGATAATATATGATGAGACACACAATGAATATGCAGTACATGAAGCGGGAAAACAATGGGTGCTGGCATCCAATCTGGAAATAGACAGAGAAAAGGTATCGTGTGTGTCAGAGAAGGAACAGATGATGCAGGAGCTGTGGAAGGAATTTCGAAATACGATTGCGATTAAGGAAAGGAAGAATCCGAAGTGCCAGCTTCAGCATATGCCGCTGTGGTATCGAAATCATATGGTAGAATGCACTGATTAGTGATACAATGTTAGGGGGATTTCGGGAGCTCGAAGAGTGAAGAAATCCATATCACAATATAATTGGTGAATGGAATGGATAAACAGGTAATCCGGATATCGGTTCGTAATCTGGTTGAATTTATTTTAAGAGGTGGAGATATCGACAACCGTGTTGCAGCTGCTGATAAAGATGCAATGCAGCTTGGTGCGAAGATCCACCGTAAGATTCAAAGGCAGATGGGATCAGAATATCAGGCAGAGGTAACACTGCGTACAAAAATTGAATTTGATGAATTTTATTTACAAATAGAAGGAAGAGCGGACGGGATCATCTCTGAAGAAGAAAGATACTGCATTGATGAGATCAAGGGAGTTTATAAGGATCTTCAGAGTATGGAAGAGCCGATTCCGGTACATCTTGCTCAGGCAAAATGCTATGCTTATATTTATGCGTGTGAGAAGGAACAGGAATGTATCGATGTACAGATGACCTACTGTAATATGGAGACGGAAGAGATAAAGCGCTTCCGCAGTTCGTTTGATGTGTCGGAGCTTGATGTGTGGTTTCAGCATCTTGTGAATGAGTATGAAAAATGGGCGAGGTTTCAGATCGAATGGAAAAGAATCCGTAATCAGTCGATCAAAGAAGTGCAATTTCCTTATGAGTACAGAGTGGGTCAGAAGGAACTGGCAGCATCCGTATACAGAACGATCTATCATAAGAAGAAACTGTTTATTCAGGCACCTACCGGTGTGGGTAAAACGATGGCAACCGTATTCCCGACAGTGAAAGCGGTTGGGGAATGTCTCGGAGATAAGATCTTTTATCTTACGGCCAAGACGATCACGAGAACAGTAGCAAGTCAGGCATTTCAGCTTTTGAAGGAGAAGGGACTTTGCTATAAAACAATTATTTTGACTGCGAAGGAGAAAATCTGTTTCTGTGAGAAGGCGGAGTGTAACCCGGATTATTGTCCGTATGCAAAGGGACATTTTGACCGGGTGAATGATGCGGTTTATGAGTTGATCACAAGACAGAATGATATGAGCCGTGAAGTGATCGAAGAACAGGCAAAAAAATGGAATGTGTGTCCGTTTGAGCTTGGACTTGATGTTTCTATCTGGATGGATGCAGTGATCTGCGATTATAACTATGCATTTGATCCGAATGCAAGATTGAAACGCTTTTTTGGAGAAGGTGTAAAGGGCGATTATCTGTTTCTGATCGATGAGGCACATAATCTTGTAGAACGCGGAAGAGAAATGTACAGTGCGAGCCTTTATAAAGAAGATATCATGAAGGTGAAAAGACAGGTGAAGTTTCTGGATGTGAAGCTTGCGAAACGTCTCGATGAGTGTAATAAACAGCTGTTGTCTCTGAAGAGAGAGTGCGATGGCATTACTGTCCTGAACTCGATCGCCCATATCTATCTGAAACTGCTGTCTGTGATGGCTGAACTGGAACGATTTTTAGAGGAAAAGAAAGAGGACAGTGTGCGGGAAGACGCACTGGAATTATATTTTGAGATTCGAACGTTTATCAGTGTCTATGAAAGTCTGGATGAGAACTATGTAATCTATGCAGAACTTGATGATGATGGGAGATTTCGGGTTCGGCTGTTCTGTGTGAACCCGGCGAAGAATCTCAGCACGTATCTGAGCAGGGGAAACAGTACAATCTTCTTTTCGGCGACGCTGCTTCCAATTGATTATTACAAACAATTATTAAGTGTAGATCCGGATGATTATGCGGTGTATGCAGAATCGACATTTTCAGAGGAACAGAGGCTTCTTGTACAGGGGGTTGATGTGAGTACAAAGTACACGCTGCGAGGCGAAGATATGTATCGCAGATATGCGTCCTACTTATATAAAGTAGCGAATGCAAAACAAGGGAATTACATGGCGTTTTTCCCGTCTTATAAATTTATGGAACAGGTATATGATCAGTTTCTTGAAATGTTAGAGAAGAGTGGTAAAAGCGAAGAAATAAAATGTATCATTCAGGCACCTTATATGTCCGAAGAGGGAAGAGAAATATTTCTGGAAGAATTTGAGGAAACTTCTGATGCAAGCCTGATGGGATTCTGCGTGATGGGAGGGATCTTCTCAGAAGGAATCGACCTTGCAAGAGAGCGATTGATCGGAGCGATCATTGTTGGGACCGGACTTCCGCAAGTGTGCAGAGACCGCGAGATTTTAAAAGATTTCTTTGACAAAAAGGGGCTGAATGGATTCCATTATTCCTATGTCTATCCCGGAATGAATAAAGTGCAGCAGTCTGCCGGGCGGGTGATCCGCACTGAGGATGATAAGGGGATCATCCTGCTCCTTGATGAGCGATTTTCGGAAAGGCAATATAAAAATACCTTTCCACGGGAGTGGAAAGGTATGAAATACTGCAATGTGAATCAGATTGAATCATTGATTCAGACATTCTGGGAAGGCAATGATTCAAAGTAATTTAAGAATGTAGTGACTGCAGGAGACAGTGATAGTTTATCATTGTATACAACTGCCAGTTCTCTTTCAGGAAGTTGTTCATGTGTATTGATGACAAAGAGGTCATCAGCATCTTTCGGAACGCAGTAATCCGGGACGAATGCGATGCCAAGCCCGATTCTTGCAAGATCGATCAGTAGATCGTTACTGCTAAGCTCGATTTCCGGAACAAGTTCCAGCTGATGCTGCTGGAACAGACCATGTAAGAATTCGCTTGTGGTACTCTTCTTTTCAAGCATAAGAAGTGGATACTCAGAAAGTTCCGAAAATGACAATTTGGAACCTCTCAAATAGTTGTAAGCGTTTCCTGCGATAAACACATCGCGGAACCGTCTCGTTCTTTTAACTGTTTCGAGATTATTTAAGTAAGCATTTGGGTAGTTGACAACAATCAGATCCACCTGACCTGATTTCAACAAGTCAACACAACCGATGGAGGTGGAATTGACGATCTTGATGTGCAGGTTTGGAAATGCTTCGTGGAAACGCTCGATGTAAGGAACGAGAAAATATCGGCAAATGGTATCACTTGCACCGATACTGATCTGACCACCTGTTGTGACAGATTTCAGAAGCTGGGATTCCCCACGCCTGATCAGGCTGAGTGCCGGTTCAATGTGTCGAAGTAAGATTTCACCTTCGGCGGTGAGGCGAACTTTCTTTGTGCTTCTTATGAAAAGTGTCTGAGAAAGCTTTCCTTCCAGCGTCTTGATGGACTGGCTTACCGCTGACTGTGAGATGTATAATTTCTTTGAAGCTTCTGAGAAACTCAGTGTTGTTGCTACATAATAAAATACTTTATATAATTCATAATTTATATCCATGGTGTTCCTCCTATTCATTAGATATAATAAGTGAAGAACATTGATAAAAATGAAACTTCAAATATGGTACTGTTGAATACAACGCTATTATACGAGATAAAAAACAGAAAAACAATATGATACTCACGAAATATAGTGAGGA